>JBGUKN010000090.1:0-22493 GCA_045114455.1 Victivallales bacterium
GCGGGCGTTGCCGAGGCCGGAGCAGATCGCGGCTTTGAGCTTGATGCCGCCGACGTCGACTTCGGCTTCCTTGATGCCTTCGAGGCCACGGACAGGCGTGTAGTCGATCTCCTGGATGTCCTTGCCGGAGAGGATATCGGCCGCGGTACGGAGGGCGGCTTCGAGCACGCCGCCGGACGTACCGAAGATGGTGGCCGCGCCGGTGCCTTCGCCGAGCGGGGAATCGTATTCGGAATCCTCGAGCTTGTCGAACTGAATGCCGGCTTCGTGGCACATTTCGGCGAGCTCACGGGTGGTGAGCACGATATCGACGTCGCGGACGCCGTTGCGGGTGAACTCGGGACGCGCGGCCTCGTACTTCTTGGCGAGGCAGGGCATCACGGAGACGACGATGAGGTCTTCCGGCTTGATGCCGGTCTTCTCGCAGTAGTAGCTCTTCGCGATGGCGCCGAACATCTGCTGCGGGGACTTGGCCGTGGAGGGCATATAGGTGAGTTCGGGGAACTGGTGTTCGAGGAACTTGACCCAGCCGGGGCAGCAGCTGGTGAGGATCGGGAGATTCTCGTTCTTCTTGATGCGCTCGATCAGCTCGGTGCCTTCCTCCATGATGGTGAGGTCGGCGGAGAAGTTGGTGTCGAAGACCTTGTCCGCGCCGAGCATCTTCAGGGCGGTGACCATCTTGCCGGTGCTGATGGAGCCGGGCTCCATGCCGAAGGCTTCGCCGATGGCGACGCGGACGGCCGGGGCGGTCTGGAAGACGACGGTCTTGGACTTGTCGTTGAGGGCGCGCCAGACGTCGTACTTGTAGTTGATCTCGGTAAGGGCGCCGACCGGGCAGGCCTGGACGCACTGGCCGCAGAAGACGCACTGGGTGTCGGCGAGCTTCTTGAGGCCGGCAGGGGCGACGACGGCCTGGAAGCCGCGTCCGACGCCGGAGAGGACGCCGACGGTCTGGATGTTGTTGCAGGCGTTTTCGCAGCGGCGGCACATGATGCACTTGTCGAGGTCGCGGCGGATGGCGGAGCTGCTTTCGTCCAGCTCGTACGTGGACTGTTCGCCCTTGTACTGGAGGTCATGGACGCCGAGTTCCTGCGCGATCTTCTGGAGTTCGCAGTTCAGGTTCTTCGGGCAGGTGAGGCAATCCTTCGGGTGGTCCGAAAGGAGCAGGTCGAGGATGGCGCGGCGCGCGTTGATGGCGCGGAGCGTGTTGGTGTGGACGACCATGCCTTCCATGACGGGCGTGCAGCAGGCGGGCGCCAGGTTGGGACGCTTTTCGACCTCGACGACGCAGATACGGCAGGAGCCGCATCTGTGCTCGACGTGGAACGCATCCATCTTGAAATGGCAGAGAGTCGGGATTTTGATATCAAGTTTTTCCGCAGCTTCGAGGATGGTGGAACCGGCCTCGACAGCGACGGGCTTGTTATTGATGGTAAGATTGACGATGCTCATAGTAGTAATATGCTCCTCTCGGTCAGATCTTGGCGATGGCATGGAACTTGCAGGCGTTGAAGCACGCGCCGCACTTGATGCACTTGGCCTGGTTGATGGCATGTTTCATCTTCTTCTCGCCCGAAATCGCGCCGACTGGGCAGCGCTTGGCGCAGAGACCGCAGCCGACGCACTTGTCGGTCACGTTGAACTGGATGAGGGCGGTGCAGACGCCGGCGGGGCAGCGGTGATCCTTCACGTGCGCGAGATATTCGTCTTCGAAGTTCGCGAGCGTGGAGAGCACCGGGTTCGGGGCGGTCTGGCCGAGGCCGCAGAGGGCGGTGTCCTTGATGGTGGCGGAGAGCGTTTTGAGCTTTTCGAAGATCTCCATGGAGCCTTCGCCCGCGGTGATCTTATTCAGGAGCTCGAGCATGCGGCGGTTGCCGACGCGGCACGGGGTGCACTTGCCGCAGGATTCGTCCGCGGTGAAGTCGAGGAAGAACTTCGCGATGTTGACCATGCAGTCGTCCTCGTCCATGACGATCATGCCGCCGGATCCCATCATGGAGCCGATGGATTTAAGGGCTTCGTAGTCGATCGGGAGGTCGAGGTTCTTCGAGGTGATGCAGCCGCCGGAGGGACCGCCGGTCTGCACGGCCTTGAACGCGCGACCGTCCTTGATGCCGCCGCCGATCTCATAGACGATCTGACGGAGCGTCATGCCCATCGGGACTTCGGCGAGACCGACTTTGGAGATCTTGCCGGCGAGGGCGAAGACTTTCGTGCCGGGGGAGCCCTGCGTGCCGAGAGCCTTGAACCAATCGGCGCCCTTGCGGATGATGGCCGCGATGCAGGCGTAGGTCTCGACGTTGTTGACGACGGTCGGGCGCTTCCAGAGGCCCTGGATGGCCGGGAACGGGGGCTTGAACGTGGGTTCGCCGCGCTGGCCTTCAATGGAGTGGATCAGAGCGGTCTCTTCGCCGCAGACGAACGCGCCCGCGCCGAACTTGATCTCAAGCTTGAAATCGAAGCCGCTGCCGAAAATGTTCTTGCCGAGGAAGCCTTTTTCCTCCGCCTGCTTGATGGCGTTTTCGAGGCGCTTCACCGCGAGTGGGTACTCGGCGCGAATGTAGATGACGCCGTTGTGCGCGCCGATCGCAAAGCCGCCGATTGCCATGGCTTCGAGGACGGCGTTCGGGTCGCCTTCGAGCACGGCACGGTCCATGAACGCGCCCGGGTCGCCTTCGTCGGCGTTGCAGATGATGAACTTTTCGCCTTCGGGCTGGGCAGCCGCGAAGGACCATTTCTTGCCGGTGGGGAAGCCCGCGCCGCCGCGGCCGCGGAGGTTGGAGGCGGAGATCACGTCGATGACTTCCTGCGGCTTCATGGAGGTGACGACCTTCGCGAGGGCGGAGTAGCCGCCTTCGGCGACGTACTGGTCGATGTCTTCGGGATTGATGCGGCCGGTGTTGCGGAGGACGATGCGCGCCTGAAGTTCGCCTTCGGCGGGCTGTTCGTCTTCGGGATAGTACCAGCAGCGGTCGATGGTGTGGGTGCCGGTGGCAGGGGCCTCAAGGCCGGACTGCATGATGGCGGGGATCTGGTGCGGGGTCACGTCGCCGTAGATGAGGCGCTTGCCCTTGTCGTCGGTGAGCATGATGACGGGTTCGGCATAGCAGAGGCCCATGCAGCCGACTTCGACGACGTCGAACGCTTCTTCGAGCTTATGCTCGGTGATGTAGTCGTTGATGGCCTTCAGGACTTCGCCGGTTCCGGCAGCGATGCCGCAAGTTCCCATGGAAACGAGCAGCTTGACGGGCGCGTGCTTGCGCGCCTTGAGGGCGGCCGCGTATTCCGCGAGCGCCGCGGGAGACTCAATTCTCATATTGGTAATTCTCCAGGATTAGTCGGTGAATGGGGTCGATCAGTCTTTGCAGTCGTCCAGGAGCCCCTGGACCTTTTCCGCGGTCATATGGCCGTAGACCTTGCCGTTGACCATGACGACGGGCGCCATGCTGCATGCGCCGAGGCAGCGGAGGACGCCGAGGAAGAACTTTCCGTCGGGCGTGGTCTCGCCTTCGGAGACGCCGAGCTTGCGCTTGAGTTCGTCGACGACCTGAGCGGCGCCCTTCACGAAGCAGGCGGTGCCGGTGCAGACGTTGATGGCATAGCGGCCGATCGGCTTGTCCGTGAAGAAGCTGTAGAAGCTGATCACGCCGTAGACTTCCGCGAGGGAGATGCCGAGACGTTCGGCGACGAACGACTGGACCTCGACGGGGAGATAGCCGAAGAGGGATTGAGCTTTGTGAAGCGTCTGGATCAGGAATCCGCGCTTACGGGTGGGATTGTCCGCCAGAGGCAGACTTTTGATGTAGGCGTCAAGCGCCTCCATCTGGGAGGATTTGCGGGAAGACATCTCGCAAACTCCGTTCTCGCAATGCATTTCACCCATGTTTGAATGAGCCTCCAATGTAGAGAGTTAGGGATATGGTTTAAGGTTGTGAAAAGGGATATACGATAAATCGTCCTGTAATATACTCCGTCCTTATCATAAAAACAAGTCCCATTCGATAAAAAATTATTGAATTCTTCGGGTTATTTTATAGATTAATGCAAGAGAGGCAGAAAAACGAAAGCCAACGCCCCGGTGAAACCGGCAAGACCGGCATATCCCCATGCGCCGGGCAGTCCGACTGGACACGCCGATCGCCCGGAAAAAGCCCTTCCCGCGCACACACGCAAAGTATCGTTAAATCAAGTACCATTTAACGATACTTTGAAAGTGGAAATGAAAAACCTCCGTACCAGTATCACATAATCGACTGGCAGGGGCTTACTGTTCCTCGTTTTGAGGCGAAGAGACCGGTGACAGTTTCAGGTATTGTCCACAGTATTGGAGCACGGCCTCGCGGAATCGTTCCGTGCCGTCCGAGTCGTCCCACATGGCGTGGTTCGAGTTCGGGAAATCGACGCGGATGTTCGGGACATGATGCTCATCCAAAGCCCCGGCGAGCGCGTCCCGATGGACGGTCCTGACCAGCGTATCCTTGCCGCCGTAGGCGAAGACGGTCGGCGGGCTGCCGGAACCGATGAAATGAACAGGGGAAAGACTGTCCGCAGCGTCTATGGCCTCCCGAGTGTCGAGCTGGTCCGGACTGACCGGGTTCCCCGTCCCCCCTCCGATCAGCGCCGCGGCGATCTTTTCGCCCCAGAACTCCTTGCGGAACGACACGGGCCCGACTTTCTCGAATACGAACGCCAGGGGTATGGCGGAATCCGCGGCGCGGGAATAGGCGTACAGCAGGGACAGGTGTCCGCCCGCCGAGACACCGCCGATCGCCATCCCGGAAATGCGATATTCCTCCGTTTCCAGCTGTTTTTTGAGCGCGGCCGTGCATGCCGTGATCTCGTCCAGCATGGTCTCTATCGTGATCTCCGGGTGTCCCTCGGAAATCAGCGAATAATCCATGGTGGCAGTGATGCAGCCCTTCTTGCCGTAATACTTGCACGCATACGCCATGTCGCCGCGGCTGCCCTCCATCCAGGCTCCGCCGTGAACGAAAAGCAGCAGAGGAGTTTCCGACTTCGGATCAATGCTTTTATGGAGGTACAGGTCATACCGGTTCGCCTCGCCTTCGCCGTAGGAAAGCCCGGTCAGGATCCGGCCGTCGGCTTCGTCCCAGGATTCCGTGTAGCCGCCCCGTTCGAGGGCGCGCCGATACAAAAGGGCGCCTATGGCACACCCGGACAGACAGAAAACACATATGACGATCATCGTCCGGATGAAAATCCGCAGAATCGTCTTTCCGAAGGGCTTTTTTTCTTTCCGAACGGACGTTCGGTTCTGTTTGTCCTCTGGAGTCATCAATATGCCTTTCCCCTTTCCTGTCCGGGGAAACTCCGGCTCAGCTCAGAAAAGTGCGGCGTCCATGAGGGATTCGTTGAGGTACTGCATGGACTGGAAGACCCCGCCGAACACCTGGACCTCCTCGGGAGTCACGTTGTTGACCATCTCTTCCTGGATGGCGTCAAGGAGTTCACGCGAGGCTCCGGCTGCATTGACGAGCTGGTCGCGCTGCTCGGGAGTCATCTGCTGGATGAACTGGCCGGCGTTCTGGGAGATGCCGTAAAGCATATTCGATGCGATGTTCATGACCATGGCCATCTGATACTTCTCCTGCGGGGAGGATTCGCGGTAGGCGGTGAGGATATCCCAGGCGGCGTCGACGGCCTCCTCGCGGGTGGGCATGCCCTGAACCTGGTTGTTCTGCACCGGCATCATGCGGTTGATGCTGGAATTGATGTCGCGGCGCTGACGGCGGCGCGGCTGGGGCTGGGGTTCCTCTTCCGGCTCTTCGGCGACTTCCTCCACGACCGCGACGGGCGTCGGCGCGACGCTGTCCTTGTGTTTCTTCAGCATGATGAAGCCTCCGACGATAAGGATGGCGGCCAGAACGAGGATGACGGGCAGGATGACGTTGTTTTTATTCATGATCGGATTCCTTTTCCGTTGGTTTTGGTCTAATATGTTACTAAATCACGTCTTTCGCAGATTGTCAAGCAGAAATGACGTTTTTTTCGGAAAAAAGTGCATGATGCCGGTCCGCCGTGATCGTTGACAAGGGTTCATCTGAAGAGCTTACAAAAGCGCGTTCAGCAGATTCACGTTCAGGTTGCGGACGGCCTGGAGCGTGCCGCCGATCACGTTGCGTTCCTCCTCGGTCATGTCGGGGGCGACCTCCATTTCCATGGCGTTAATGTTGGTCAGGGCGGTCTGTGCGTTCGCAATCGCTTCCGCGCGCTGCTGGTCGTTCATTTGCTGTACGAATGCTCCGGCGTTATCGCCGATTGCGTTGACGATGAGGGTCACAAATCCGAGCGCGAAATTCGCCTTGGCTTTGTCTTCCTCCGACAGCTCGCGGTAGGTGTCGAGCCCTTGCCACAGGGATTCCACGGCCTCCTCCGGGGTCTGTTCGTGAAGTTCCTTGTGCGGCTCGCCGTCCTGCGCATTGTCCTGACCGGCTCCGCCCCAGTCGGAGAACGTGGTCGCGATGTCGACTTTCTTCTTGACCTTCGGACCATGGCGGCGGACGGGAGCGGGCTTCTCCTCCGGCTGTTCGACCTCGGCAACGGCGGGCGGCTCGGGCTGACGGTCCTGTACGATTTTGACGGTGGCGACCGCGAGGAAGACGACGAGGATGATCCCGCAGGCGGCGACGATGGCTGTGGCGGTTTTGTTATTCATAGCTATTTTCCTTTCGATTCTTGAATGGTTGAATGTAGTTGACGGATTTCAGGCGAGTTCGGCGGGATCGGCTTCCGGGTCAGGCTCCACGCCCTCGCTGGCCTTGATGTACTGGCCGCAGAGATAGACGTTGCAGAAGAGATAGCAGAAGCACAGTGCGAGCAGGGAGAGGGAGATGCAGATTGAGAGCAGAACCCACGCGATGAGCGGCGGACACTGGCTGGAGATCGCCGTGAAGATCGCATTGGAGCCGAAAACGAGGCAGTTCAGCCAGTACACGATCACCAGCATGCCGACGATCCCGAGCAGGAATTCCTTCCATATCTTCAGCAGGAGCAGGATCGAACGCCAGAGCATCTTGAAGGGGTTCACCGTGTTGTCGCGCGTCAGCACCGGGATCACGATGCACATGGAAACGATCCACGCGATGTTCACCGGGGTGATCAGCAGAGACCATGTCAGCAGGCTCCAGAAGTGGGAGGCGGCAGTGCGCCAGCCGCGTTTGAAGTCGGCCTTCTGGCCGTTCCATACGCGGATGATCTCGCTGTCCACCGTAAGCAGGAGGAAGTTCGTGAGGAACGTGCCGAAGAACTGGAGAGTCAGCGCGACCACGATCAATATGACCTTGTGCTCCTGCTGGTTGTAGAACGCGTTGAACTCAGCCTGCGTATGGCACGGCTGCCCGACCAGAGCGGGATAGAGAAAGAAGCCGCTGAGGAAAAGTCCGATGTAAAAAATCAGGAGCATGAGGTCCACGGTGGCGAGTTTGAGCAGTACGGAGTCGCGAACGGAGATCATGAGCGCGTTTTTCAGCATTCTGCGGACGGATGCGACTGTGGATTCGGACTTGACGGACGCGGGCGTCCCGGCGATATCAAGGGTATTGGAGATATTCATGGAAAGAGTCCTTTCTTTCACTTGTTGTTTTTCGTAGCAGCGGCATGTTTCGCGGTCAGGTAGTCGGAGACGTCCTGTTCCGAGATGCCGAACATCCCGGCGGACATGACCAGCGAGGCGAAGAGGGTGTCCAGATGGCGCTGTTTTTCCTCGTCGGTGAGTTCGCGGCGGGCGTCGTCGCGCTCGGCGACGAAACATCCCATGCCGCGTCGGGTTTCGATGAGCCCGGCGAGTTCGAGTTCGCGGTACGCCTTCGCCACCGTGTTCGGGTTTACGTTCAGCTCCGCGGTCACGTCGCGGATCGACGGAACTTTCTCGCCCGGAGCGAGGGCCCCGGAGAGGATCTTTCCGGAGAGCAGCTGGACGATCTGCCTGTAGATCGGGACCCCGGAAGAGAAATTCAAGGTCAATTCGGAAACGTTCATGACAGTTGCCTTTCACGGCTTGTGTTATGGTGTTGTTGTTTGGTAGTGCACTATTACAATAGCACACTGTTTCACCGATGTCAAACCGAAAACCCAAAAAAAATTCGAAAAATGTGAAATCAAGCTCAAAAACGAAAAGAAGAAAGAAAAGCCGAGGTCCTCATCCTAACCGAATGCACCATCGCGAGACAGGTCACATAAGACTTATCCGACCTATATGTCCCAGGAATCTCATCGAAGTCTCATACCGCGCGTATTTGCCCGGGGATAAAAAAACTCCGGCCTGAAACAGCCGGAGTCGAGTTCAGTCAAGTTCAGAAAAAAGGATTGTTTGAGTTCACTGCTTTTCCTCGTCGGTCCACTCGCTGAACGGATGCCGTACGAGGCGGGAATTGCGGAACCTCGGTTCGTGGGAGACTTCGCGACCAAGCCACGGGGGAATCGGAAATTCCCGGTCGGGCGCATCAAGCTCGATTTCCGCGACGATCAGCCCTTCGTTTTGCCCGGCGAATTCGTCGATCTCCCAGATGAAACCGCCGAAGGGGACATACCAGCGGCGTTTGAGGATGACGGGATGCACGCAGAAACCGGAGAGAAACGCGGCGGCATCCTCTACGGGGATCGGGTACTCGAATTCGGCGCGGGAGATGCCCGTAACGGGGCCCTTGATCGTGAGGCGGGCCTTGTCGCCCGCGATGCGCGCGCGGACGGTCACGCCTTCGCCTGTGGGGAAATACCCCTGCTGAAAATCTTTGAACGAGGTTGCGGAATCTTTCCAGGAAAGGTCTTTGACGAGGAATTTACGTTCGATTTCGACTGGCATGGGAGAGGCCTTTTTTCGGAATGCGGATAATCGGGGGGAAACGAGATGCGGCTGTGCTCAGAATGCAGGAAGTTTGGGTTTGGGACGGTAGGTCTTCGGCGGCATAGCGGCGATCTTGCCCGCGATGATGTCCGCGGCGGCTTCGCCCTGGTCTTTCGAGGCAAGCCAGAGACCGATGACAACGCCGTTGAGCTCGGCGCAGTCGCCGACCGCATAAATGTCCGGTGCCGAGGTGCGAAGCGCGGAATCCACCACGATGCCGCGGTTACAGACGAGCCCGGCGTTCATCGCAAGCTCGAGGTTGGCGCGGATCCCGGCGGAAACGAGCACGAGCGAGGCGGGGACCGCAGCGCCGTCCTTGAGGAAGAGCTGAGCGGAGGCTTCATCGAACCGGTCGACGGCGGCTCCCGTATGGACCTTGTATCCGGCGTTCGTGAAATTGGAGAGCAGCACGGCGGATTCCTCTTCGCTCATCTGAAGCGGGAGCAGACGCGGCGCGGTCTCTATGATGGAGACGTCAAGTCCGAGTTTGCGAAGCGACCAGGCAGCCTCGAGGCCGAGCAGGCCGCCGCCGATGACCGCGGCGCTTTTCCCCGGCTCGCAGAGCGCGACCAGCGCATCGGCATCCTGAAGCTCGCGGAGGACATGCACGCGCGAGCTTGCCGAAAGTCCGGGGACGGGCGGAACGAACGCATGCGCGCCCACCGCCAGCACGAGGACGTCCCAGGAATACTCTCCGGCGACCGTCGTGAGCTTATGCGCGGCGGGATCGATGGCCGTCACGGATTCGCCGAGATGAAGCTCCGCCCCCCAGTCCGCCATCTGCTCCGGCGAGGACAGGATGAGCTTTTCGCGGGGAAGCGTGCCGGCAAGATATTCGGGGAGGCGCATTCTCGCGTAGAACCCGACGGGCGCAGCGTCGAAGAGCAGGATTTCGGCTTCGGGAAGATTGAGGCGAAGACGCTTCACGGCGTAGGACCCGGCTGCTCCGGCTCCGCAGACAGCTATTTTCATACGTTCCTCACGGTGATGGGGTTGTCGGTTACACTTTTTGAGGCGGAAATCACGCGGTTTTTACAGGCCGTCCGGGGGAAATGAAAACACTCGACGGAAACGGCCTTCCTTTGCATCAATATAGCATTTCAACCCGTTTTTTAAAGACCGCGGACGAAAAAAAAGAAAAAAGATCGTATGGATGGTATCCATCCACGATATCCGTCCATAAAACATCCGGTCCCCCGGAGAACGGACGTCAGCTGCGTTTCTTCGCGATGATGCGGTCCTTGAACCGGAGATCCAGGGAACGCTCGTCCTCGCGGTTCCGTATGGTGGATTCAAGTTTGGGAAGGAGACGCCCGAAAATGTCATTGCGGAGCTGCTCCTCCCTGACGCGAAGCGGGATCAGGATCGTAAACGCGCCCGGATCGTTTTTGTACAGCAGATCGCACTGGATGAAATCCTGGGCGATGTAGATATATTTCGGATGGACGTCGGTGAACTCCAGGCGCGTAAGGCGGATGAGGGCGAGGACGGTGCGTATGGACGAATCGGAGAGGACTTCGCCGCGCTTGAAGGGCTCGGCGTCTTTCGATGCGCGGACCGCGGAGGGCTTGCAGGAAATCGAGGGGAGCGACCCGGAAACATCGTAATAGGCGGTCTTGTCCAGGACGGTCGCGGAATCGTCAAGATAGAAATTTGCGCCGAGGTTCGCAACGGGAATGCGCTCGTGAAGCTCGAAGATCAGCTGGTCGGGAAGGACGCGGCGGATATCGGCGCGTTCCAGCTCGGGTATCTCCGAACGGAGTTTTGCGGCCATGACGGCGAGGGAATAATCCTCCTTGCCTGAAAACATCGGTGTGCCGCCGGGCTGAATGCTGAGAATGGCGAGGATCCGGTCCATGCGTTCCTGACGTTCGTCAGGGTCGGCGGGACTCCAGTAGCCGGAATTCCCGGCGAGGCGAATGCTGTTCACAACGAGACGCGGATTGTTCGGGAAAAGCGCGCGGTAGGCAAGCCACAGGAGAACGACCGCAATGACCGGGATGCAAACGGCAAGGGAAAGCCCGATCCAGAATTTCGCTTTTTTGGAAAGCCCCGGACGGGTAGTTTGTTTGGAAACATCGGAAACTGGCGAAGAAGGATTCACTGGCACCACCGGAAAACAGGAAGAATCAATGTATCAAGTCATTTTAATATAGCGCATGGATGAAAAAATGCGAACGGAAAAAAGTGAAATCCGCAGTTTTTCCTGAAAGAAGCGCGTTTTCTCCGCAAAACCATCCCGTTCTCCGTCCTCTGCAGACCGGTGCGGGAGCAAAAATGCAGCGAAAGCTTGAACTAAGAAAAAAGAGCTGTATATTAAAAAGTGGAAAAGCGTTTGCAGACGGACCGCCGGAACGGCGGCGCGGCGCAAACGGAAAAACAGGCACGTCAGGGGGAACAAACCGGCATGAAAACGACTTCGGAAACCACGAAAGACAATGGGTCAAGGATCCGGCGGTGGGTGTCGTTCCACATGACGCGCCTTTTCGACCAATGGTCGTTCAACGCCATCTGTTTCCTGATCTTCCTGAAACTTTTGCAGTTATGCAAACTGCTGGGCGCGAAACCGTCCGAAAACGGCTGGAGGAAAGCCACCGGAATCTTCCTGAAGGGCGACATCTCGAAATTTATGCTCGGCATCTTCCGCGTGACCCCGTATCCGGCCGACGCCCCGCCGAAAAACATAAGCGAAGCAAAGGAACGGTTTCTGTCGCGGTTCGGCGAATTTCTCCGGGCTCACGGAGAACTGCACTGGGCGATCATGCAGAAGACGTTCCGCCTGCACCGGCGCCGTCTGACGGAAACCGATTTGCTGGAAGTGGAGTTCCGGCCGGACGGCACGCTGGAAAATGCGCGGATGGTGTTCGATCCGCAGCATCCGCCGACGGGGGCGCTGTCGGAAAGGGAGATGGACATGCTTCTCTCCTTATTCGTTCGGACGCACAACCGCCTGAACGGCGGGACCGATCCGACGCGCGCCAGGAAACTGTACCGGATCGTCAAGCGGCGCGTCCTGTATCTGAACGCCGCCAACATCGCCAAGCGTGTGGAAGCCGTCCGGCTGCTCCGCCGCATGATGAACGCATCCTGCGTGACGTTCCTGCCGCTTCCGGAAAACGGGACCGAGGGGGAAATCCGGGCGGAACGGCTGAAGACGCCGGACGTGACGATGTACCGGCATCCGGGCTGGGGACTCCTGAACGTTTTCGTGCGCATCCACCCTGGACTCGGCGAAGCGGACCTGTGGATCCAATACCACCATGTGCCGGTGGACGGGCTGGCGATGCAGGAGATCCTGACCGAACTGAAAACGGAATGGGGCGAGGCGGGGAAGATGCTGTTTCCCGCGCCCGGGAGCCCTGCGGCCGAGGTCGAAATCGCGGAAACGCCGCACAAAGGCCTTTTCCGCGCACGGGCATTTTTCCGGTTCGACGGCCTGCTGGAACTGAGAGCACGGATCAACAGCGCCTATGCGGCGGAAATGCGCGGTCCCGCGACGATCGCCGGAATGATACTCTGGGGCCTGGCAAAATCGCCGCAGCTCCACGACGTGAAGATGCTCTTCCCCGTCGACGTGGAGCCGGGCCAGGCGGCGGAGGGCAGGCCGCCGGAGCGGTTCGAACGCGAACTGAGCCTGGTGTTCATCCGTCCCTCCGACTATATGACGCACCTCGAAAAGATGGGAGGCTTCATCCTGTTCCAGCGTGAATTCAACCGCCGGCTGAAGAAAACGCGTTACCGCTGCAGCGAGACATACGAAATGATCGAACTGCTTTCCATGATCCATCCGCTCTTCTACTACTACGCAAAATATCTCATGCCGAAGGAATTCCACGACGTCGTCGGAACGTTCGGCCTGTCCGTGCTCCGCCATGCGGAAGTCTTCATCGCGCCCGTGACCGACCTGCAAATCCGCGGGTTCCTGGCGTTCGGGCGGATGGACATGCCGTGCGAAGGCGGCGGGACAGCCGGATGCGTGAGCATCTGCGGCACACGGGAACAGATCGAGGCGTATCTGGCCGCTTTGGAGCGGATTTCGGGCGATTATCAGAGCTTGCTGGGCAAGCAGAAACTAATAACGGAAGGTGAATATCCATGAAACGGACACGTTTTTTCGGACAAATCCTGACCGCCGCGGCGGGACTTCTGGCGGCATGCCTCCTGATGAGCGCCTGCCAGCCGGACGCGGTCGGCTCGTACCAGTCGCCGCTGACGACCTCGGAGACGATCATCAGCAAGACGACCGGACGATCCCTGGCGTATGAAGGCATCCGCCGGAATCCCGTGATCCTGATCCACGGCCTGCTCGGCGCCCGCCTGGTGGACCCTGCGACCGGAAACGAGTTCTGGGGGACTTTTTCCCCGACTCTGCCGAACCACGACAACCTGAAGCTCCTTTCCATGCCGATGCGCTGGGGAAAGCCTTTGCGCGAGCTCTCCAACAACACGCGGGCCTCATTCCTTCTGGATACCGTGTCCATCCGCGTGATCGGGCTGGAATTCTCGATGTACGCCTACGGGCCGCTGGTCGAAACGATCCGGGAGGCCGGCTACGTGCAGGAAGGCTCGAAGGAACATCTGGAACAAAGACGCTGTCCGACGCTTTTCGTGTTTTACTATGACTGGCGGCGGAGCATCGCGGAAAATGCGATCGAACTCGGAAAGTTCATCCGCGCCAAGCAGGCCCTGCTGGACGCGGAGTACCGGGTGCGCTACGGCACATCGCCGGAACCCATCCGGTTCGACCTGATGGGGCACAGCATGGGCGGACTGATCGCGCGGTACTACATGCGGTACGGGGAAATGCCCCTGCCGGACGAAGGCGCCCCGGACCCGGCCATCACCTGGACCGGAGCGAAGAACGTCGGCAAGCTCATGCAGATCGGAACGCCGAACAGCGGATATCTGGACACCGTCATGGAACTGGTGAACGGCCTGCGGCTCCAGCCGGGCGCGCCGCTCTATCCCGCCGCAGTCATCGGAACCTTCCCGTCCTACTACGAAATGATGCCGTTCCCGCAGTATGCATCCGTACGGAAAGCCATTCCGGGCAAAACGGACGAGGAATCCATCGCCCGCGGCAAAGCGGTCGACCTGTACGACCTGAACACGTGGATTCAGAACAAATGGGGGCTCGCGAATCCCGATGCCGACGCCGACCTGCAATGGCTTCTGCCGGACGTGAAAACGGCGGTGGAAAGGCGCCACGTGGCGCTGGAACACCTTCAGAAATGCCTGGCCTCGGCAAAACGCATCGCGTCCATGCTGTCGACGCCGGACCCGAAGGATTCCGACGTTTTCCAGATGATCTTCATCGGAGACTCCGTGCCGACGTCCTCGCTCGCGCTGGTCGACGAAACCGGCGCTCTACGCGTGGTGCGGTACGATTCCGGCGACGGCAAGGTGCCAGCCGTGAGCGCACGGGCGGATTTACGCAACCCCGACAGTCCGGGCGCCTGGGGTCCGCGCATGGAGTCGCCGGTCCGCTGGAAGGGCGTCATTCACGTAAGCGGAGCGCATATGGGCATCACGCTGGCGCCGGATTTCCTTCACAACATGCGGTTCTATCTGGTGCAGGTCCCGGGCGCGGGAGAGGAATAATCCGGTACGATGACTCGCCCGATCTTGCTTTGATGCACGAAAACCGGTTTTTTTGTGCTTGAACGAAGCCCGGCGCTGTTTCGCACACGTTGTGCGCGAGCACAAGCCGCGCACGGTTCCAGCGGAGGAATTATTCTCCTCAGAAGCGTTTGCTCTGACGGAAGAAGCACATCTCGTGGCAGCGCGGACATCGGACGAAATGCTCGTGGTCGTCGCGCGCAAGGAACGTGAGGCGGCATTTGCCGCAAAGGTAGAGGCGGTCCTTCACGACCGAATCGCTTGTGTTCTTGCGTTTGCGGAGCTCGTCGCATATCCACAGCAGCGCGATCACGAAAAACCATGTGCCGAAGTACCAGACGAAAATACGGTCAAACGGGATCGGAATCATCGTGTGGACGGCTCCTTTCCAAAGGCTTTGGCGGACCAGACGACCCGGCAGAAACCGCGGTCGCTTTTCAATCCGGCGGGACAGCCGGACGAATTCAAAAGGGTGTCAAGCCAGGCGCGCGCCGCCAGATCCAAGTCGGAGACGCCGCACGATTCCTCCAGAACCGCCTCATATGGAAGGTCGGGCAGAACGGGCGCCTTGATCTGGAAAACCGACGGATTCGACGGTTTCTGCCGCTGAAGAATGCGTTCGGACGTCGCACTGAGCTGAAACGCCGGAAAGACCACGCCGGAGACGGAATCCGCAGCCCAGTACGGATACGCCGGGGCTGCCGCCGGGAGATTTTTCTCCGATCCGGAATCGGAAACATCCGGGAGAAGCGGACGGATCACCGGCGCCAGGGCGATTTGCGGGGGCCGGGACGCGGAGAAGGTTTTCTCCGGAAGCGGAAGTTCGAACGGCGCATCGGGGCCGGTTTCCATCTGCGCCGTGCGGAAAAAGGAAAAACCGACGGCCTCCGGGGGATGCAGAAACGAGATCGGATCATACATGTCGACTGTCTTCAGGAAAACCGGATCGGCATTTACGGCACGGGATGACAGGAATGACGTGGCGTGATCGCCCCGCGACGCATTGCCGACCGGCTCCGGCGCAAGAGGCGTGAAGACCGTGAAAAGCGCGAGATGGACCAGGATGACCGACGCCGCCACTGCCAGCAGCAGAGGCCAGCGGAGGCGTTCCGGCGGCGCCGACTCGTCGACGGGAAGCAGGCAGTGTACAGAGGCGTCCGTCATAACTCGGGCTCGGTGAAACTGGTCGTCCTGCCGCGCTGCGGCCCGGCGGACATGAAGAGCGCATTGACGTTCAGCTCTTCGGCGACGGACAGGACTTCCGCAACGGCAGTGAGCGGCGCATGGACGTCGCACCGGATGATGACGCGTTCCTCTTCCGGCAGGAATCCGTGCGCGTTGAGGGATTCGGAAAGCTGGCGTTTCAGTTCTTCCACGCTTGAGACCGCGGCGTCATTGAAGTAAATGCGGCTGTCCTTGTCAATGGTCACGACGTAGTTGCGGGAGGTGTAGATCAGCCGGCCTCCCGTCCTGGGAAGACTTACCTCGATGCCGCGGAGCGGGACGAAGTTCGAGCTGAGCATAAAGAAGACAAGCAGGATGAAGAAGACGCAGAAATACAAGACCAGACTCGGCAGGCCGCTGAAGATCTTGAGCTTGGTCTTTACCTGGATCGGAGCTTCATTCGACATGATCGTCGCCGTTCTCTTTTTTGTGGTGGCGGAAGAAATACATGATCTCGGCGGAGGCCTTCTCCATATCCGTGCAGAAATCCTGCACGCGGGAGACCAGGTAATTGTAGGCGATGTGGCACGGGATGGCGACGGAGAGGCCGGCGGCCGTGCAGAGGAGAGCCTTGTATACGCCCTTGGACAGCTCGGGAAGGGTCGTCACGGCGGCGTCCGGATTGGCCGTAATGGTCTGGAAAGAATCCACGAGGCCGAGCACCGTGCCGAGCAGGCCGAGCAGAGGCGTCACATAGGCGAGCGTGGCCAGGATGTTGAGGCGGGATTCCAGACGCGGCACCTCGATCAGCGTCTGCGTGGCGAGGGAGTCGCGGATGTCGTCGCCTTCCTTGTAGGCGCGGATGGCGCTGGAGAGGACGCGCGGGATCGGGCCGGGCGAGTTGTCGCACAGGGTGATCGCCTCGATCATGCCTTCGCGCCGGAGCACGTTGATGAGACCGGTGACGATCTCGTTGACGTTCACCTGGGCGCGGTAGAACTCGAACCATTTCTGGATGAAGATGAACGCGGCGATCAGAGCGCAGAGGGCGATCAGCGCGATCACGGGGCCGCCCTGCTGAAGCATGGAAAAATATTTCATGATTTGGATGACTCCTGACTGGGTGTTGTATTGGAAGACGCCGGGAGCGGCGGCTGATACTGTTTCTTGCGGAGGGCGCGGATCCGCTGGCGGATCGAAGCCTGGTCCGCCGTGCCGGTCTGCTCCAGCCAGCGGAGTGCGGAAACGGCGGACTCCACATTGGAGACGGACGGATCCTTGTGCGCGAGGGTTTCAAGGGCGTCGACCGCACGGAAAACCCAGAAGGCCTCCACGGGCCTGGACGCGGCATCTCGCGCGGGGACCAGATAGATCATCTGGCGGAAGAGGTCGAACGCCGCTTTTTCATCGCCCGCCTTCCAGAGAGACTGGCCGGACTTGTAAACGGCCATGGCGCGGTATTCGGGACGCAGATTGTCGAGTTTCAGAAGCGCCTGATAGGCGGCGGCCGCCAGACGGCATGCCTCGGCGGAGGGAAAGACGACTGCGGGCTGTGCGGCGGCAGGCTGTGCGGTGGAGGAAGGCTTCGTCCCGCCCTCCTCCTGCGCGGATGCGGGCTTTGCCGTCGTCTGCGAAGCCGCAGGCAGCGGTTCCTTCTGCTTCGATTCGACGGCCGATCCCGTCGCAAGCGCATAGATGCAGTCCGCAGCGGAACCGAGCGCGGCCTGTTCCAGCAGGGAACCGGGAACGGCCTTCGCTGCGGCTTCGTATTCCGCACGGGCCTTCGAAAAATCATGGGTGGCGCGTGCGATGTCGCCCCGGAGATAGTGGGCGTCCCCCTGCAGCGCGGCATCTGGGGAAAGCCCGTCGATGGCATCCAGCGCGGCGAGCGCGGACACGAAATCGTCGCGCTGATAGGCAATCAGCGCCTTTTCGTAGGAGGCGCGGGCGCGGATTTTCGGGTATTTCTCCTGATTCAGAAGCTGGTCGATCGTGGTTTCCGCATGCTGGACCGACCCGGATCCGCGATAATGCTCCGCGAGGCGCAGCAGAGCCGCGCCAGCGTACTCGGAATCGGGATCGTCCTCAATAAAACGCCAGGATTCGCGTTCCGCGCCGACGTCGTCGCCGGACGCGTACAGCGCATGGATCAGCCAGTAGCGGCCCGGTTCGGAAACAGGAAGCTCGGCGTAGTTCTGGCGGAGGCGCCGGAGACAGTCCAGCGCTTTGCCGGGTTCGCCGAGACGGATCAGAAGCCGTCCGGCGGCGTAAAGGGCAGAGCCGCGGCGTTCCAGCGTTTCGGACGTCTTCGGCGCGGCTTTCTCATAGTCCAGATAGCTCTGCGCGGCAGCCGCGGAATCGCCGGTCTTGTCCTGCGCGATGGCGGAAAGGTAAACGGCTTCGGGTTCAAGGCGGTCCGGATCCGCCTTGCGGAGCTGCGCGGCAGTATCCAGCAAATCGGGGAAAAGACCGGCTTCCAGGAAACAGCGCATGGCGTTCAGCATGGCCTCCGAACGGAATTCCGGGGAGGATTCGCCGACGGCGCGGTAGAGCTTCGCGGCCTCGGCGGGTTTGTTCTCGCGCCATGCGATCTCCGCCAGGTCCATTGCACGGGCGGATTTCTTTTCGGGGGCGGTGTCAAACGCCTCCACGAACTTGCGGGCGGACGGAAACGCCTTCTCCGCGATCATCATGTCGAGAACTTTGCGGTAGACGGATTCGCGTTCGGCGACAGGCACGGACGCATCGGAAATGCAGGTGAGGCAGACATCCAGCGCATCGTCCGGACGTTCCGCCTGAAACAGGATGGACGCGATCTGAAGCTTGAAATCGAGAGCCAGCCGGGCGTCCTTGAAAAGCGACAGCATCCGTACGGCAAGATCGGCGGCCGTCTTCCGGTCATCCAGACGCTGGAACGCCCCGATCAGGCGCGTCATCGCGTCGAACGCGTCCTCCCGGACGGCGGCAAAGGAATACGCCAGATGGAACGCCTCGGCGGCGCGCACATAGTCTTCGCGTTTGGAGAACTCCTCGCCGATGCGGCATGCCGCGAGGAAAAACAGATTGTCCTTGCGCGGGGCGGAGACGGACCGGATGTCGCCCCAGTCCTCCGCGATGGCCTCGGCGCCCTTCTCCGAAAGCTTCAGGCAGAACGAAAGGAGTTTAAGCGCGTCGACGTCGCGCTTGTTGTCCGCCACGGGCAGAGAGTTGAGGACGCCGTATGCGTCGGCATATTTGCCGAGCGCGGCCAGAGAAAGCGCCTGGCGCTCCGCCGCACGGCGTCCGAACGACGTCTTGACGCCCGCGTTCGCGGCGATGTCGCCGTAATATTTCGCGGCGGCTTCGTGGTCGCCTTTGAGTTCGGCGACGAATGCCGCGCAGGAAAGCGCCCGGTAATAGCCCGGGTCGAGTTTTTCGAGGGCCGGAATCAGCTTCCGGAGCAGTTTGTCCGCGTCGTCGGCTTTACGCTGGAGCAAAAGGATCTCCGCCCGCCAGAGGCTGACGGAGTTCGCGTTCAGCTGCGGAAACGCAGCCCGGTATTCTTCCAGAAGTTTCTGCGCGGAATCGGCGAGGTTCGCGAGGATCAGGGCGTCAAGCTCGCGGGCATACGCGTCCTTGCGCGCCTCCGCATCGCCGTTCTGTTCCGCCTTCGCACGGTACTGCCGGTAGAAACTCGCCGCCGCGCCATATTCCCCGTCGGCACGCGCCCGGTCGCCGGATTCTTTATCCGGATACGAGGGCTTTTCCGGTTCCGCCGGGACGACAGCGGACGCGGATGGCGCAGCATCCTGCGCGGATGCCTCCGTCATGCCGGAAAACAACAGAAGCGGAACGGCGGCCGTAAAGACAAAAAGGGTTCTCCCGGTGCAAAAACCGGGAAAGAGTCCAGCCGGATCCGGGACCCGGCGGACATATGGGAAGCAATTACGCATTGACCTGGTCGGCGTTGTCCGCCGGAGCGGCGGCGTCTTCCGCCGCGACCCCGGCCTTCTGAGCGGCGAGGACTTCCTTGATCTTCTGGTAGATGGCGTCGGCGAGTTCGGGCTTCTCGGTGAGGAGCGCCTTCACGGCATCGCGTCCCTGGGCGAGCTGTTCGCTGCCGAAGGAGAACCAGGAGCCGCGTTTTTCGATGATACCCATGTCGAGGGCGACGTCGATGATGGAGCCGATGCGGGAAATGCCTTCGTTCCAGTTGATGTCGAACTCTGCGACGCGGAACGGCGCGGCAAGCTTGTTCTTGACGACCTTGACCTTCGTGCGGGCGCCGACGGATTCGCCGTTGGCGTTCTTGATGGCCTGGATGCGGCGGATATCGAGGCGGATGGAGCAGTAGAACTTCATGGCGTTGCCGCCGGTGGTGGTCTCCGGGTTGCCGAACATCACGCCGATCTTCTCGCGGATCTGGTTGGTGAAGATGCAGCAGGTGCGGCTGCGGCTGATGGCGGGCGTGAGCTTGCGGAGCGCCTGGGACATCAGTCTGGCCTGAAGGCCCATGAAGGAGTCGCCGATGTTGCCTTCGAGTTCGCTCTTCGGCACGAGGGCGGCGACGGAGTCGATCACCAGCACGTCGACGGCGTTGCTGCGGACGAGCATTTCGGCGATGTTCAGGGCGTCTTCGCCGCAGTCCGGCTGGGAGATCAGCAGATTGTCGATGTTCACGCCGATGCGCTTGGCGTAGGCCGGATCGACGGCGTGTTCGGCGTCGATGAACGCCGCCGTGCCGCCCGCCTTCTGCGCGTTCGCGATCACGTGCATGCACAGCGTGGTCTTGCCGGAGGATTCGGGGCCGAAGATTTCGATGATGCGGCCGCGGGGCAGGCCCATGATGCCGAGCGCGATGTCGAGCGAAAGCGCGCCGGTGCTGATGACCGGGACGTCGACGGTATGGTTGTCGCCGAGGCGCATGATGGAGCCCTTGCCGAACTCCTTCTCAATCTGCGCGAGGGTCACGTTCAGGTTCTTATCGCGGTCGGGCGCGGCGTTCGCCGCTGCGGCTTTCTTGGATTCTTTGTCCGCCATGGCTGGTGGATTCCTTTCGGTGTGAAAATGTTAAATGTCAAGATCCTTGACGCCTGCGGCGTGGCGTTCGATGTACTCGCGGCGCGGGTCGACGGCATCGCCCATGAGGAGCGTGAAGATGCGTTCGGCCTCGACAGCGTCCTCCATCGTGACGCGGATCATTTTTCTGCGTGCGGGATCCATGGTGGTCTCCCAGAGCTGTTCCGGGTTCATTTCACCGAGACCTTTGTACCGCTGGAGCGCGAGTCCTTCGCGGCCCTGCAGCTTGACGGCCTCGAAAAGCTGTTCCATGGAGTTGACGGTCTTGAATTCGTTCTGCGCGGCGGACGCTGCCGTCTCGGCGGACTTGGAATCGTCCACGGACGCGCCGGTGCGGATGCGGTAGAGCGGCTCCGTGCCGTAGAAGATGTTCTTCGGGTCGCCGCCGGACGCAGCGATCTCGCGTCCCAGCTCCTCGCATTCCTTCGACTCGTAGAGGCGCACCACGTCGATGGCGGGGTGCAGCCCCAGGGGCGTTCCTTCAGGAAGGCCTTCGGGTATCTCGCGCGGCGGAAGGCGTTTTTCCGCCTCGGCGATGACTTCGGCCTCCTCTTCCGGCGTGTACACGAACGTCTCGCTCACGGAACCGTCGTTCTCGTGGACGATCACCAGGTCGAACGGGAAAACGCCGTCGCGTGCCAGCGAGAAATACTTCTGCGGATCGACGCCGTGGCGGTGGAGTCCCTGCGTGACCGCGCGGGCCCGTGTCACATACGAGAAGATCCGCATGATGTCGTCCTGCGAGAGGGCGTTTCCGGCCATGTCGGAGACCTGAACATCGCCGCAGCCGAGCTCGACCAAATAGCGGTCAAGCTGTTCGTCGCTGTCGATGTAGCGTTCCTGTTTGCGTTTCGTGACCTTGTACAGCGGGGGCTTGGCGAGGTAGATGTGCCCGGTCTCGATGAGCGGGCGGAGCTGACGGAAGAAGAACGTGAGGAGCAGCGTGGCGATGTGGGAACCGTCGACGTCGGCATCTGTCATGAGCACGATCTTGTTGTAGCGGAGCTTCTCCAGATGGCATTCGTCGTTGCCGACGCCGCATCCGATGGCGGCGATCAGCGACTGGATCTCCTTGTTCTCGAAGATGCGGTCCGTGCGGGCTTTCTCCACGTTCAGGAGCTTGCCGCGGATGGGGATGATCGCCTGGTACTTGCTGTCACGGCCGCCCTTGGCGGAACCGCCTGCGGACTGACCTTCGACGATGAAGAGTTCGCAGATCTCCGGGTCGTTGGATTCGCAGTCGGCGAGCTTGCCGGGGAGGGAGAACCCTTCGAGCGCGCCCTTGCGCTGGACTTCCTCGCGGGCGCGGCGGGCGGCTTCGCGTGCACGTGAAGCCACGATGGCCTTCTCCACGATCTGGCGGGCGACCTCCGGGTTTTCCTCGAGGAAAGTGGAAAGACATTCGCTGACGATGGAATCCACGATGCCCTTGACCTCGCTGTTGCCGAGCTTGGTCTTGGTCTGGCCTTCGAACTGCGGATCCGGGACCTTGCAGCTGACGATCGCGGTGAGCCCTTCCTTCATGTCCTGTCCAGTCATGGGCTTGTCGCCCTTGATGAGGCTCTGCGCCTTCGCGTAGTTGTTCACGGTGCGGGTGAGCGCGGACTGGAATCCGGTCATGTGCGTGCCGCCCTCGCCGGTGCAGATGTTGTTCGCGTAGCTGAAGATGTTTTCCTGGAACTCGGCATTGTACTGCATGGCTATCTCGACGTCGATGCCGTTGCGCTCCTTGTGCATGTAGATCACGTCCTGATGCACCAGCTCCTTGTTCTGGTTCAGCATCTGCACG
>JBGUKN010000091.1:0-4383 GCA_045114455.1 Victivallales bacterium
GGACGCCAGGCCACGCCCTTCAGGCGGTGGAACGGCGCGGGTTCGACGGCGGGCGTCGCCTCGACCTCTACGATCTCGGACGGCTGAGCCGCGGACGTCTGCACGGCTTCCTGCGCGGGCTGTTCGGGTTCTGCGGGCGTCGTCGTCTTCTGGAAGAATCCGGCGGCGGACAGGAACGTCACGAAGATCAGCACGGGAGAAATGAAGCGGATGAACACGGACCAGGAAATGATCGGGAGACGCGTGCGGTTGAATTTCTGGATTCTGGAAAGCTTCTTCAAATCGGCTCCTGTGCGGTAGAGTTCGCGTGCCGCCCCGTTGGTGCCCCAGACCCAGCCGGCGTAGAACGCCGCCGCAAGGCCGTTCAGGAGCAGGACCCAGTTGCTGGCGACATAGTCGACCAGATCGAAGAGGCTGCCCTTCACGCTGCCGAACAGCTTCGTGAGGAACCAGTGCAGGCCGGAAAGGCCGGACCAGTCGTTCACGCTGAACGAGATCACGCATCCGAAAGCGGTAATCAGCACGGTGGAGAGGATGACGGACGCCCGGCGCGAGAGATTCAGGTTCTGCATGAAGCTGGACACGACCGCCTCCTGCAAACTGAGCCCGCTGGTCAGCGCGGCGATCGCCAGAAGCAGGAAGAAGAGACCGTTCCAGAGCCAGCCGAGGCCGCCGGGGATGGACTCGAACGTGATCGGCAGGGTGTTGAACACGAGCGCGGGCCCCTGCGCCGGATTGCCGCCCTGCGCGAAGAGCGCGGGGAAGATGGCGAGCCCGGCGAGCATGGCGATGAGCGTGTCGAAGAAAATGATCCAGAGCGAGGCTTTCAGGATGTTGCGCTGCTTGCTCAGGTAGCTCCCGTAGGTGATGAGGATGGCCATGCCGAGGCTCAGCGAATAGAACGCGTGTCCGAGGGCGTCCATGATGCTCGAGCCGTTGATCTTGCCGAAATCCGGCTTCAGGAAGAACTCGATTCCCCTGGACGCGCCGGGGAGCGTCACGCTGCGGACCACCAGCACCAGGACCAGCACGAAAAGAAGCGGCATCATGATCTTCGAGACCTGCTCGATGCCCTTCTTCACGCCGAACCAGCAGATCGCCGCCGACGCGAGCATGAAGGACACCGTCATGCCGGACGACAGCCAGCCGTTGGACGACACGCTGCCGAGGTACGCCCCCGCCTCTTCGGGCGAGGCGAAAACGAGTTCATGCGCAAACGATTTCCAGGCGTAGAGGAAGATCCAGCCGCCGATGATCGCGTAGTAGGAGAGGATCAGTCCGGCCACCAGCGTGCAGGAGAATCCCGCCGCCGCCCAGCCGTAGTGGTAGATCAGGATGCTGAGGATCACCAGGAAGACCGCCATGCCGTAGTTGCCCGACGCGCCGAGCGCGGCGGCGAGCCCCAGGCCGAATCCGCACGCCACCTTCGGCAGGCGCGGCGAACGGATCGCGAAATGCCGGAACGCCTTGATCGGATCGCCCTGCGAGGCGCGTCCGATGGCGAGTTCCGCCAGCATCACGGGCAGTCCGACCAGCGCGATGCAGAGGAGGTAGATCAGGACGAAGGCGCCGCCGCCGTTCTCCCCCGTGATGAAGGGGAACCGCCACACGTTGCCGAGGCCGATGGCGGATCCCACCGCGGCCATGATGAAACCGAAGGAACTACCCCAATGCTCGTGTTTTATGTCTGCCATAATTCTTCCGTCCTTTGTCTGCCGTGCAGGGTTGTTCCTCTTCTCAGAGCTGGATGTTGTCGATCAAACGGGTCGTGCCGAACTTCGCCGCGACCGCGATCGTGAAGGATTTGCCGGGTTCGAGCGCGACCGCGGGCAGCATCGTGTCCGAATCGGTCAGCTCGACATATTCCACCAGGCCGCCCGCCGCCGTGATCTCCGCGCGAATGTCGGCGATCAGTTTCGCCGCCGTGACGCCGGGCTGCGCGGCGAACGTCTTCTGCGCGCGGAACAGGCTGCTCGAGATCGCCAGCGCGCGGCGGTGTTCGTCCTCGGAGAGATATTTGTTGCGCGAGCTCATGGCGAGGCCGTCCACCTCGCGCACGATGGGCGCGGTGATGATCCTGATCGGGAAGTTCAGGTCGCGGACCATGCGGCGGATGATCGCCGCCTGCTGGGCGTCCTTCTGCCCGAAGACCGCCACATCCGGCAGGGCGGCGTTGAAGAGCTTCGAGACGACCGTGGTCACGCCCTCAAAATGGATCGGACGGGACTTGCCGCAGAGGTTTTTGGAGATGGTGTTCTCGTAGACATGGCAGGTCAGCGGTTCGGGGTACATATCCTCCACGCCGGGCGCGAAGATCACGTCAACGTTTTTCGCTTCGCAGAGCGCGCGGTCGCGTTCGAAGTCGCGAGGATACTTCGCGAAATCCTCGTTCGGGCCGAACTGGATCGGGTTCACGAAAATGGAAATGACCACGGCGTCCGCGCCGTTCGCGCGGGCGGCGTCGATCAGGGAGAGATGTCCATCGTGCAGGAATCCCATCGTCGGCACGAGCCCGACGGTCTTGCCGTCCTTATGCGCGTTGCGGGACCACTGCTGAAGTTCGGGGATCGAATGAATGACCAGCGCCATATGATACGCCTCCTCGTTTCACTGTTTGCTGTTGCGGGCGATGCGGGCGGCCACGGCGCGTTCGTAGGCGTCGAGGTCGTCGATCCTGATCTGCGCCACGCCGGACGCCATGGCGGCCTCGGCGACCTTGCGCGCTACGCGGGGCACGACGCGCGGGTCGAACGGCTTCGGGATCACGAACGACGCCTTCAGCGGGATCTCGCCCTCGAAAATGCCTTTCGCCGCCTCTTCGGGATATGCGGCGGAGAGCAGCTGCCGGACGTCTTCCGGCATCGGTTCCGCCACGATGTCCGCCAGCGCGCGGGACGCCGCCAGCTTCATCGCCTCGTTGATGTCGGATGCGCGGGTATCGAGCGCGCCGCGGAAAATGCCCGGGAACCCGAGCACGTTGTTCACCTGGTTGCTGTAGTCGGAACGACCCGTGCCAGCCACCGCCGCGCCCGCGGCCAGCGCTTCGTCCGGGAAAATCTCGGGCGTGGGGTTCGCCATGGCGAACACGACCGCGCCGGGCGCCATCGTGCGGACCATGTCCCCGGTCAGCGCCTTCGGCACGGAGACGCCGACGAAGACGTCCGCGCCCTTGATCGCGTCGGCGAGTGTGCGGGCGTCCGTATGGGCGGCGAAACGCTGCTTCTGCGGGTTCAGGTCGGTGCGGCCGTCATGGATCACGCCCTTCGAGTCGCAGAGGATGAACTTGGAACGGTCGGCGCCCGCGGAGACGTAGTATTCCGCGCAGGCGATCCCGGCGGCCCCTGCCCCGTTCATCACGAACCGGCAGTCGCCGATCTTCTTGCCGACCACGCGCAGGGCGTTCAGGATTCCGGCGAGGGAGATGATGGCGGTGCCGTGCTGGTCATCGTGGAAGACCGGGATCTTCATGGCCTTCTTCAGCGCGGGCTCGATGGCGAAGCACGCGGGCGCGCCGATGTCTTCGAGGTTGATGCCGCCGAACGAGGGTTCCAGGCGGGCGACGGTCTCGATCACTTTGTCCGGGTCGGTCCGGCCGTCTTCCTTGAACACGCCGCCGATGCAAAGCGCCACGGCGTCGATGTCGGCGAACCGCTTGAAGAGGACGGATTTGCCCTCCATGACGGGGAGCCCGGCCTCCGGGCCGATGTTGCCGAGACCGAGCACCGCCGTGCCGTCGCTGACCACCGCCACGGTGTTGCCGCGTCCGGTGTAGTCCCAGATCTTCTCCGGGTGGTCGTGGATTTCCGTGCATGGGACGGCGACGCCCGGCGTGTACGCCAGGGAGAGGTCATCCTGCGTGGTGCAGGGTTTCGAAGGAAGGATTTTCAGTTTGCCCGGCTGCGGGTTCGCGTGATAGGCCAGGCTGCGGGAGGCAAGGTCGTTCGGCATGGTATGTTCTCCAGAAAAGTTGTGTTGTTTTTTCGTTCAGGTCCGGACCGGGATGCCGCGTCCGGCGAGGTAGCGTTTCGCGTCGCCCACCGTGTACGTCCCGAAATGGAAGATGCTGGCGGCAAGCACGGCGTCGGCGCGGCCTTTTTCGATGACCTCGGCGAGGTCGTCCAGGTCACCCGCGCCGCCGGACGCGATGACGGGCACCGGCACGGAATCGGCGACCGCGGCGGTCAGTTCGCAGTCGTAACCGGCCTTCGTGCCGTCGGTGTCCATGCTCGTAAGCAGGATTTCGCCCGCGCCGAGCTCCACGCCGCGCACCGCCCATTCGAGCGCGTCGATCCCGGTCGGACGGCGTCCGCCGTGCGTGTAGACTTCCCAGCGGTTTTCGCCGGGGACGCGCCGGGCGTCGATCGCCAGCACGATGCACTGCGC
>JBGUKN010000092.1:0-3575 GCA_045114455.1 Victivallales bacterium
CAACCCGATGTTCGAGCCGCACTACGACAAGGTCATCCGGCTCCGCGACGGACGCATCGTCCAGACGAAGCCGACCGACTCCGTGGACGAGCTGACCGGGCCGCTTTCCGGGTTCGGCGAGCTCCCGCAGGATAAAATGGCCGCCGACGCGAAGGCGGCGCTGACGACCACGGCGGAACAGGAGGGCGCTAAAAAATGATGCGGTTCACCGACATCGTGTCGCTGTCCTTCCTGAACCTGCGGCTGCACAAGACGCGTTCGCTGCTGACCTCGCTCGGCGTGATCTTCGGCGTCGGGAGCGTGATCTCCATGATGGCGATCTCGAAGGGCGCGGAACGGTCCGCGCTGTCCCAGATCGAATCAATGGGCATCGACAAGATCATCATCTACACCAAGAAGCCGCACTTCGACACGTCCGGGGGCAGCTCCTCCGGGCGCGGCGCCACCACCAGCTCCGTGGAGGACTACGGCCTCGACATCCGCGACTACCAGTTCATCAGGACGATGGAGAACGTCCACCACATCACCACCGTCCGCAACACGCGCCAGCCGATCACGAAGGGGGAGACGCGCCTCGACCTGAAGCTCTGCGGCGTTTCCCTCGGATTCATGAAGGACACCTCCTGCCATCTTACGTCCGGACGCTGGTTCAACGAGATCGATTTCCGTTCCCCCTCGACCATCTGCGTGATCGGGCAGAACGTGAAGCACAGGCTTTTCCCGCTGGGCGCCACGGACGTGGTCGGCTCGAACATCCGCACCCCGTACGCGTCCTACCGCATTGTCGGCGTGATCTCCAACGACAACGGCACCAGCCTGCCGGAAGTCGGCAGCCCGAACGACCTGATCCTGATCCCGTCCAACACCGACCTCTCCATCTACGGCAACTACGCGAGCGAAAGCCAGGGGCGGAACCGCAACAAGGCGATTCTGGTCGACTACGACGTGATGCTGGTGAACGTGGCGAACCTCGAATACATCGACAACACCTCAAAACGCCTTCAGAACTATCTGGAAAAGGCGCATGCGAAGAGCAAGGACTGGGACATGATCGTCCCGCTCGACCTGCTCAAACAGCGCGAGCGCACCCAGAAGATCTTCACCATCGTCATGGGCGCCATCGCCAGCATCTCCCTGCTCGTGGGCGGCATCGGCATCATGAACATCATGCTCGCGAGCGTGTCCGAACGAAAGAAGGAGATCGGCACGCGCCGCGCGCTCGGCGCGCAGAAGCTCGACATCCTGTTCCAGTTCCTGATCGAGACCGTGATCCTGACCACGCTCGGCGGCTGCATGGGCATCGGCCTCGGCCTCGGACTCTCCGCCATCGTCACGAAGTACGCCGAGATGCCGACCATCTCCTCCCTCACAAACATCGTCGGCTCGCTGCTGATCTCGTCGTTCGTCGGCGTGGTCTTCGGCCCGTATCCGGCGTGGCGCGCGGCACAGCAGATCCCGATCGACGTGCAGCGGTCCGAGTGATCCGGCGGGAATGCCGGACAAAAAGCCGCGAAACAGGCGGCACGGCCGGAAAAATGCGGAGTTTTTCGGGAAAAACACTGGTAAAATCAGCGATTTGGAGTATTTTTAAAGCGTAGAGCGTTTATCATCCGCTGTCCGCGCCGCCCGGAAAATAATCTTTTCCCGTGCGGCAGAGGGATGGCATTCCGCCGGCGAACCGGAAACCTTTGGAGGCCGAGTTGAATCTTCTGAAATTTTCGAAAATGGACGGAGCGGGCAACGATTTCGTGGTCGTTGACTGTTCCGAGTCCGCCTATGTCTTCTCGGCGGACAGCATCCGGAAGATCTGCGACCGCCGCCGCGGCATCGGCGCCGACGGACTGATCCTGCTCTCCAAGTCGCGCATACCCGGCTGCGCCCAGGTCGTCATGGAGTTCTTCAACTGCGACGGTTCCAAGGCGGAGCTGTGCGGCAACGGCCTTCGCTGCGCCGCGCTCTTCGCCTATTCGCACAGCCTGACGCGCGAATCGTCCATCACGTTCGCGACGGGCGGCGGCGAGCTTGCCGCCGAGGTCATCGGCGGCGGCATGGTCCGCATCGAGCTGCCCGTGACCGAGGATTTCGAGGCGCACGAGCACACCGCCGGATTCACGGTCTTCAAGGGCGCGGTCGGCGTGCCGCACGCCGTGGTCCGCATGGACGGACTGGAACGCGCCGACATCCTGCGTCCCGGCCGCGAACTGCGTTATCACGAGGCGTTCGCGCCCGCGGGCGTCAACGTCGATTTCCTGGAGTTCGGACACGATTTCTCCGAACCCGTTCTGATCCGCACCTACGAACGCGGCGTCGAGGACGAGACGCTGGCGTGCGGGACCGGGATCGCGTCGTCTGCACGCGTGCTCGCGAAATTCTTCCATGCGCCCGCCGACCTGACGTTCCGCACACGTTCCGGTGACCTCGTCAAAACGCATCTCCCCACCGAGAACTCCGCCCGGATCATCCTGACCGGCCCCGCGGTCGAAGTTTACCGGGGGACCGCCCCCGCAGACAGATTTGAACTGGCGTCCGTCACGGCCGCCGACAGCCCATATTTCAAGGAAAAGGATTCCAAATCATGAAAATTCAAGGTCTTTACACGGCGCTTGTGACTCCGTTCCGCAACGGAGCGGTCGATTACGATAAACTGACCCGGCTGGTCGAAATGCAGATCAGCTACGGCGTTGACGGGATCTCCCCGGTCGGCACCACGGGCGAGTCGCCCACGCTGAGCTTCGAGGAGCACGAACGCGTGATCGCGACCGTGGTCCAGCTGGTGAACGGCCGTTGCAAGGTGCTCGCCGGAAGCGGCGCGAACTCGACCGCCGAGGCGCTGCACCTGACCCGTCACGCGAAGTCCGACGGCGCGGATTTCTCGCTCCAGGTCGCCCCGTACTACAATAAGCCCACGCAGGAGGGGCTGTACCGCCACTTCGCCACCATCGCGGATTCCTGCGACATCCCGATCGTGATCTACAACGTGCCCGGACGCTCCGGCGTCTCCGTCTCCGCCGAGACTATCGCGCGCCTCGCGAAAAACTGCAATGTGGCGGGCGTGAAGGAGGCCAGCGGCTCCGTGGACCGCGTATCCGAGATCCTCGACCTCTGCGATATCCCGGTCCTCAGCGGCGACGACGCGCTCACCGTGCCCATGATGTCCGTCGGCGCGGTCGGCGTGGTCAGCGTGGCGTCCAACATCATCCCGAAGGAGATGAAGCAGCTCGTCGACCTCTGCAACGCCGGCGCGTTCGACCAGGCGCGCGCGATGCACCGCAAGCTCTACAAGTTCTTCAAGGCGATGTTCGTGGAGACCAACCCGATCCCGGTCAAGGCCGGCATGGCGATCCGCGGCCTCATCGACGAGGAATACCGTCTGCCGCTTTGCCCGCCCTCGGACAAGAACCGCGAATTCCTGCGCCAGATCCTCGCGGACATCCCCGTGGATTAAGGAGGACAAGTCCTCCACTGCGGTAGTGTCCGGCTCCGCTCGGACACACGGAGTGTGTCGAATAGTGTCCGGCTCCGCTCGGACACACGGAGTGTGTCGAATAGTGTCCGGCTCCGCTCGGACACGGGAT
>JBGUKN010000093.1:0-20027 GCA_045114455.1 Victivallales bacterium
GCGGCGGCTGCCGCGCAGAGAACCAATGCGGCCGGTCCGGTCATGACGACTACGACGGTTACGGGCATGGGACCCGGCATGGACTTCGGTCCCGGCGGCTTCGGCGGTCCTGGCGGTTTCGGCGGTCCCGGAATGGACTTCGGCGGTCCCGGCGGCATGGGCGGCTTCGGCGGCCCCGGCGGTATGGGCGGCTTCGGCGGCGGCATGGACTTCGGCGGCTTTGGCGGCGGTCCCGGCGGCATGGGCGGCTTCGGTGGCGGCATGGGCGGCTTCGGTGGCGGTCCCGGCGGCGGCATGGGCGGCTTCGGTGGCGGCGGCATGGGCGGCTTCGGCGGCGGCATGGGCGGCTTCGGCGGCTTCTGATCCCGGTTTTTTCAATATCTGGTTTACGGAAAGGCCATTTCCCTGCGGATTTGGCCTTTTTTTTATCTTTTTCGCATTTGCATTCGCGCGGATACGATGTTATATTGTTATCTGTTGACGGGGACCTTCGTCCCGGACAAAGCAAAACCTTTTCCCACCTCAATAACCAACACACAGGAGAGAAGTCATGAAAGCCCTGATTGCGATCGTCATGTTCCTTTTCGGAGTCTTTGTCGGTATCCTGGTCATGCCGATGTTCAGTGAATTCTCGAATTCCATGTATCTGGAAGAAGAGTATTCCACTCCCCGGATCAAAACGATCCTGCGGGGGTTCGGCGTCACGCTTCCGCTCAATGCTGAAGACATAAACCTTTTTTTGAAACAGGATGGAGAAAAGAAACAGCTGTGGACAAAGTTCGTATGCACCCCCGAAGACAAAGATACATTTATTGCGAATCTGAACTCCGGACATTCCGGTCTCTTCAGCCATGAAGTCGAATCGCCCATCATGTTTGACGGCACGCCGATCACATGGTGGACGTTCAACAACTCGCTCAAGTATTACGAATTCAACGGCATGTGCGTCACATATGACGAAATGCTGCACAATCTCTGTCTCTATGCCATTTCCGACGGAAGCGAACAAATGCAATTTTCCCCGACGGGGAACGCTTTGGATTGAATCCGGCAAAAAGATCCGTCGGGGGGTCCGGCTCAGGGCAGGGGGCTTTTTCATCGGAAACAAACATTTGAGGTAAACTCATTCCTGAAGGAACGAAAGCCCGATCAGCTGAAAAAAATAAAAAAAACGGAGAAAAAAGCATTTTTTTCTGAAATGGAACTTGACAATGCAGAGTTTTATGCTTAATTTCTCTATGCGTTTTATCTGACCATCTTTCACGAAGGAACTCAAGGTATGGACAAATACTATTCGAAGACCCACGAATGGGTCAAAACCGATGGCGAAGAAGCCATAGTCGGCATCTCGGAGTATGCCGCGGCCGATCTCGGAGACATTACCTTTGTCGAACTTCCCAAAGAAGGAACGGACCTGATCTGCGGCGACAGCGTCGGCACGATCGAATCGGTATCCGCCTCCTCCGATGTTTTCTCTCCCGTAAGCGGGACCGTAACCGCCGTCAACCATGTGCTGGACGACGATCCCGGCATCATCGGCACAAGCGCCGAAAGCAAAGGCTGGCTGTACAAACTCGACAATATCGATCCGACCGAAGTCGACGAGCTCATGACGGAAGAGGAATACGCCGATTATCTGGAAACGCTGTGAGGTTGCGCCGTGTCCGATCTTGAAATGAAAGACTTTGTCGGTTTTTCCGAACTCTACGGCATGAACGCCGAGGAGCCCTGGCGCATATTCCGCATCATGTCGGAATTCATCGACTCCTTCGAAACCATGGCAAAGCACAAACGCCTTGTCTCCGTCTTCGGTTCCGCACGCACGAAACCCGACGACCCCGTCTACCAGGACTGCGTCCGCCTCGGCGAACTTCTCACGGCCAGCGGATACGGCGTCCTTACCGGTGGCGGCCCCGGCATCATGGAAGCGGCCAACCGCGGCGCCTGGAACAAGAACGGCGAGTCCGTGGGGCTGAACATCAAGCTGCCGATGGAGCAGCATCCAAACCCGTATCAGAGCGAATCGATCGACTTCCGCTATTTCTTCGTGCGAAAAGTATGCTTCCTCAAGTATTCCGTCGCGATCGCCGTCTACCCCGGCGGGTTCGGCACGCTCGACGAATTCTCCGAAGCGCTCACGCTCATCCAGACCAGCAAAGTCCGCACCGTCCCGCTCGTGGCGGTCGGAAAGGAATACTGGGGGCCGCTTTTCGACTGGTTCCGCAACACCATGCTCCGCGACCATATGATCAACGAGGATGACCTGGACCTCTTCCACATCGCGGACAACGCCGATGACGCATTCCACTTCATTAAGCAAGTCCATGACAGATGCGGCGTCAAAACGACCGTCAGAAAAGACATCTGAATATTTCCATCTTTCCCCGCTTCACCGGTGCGGTCGGGTTTCAAAACCTCCGCACCGTTTTTTTTATCATGCGGAAGCGAAAAGACGCTTACTTTTTCATGTTTTCCAGTGTATACTAATACCATCCAACGGGGTGCTGGTCCCGCGCATTCGAAGTGCGGTCCGGCTGAGATCATACCCGCATAACCTGATCCGGATAATGCCGGCGTAGGAAATCGACAGCGCAATCCTTTCCGGTGGAAAGCCGCACGCTTTTTCTGCGAAACAACAACCAGACGGAAAGGAAAGACACATGTCGCACACCTCCTCCCAGGTCATTGAAACGACCATCTCCCGCGCAATCGTCGAAAACTTCTCGGCGAAACTCCTCGACAACCTCACGGTCGACGTCGCGATCGTCGGCGCCGGTCCCTCCGCGCTCGTCGCGGCGCGCTACCTCGCGAAAGCCGGCATCCGCACAGCCATCTTCGAACGCAAGCTCGCGCCCGGCGGCGGCACATGGGGCGGCGGCATGCTCTTCAACGAGGTCGTCGTGCAGGACGCCTCGCTGGAGATTCTCGACGAATTCGGCATCGGACACAAGCCCATCCCCGGCGCGCCCGGCTACAACACGCTTGACTCCGTGGAAATGGCCAGCGGCCTCATCTTCGGCGCGGTCAGCGCGGGTGCGAAGATATTCAACTCCGTCAGCGTCGAGGACATCGTGTTCCGCGGCGGACAGGTCGGCGGTCTCGTCATCAACTGGACGCCCGTCGAACGCCTCGGCATGCACGTGGACCCGCTGACCGTCATTTCCCAATGCGTGCTGGACGGCACCGGACACCCGAGCGAGATCATGCACCTCGCGGTCGAAAAGGCCCAGCTGAAGCTCGCCACGAGCACCGGCGGCATCCTCGGCGAAAAGCCCATGTGGGTCGACAGCGGCGAGGCTTCCACCGTCGAGAAACCCCGCGAATACTTCCCCGGACTCTTTGCCTGCGGAATGAGCGCGAACAACGTCATGGGCGGTTACCGCATGGGCCCCATCTTCGGCGGTATGATGCTCTCCGGACGCAAGGCCGCGGACCTCATCCGCAAAAGACTCGGGAACTGACCGATGCCGCGCCGCGTCTACACCACCCTGAACGAGCGTATCGAAGCGTTCCGGCGCACGGACGTCTATCCTGTCGTCACGTCCGAATTCTGCGCCGGACGCAACCCCGTTGAAGTCGCCGCGTCCCTTCTGGCGGGCGGCGTGCGCATTCTGCAAATTCGTGAAAAGACCATGCCGGATCGTCCCTTCCTAGTCCTTCTGCGGCAGGTCCGGGAACTCGCATGGGACTACGGCGCGCTGCTGATCGTGGACGACCGCGTGGACACCGCGCTGATCGCGCAGGCGGACGGCGTGCATCTGGGACAGGAGGATATCCCGCTCCCGGACGCCCGCCGCATCGACCCCGACCTGCTGACCGGCGTCTCCACGCACAACGCCGACGAGATCCGCCGGGCACAGGACGAAGGGTGCTCCTATCTCAACATCGGCCCAATCTTCCCTACGAACACGAAACAGCTCACAAACATCAGGCTCCTCGGAATGGAAGAGCTCAAGTCTCTGATCCCGCTCGTCCGCGTGCCGTTTTCCGTCATGGGCGGCATCAAGTTTTCGCACCTCGCGGAACTCAAGGCCGCCGGAGCGGGGCGCGTCGCCGCCGTGACCGCTTTCACGCAGGCGGCCGATCCCGGTGCGGAAGCCGCGAAATGGCGTTCCGCTCTGCTCTGAACCGGGACGCGGGACAGGGCAGGGGAGAATCCCGATATCCGGTTCCCCGGTCCCGGATGATTCGCGGGTACACGCGCGGGCTTTTTATTAATAAAAAAACAGAAAAAAGCATTTGCCTTTTTTTCCGCAGGATGCTATATTTCTGGAAAACAGCGCGTTTTTCCGTTTTTGAACCTCACTTATCCGGAAAGGGTTCCCCATGTCCACAGTCTTCACCGTCTACCCCGGCTCAAGCCGTACCGGCCTGACCGCAACCAACGACAACGAATATATACGCATCTCCAGCGGCGGAACGGCGAGCAATTCCACCGTCACCGGAGGCGGGGAAATGACTGTCTTTTCCGGCGGGAAGGCAAGTGCCACTTTGCTTAAGACCAATGGAGTCCTGTTCGTTTCCAAGGGGGGATCGGCGACCGGCAACACCGTCAGCGGGGGAGGGAGCATGGTTCTCCTTGGCGGCAGGGCGGATACCAACTTCATCAAACCCCAGGGCATCGTGTTCGTTTCCAAGGGCGGATTGGCTTACAACACAAGCAACGCGGGCGGGGTCATCCAAGTCTCCTCCGGGGGAACGGCAAAGATCACGGCGCTTCAGGATAACGGTTCCGTCTTTGTCTATTCCGGCGGAGTGGCGGACATCACCCATTTCTATCTGACAAAGGGAAGCATGTTCGTTTCCGGCGGGAAGGCGTATGAAACCAGGCTTCTTGCCGGCGGATTGCTCGAGATCTGCTCCGGCGGACTGGCGAGCGATACGGTGCTTTCCGGCGGCAGCATGACCGTTTTCGATGGCAGGACGATCGACACGAACCTGCAGAAAGGCGCCGTCGCGGTCGTCAGTTCCGGCGGCAGCATGAAGAAAACCATCGTCAGCGCAAACAGCGGTTCGGGCGCCGAATTGCATCTCCGCTACGAGGCGAAGGCAACCGACACCACGGTGGACTTCTTAGGGAAAATGTATGTGTCCAACGGCGGCACGGCGGACAAGACCGCCCTGAACGGGAGCATGTACGTCTCCGCGGGCGGCATTGCGAGCCGGACCACCGTTTCCGGCGGCAGCATGATCGTTTCCAACGGCGGATCGGCGGCGAATACCATCGTCTCCGGCGGCAGCATAATCCTTTCCAACGGCGGCATGGCAAACGGCACGACTGTGGCATCCGAAGGCAGCATGTATGTATCCGGCGGCGGCTCGGCGACGAAGACCACGGTCAACGGCGGCTACATGGCCGTTTCCGACGGCGCCACTGCAAACGGCGTCACCGTCAAAAAATGGGATGCCATGGTCGTCTTTTCCAAGGGAGCGTCCGCATCCAACGTCGTCGTCAGCGGCGGCGAGGTGCTCATTTCGAGCGGCGCGGTCGTCACTGGCCTCACGAACGCGAACAAAAACGCGCTCGTCAAGGTGGCGAAGGGCGCCATCGTCTCCAAATGCAAAGGCAGGCCTCTGGATTTCGAGGACGCCGACTACAACAATGACAGGAAAGGGGTCAGGCCGGACAGCCCCGTTTCCATCCCTTCGCTGGAAAAGATCGCAAAAGACACCTCGAAGCTGCCGCTGGACAAGGACGGGACCGTTTCCATGAACGGCATGATCAACTTCGTCGGACCCGAAGACGAATTCGACTACGCGAAGATCAGCCTGAGCAAATCCGCGGCGAGCGTTTCCTTCCGGATCGAGGCCACGGGCGCGGCGAAGTTCACGATCTGGAAGTGGACCGGCTCGAAGATGGTGTCGCTGCAGTCGACCTCGCTGAAGAAAGACGGCGACGGGAAATATACGGTATCGACGAAGAACTGCGTGCTGGAAAAAGACGGTGACGACCACGAATACTACATCTCCGTGCAGGCGTTGAACGTGAAGAACGGCGGCTTCGCGTATTATAACGTCTACCTCAATACGGGCGACTGCATCTATTACAACAAGGTCGACAACGGCAACAACAACTGGATGGTCGATTCGGAAAAGAACCTGAACTACTTGTCGGACGTTTCCTCGATATCGCTCGGCCTGACCTCGAAGCAGCTCCAGGTGGATAAGACCTCGGTCAACAAGGGCTCCTGGAAGAACTTCGTCGGGCACGACGACGATACGGATTATGCGAAGATCAGCGTGACGCAGAACCTGAAGGCGACGTTCACGGTCGAAGCCAACGACGCCGCGAAATTCACGGTCTACCAGATCGTCGGCAACGGGAAGGGCGACTATTCCCTGAAGTCGGTCAAGACCAAGACGCTTACGAAGAAGAACGGACAATACGCGGCAACGCTCTCCGGCGTCTCCCTTAAGTCGGAAAACGACTACTGCATCTGCATGAAGTCCACGAATGCGAAGAAGGGCGGCAACGCCTATTACAATGTGTCGTACAGCGCCGTTTCGGCGGACTCGGCCGCGCTCTCAGGACCGGAGGTAGAGACGAACGGCTGGGACGACAGCGTTGCATCCTTTGCGGCGGATTCCGTTTCTGCGGATGCGGATATTCTCGCAGATGCGGATGTCTTCGCGGATGCCGGGCTCGTGATGCTCTCCGGAGCGGACCTCGCCGATCTGCGGATGTCCGGCGTGTGCGATCCCGCGGCGTCGCCGATCCCGGTCGCGGCTTCCGACGACCTCTTCGCCGGGCTTGACGACGCCACTCGCTTCGAACAGAATCAGAATACAGGCAGTCTCGCATAACCCACCCACCGTCTCTCAAGGAAGAAAGGACCCCCGACCACATGGCGAACACCAAGACGAAATCGAACGGCGACGTCGTACTCGCCAACACCATGCCGAAAGCCGAGTATATGTACGGTTGCATGCCGACCTCGGTCGGTATGCTCCTTGGGTATTACGACATCAACGGTTACAATGGGAAGAGTCTGTCCAATCTCATCAACGGCACAGTGGCGTTGAATTCGCGCGGTACGGACGGCAACGCCTACGACATGGACGCGTTCGACACCGTGCTGGGCAAGGCGATCGCCTCGAAGGGCTATGTGAATCGATTTTACGGAACAACTCCGGAGGACGAACTGCCTTATACATACAAAGGCAACACGACGGAACTGAACACGAGCGAATGGGACTGTCTCGCCGACTATCTCGGCACCGGACAGTACTGGCGCGGCAATGGAGATAAAGCCACCACAGTGACCTCCGACACACTGAACGATCTCTACACAAAAAACTATTCCAACGGCACGTTGACATACGGTTCGACCACCCGGACGATCGTCTGGCGCAATATATCCATGCTGTACGGGCTTGACCTCTATGTGCAGTCACGCGGCTACTCGCTCGACAGAAAAAACACCGGTTCCTTCGATGTCGATACCAACGGCGGCTCGTTCACCTTCGAAGACTTCAAGAAGGAAATCGACGCCGGCCGTCCCGTCATAGTCTCCATCACCGGGCACGCCATGGTCGCCTACGGGTACAACGCAAGCACGCGGGAGATCATTTTCGACGACTGCTACGATGCGGATCAGCGCATGACATGGGGCGGCACGTATTATTACTCCGGTGCGGCGCGTTCGATCGAGTCCATTGAGACCATCGTGTTCAATGTGGGCGGCAGCACCACTCCGACGGGCAGCGACACGGTCAAGCCGACCGTTTCCAATGTCAAGGCGAGCACGACCGCGGCAACCAACAAGAGCGTCACGGTCACGGCCACGTTCAGCGACGACGTGAAGCTGGCGTCCTCTCTGTACCGGATCGGCGACAGCGGCAGCTGGAACGCCTATCCGTCGGGCGGCGTGACCGTCTCCAAGAACGCGACCGTCTATTTCCAGGCCGTCGACGCCGCCGGAAACAAGTCCGCCATCGCGAGCTATAAGGTCACGAACATCGACACGACCGCGCCGTCGAAGCCGACCATTACCGTCAGCACCAAGAAATCGACCACCAAGCCCGTCACGGTCACCGCCAAGTTCAGCAGCGACTCTTCGAAGAAGGAATACAGCACGGACGGCAAGACATGGAAAACCTATTCCGGCTCGCTCACGTTCAATGCGAACGGGACCGCGTACTTCCGCGGCACCGATGCCGCCGGAAACGTTTCCGCAATCGCGAGCTACACGGTCTCGAACATCAAGGGATCCGCACCCGCGCCCACACCCACCCCCACGCCCGGTTCCGCTGACTGCGACAACCAATACAACGACTGGATGTACAATACAAAGACTCAAACGGCGAATACGGCGTTATATTTCAACAAGGTGGCGACTCCGGGCATGGAACTTCCGGTCGACAAAGGCGGCACAGTTAACAAAGACGGCTACAAAAACTATGTCGGATACGAGGATGAAATCGACTACAAGATCTTCCGGCTGGAGAGCGCGGCGAAGCTGAATTTCTCGATCACCGCCACAGGCGCGGCGAAGTTCACGGTCTACGCCCTTGTCTCCACGGGCAAGAAGGATAAAAAGGGCAATGACATCAACAAGGTGAAAAAACTCAAGACTGTCACGCTCAAGAAAACCGGCGCATCGAATTACTCCGGCACCCTCAAAAAACTCCTGCTCAAAAAGAGCGACAGCGCCATCGAGTATTACGTCTCCGTGGCATCTACGAAAGCCTCAAAAAAGAAGGGCGGCGCATATTACAACGTCCAGGTGGGTTCGGACAGCGTGTTCTACACGAAGGGGAACAATACCGACGACTCATCCGCCGTCAGTTCGATGAAGTCTCTCTCCGTCACCTCGCCGGGCGCGAAAGTGCTCGACGACTGGGTCGGTTACGGCGACAAGATCGACTACCGGAAGTTCACGCTCAGCAGCGCGGCGAAGCTGAGCTTCACCCTCAACGCCGGAAACGCCGCGAAGCTTACGCTCTACAAGGTCGTGACCAAAGGCTCCAAAACTTCGCTGAAGGCGGTCAAGAGCGTGTCGGTCAAGCAGCAGAAATCGGGCGGAGTTTCGCTGGGGCTCGTCAAACAGGGAACTTATGCCCTCTCCGTGAAGTCCACCGCCCCCGCGAAAAGCGACAACACGAACTACAGCGTGAACCTCGCCTCGAACAGTATATTCTACAACAATCCCGACAGCAACAACAGCGACGACAAGGTAATCGTCAGCGGGTATGTGAACAGCTCCGTCGGCAACGTCGGGAATCTGGAAGGCAAGTATTACATTGGGATCGTCCCGTCCGGCTGGGTCGGCTACGGCGACGCGATCGACTACAAGAGATTCACGCTCAACAACAAAACGGATTTGTCTTTCGGCGTTTCGGCAAAAGACAAGGTGCAGTTCGCGCTTTATGAACTTGTAACGAAGAAATCCGGCAAGACAACCAAATACTCCCTGAAGAAACTGAAGTCCAAGACGGCCAAGTCCAATGGCTCAGGATCTTATGTGGCGGACAACATCAAAATCACCCTCAAAGCCGGCACGAATTACTACTTCTCCGTGAAGTCGACCAATGCGGCAAAAGGCGGAAATGCGGAATATTTCGTGTTTGTGACGAGCAATGTGTCCAGCAAAGACGCGCTGACCATGCCGGAAGCCTCTGCCGACCTCGACGCGTGGAACGAGTCTTCATCCGCCGCGTCCCCCGTACAGGACGACCTCCTTGTCGGGCTGACGGACTCCGGGGATGTGTTCTCCGGCACCGGCATCTCAGCGGCAGCCGCCCCGCTTCAGATGCAGGATGACAGCCTGTTCCGGCAAACGGACGGACTGCTGGCATAATCCGCCTGAAACGGCACGATTATTTCGGACTCCGGACGGGGAATTCACGCCCGGAGTTTTTTCCGCCCGCATATTTTGCAGAGGATTTTTGCGTTTCTCCCCTTGAAAATGCGGAAAGTGCGACTATATTTGTATTCATTCTTTTTTTTTACGGACCGAGGCAAAAAGCATGACGCTTCATCACAGGACAGACATTTTTGACGCACGCGACGGAAAGTTCTCCGCCGCGGCGTTCTCCTCTGTCCGAATTGCCTCCATCCGCATCGCGTCCGATGCCATTATCGACATTATTATTAGACAGGCCGCCCGTTGAAACCCTTTGCACAGGGAAGATACGGGTGGTCCGGACGTGTTTCCACCCGTATCCGGATGCCTGATTTTTCCTGAGCAATCCTAATACAAAAACCAAACAAGGATCGCAAGACATGGAAAACAAAGAACAAATCTCCATGAGAGTCCGTGAGCTCAGGGCTCAGAAAAACTTCACCGTTGAACAGATGGCGGAACTCCTCGGCGTTTCACCGGAGGAATACTCCCAGTTCGAAAGCGGAGCCAAACAGGCGCCGTTCTCGTTCTACTACAATCTGGCGGGACATTTCGGACTGGACGTCTCCTCCGTGATCAGCGGCGAAGCGCCGAACCTGGCCCTGTATACCGTCACGCGCAGCGGGGAGGGCTTCCCCTTCGTCCGCCGCCCGGAATTCTCCTATCTGCATCAGGCGATCCGCATGAAGGACCGCACCGGCGAGCCCTTCATCGTCACCGCGCCGCCCGCCGGCGAGAACGAACCTCTGCAATATTCCGAGCACAACGGCCAGGAATTCGTCCTGATCCTTTCCGGCTCCCTGCGGGTCTTCCTGCACGGCAAGGAGGAACTTCTGAACGAGGGCGACAGCATCTATTTCGACGGCCGCGAGGCGCACGCCATGCTCGCAGCAAACGGCAAGCCCTGCAAGTTCCTCTCCATCGTCATGCACAGCAAATACGACGACGCCAAGCCCGACCGGTTCGCGTTCGTGCCGCAGACCGTGGTGAAGGAGCCCCCGACCGGCAAACGCCGTCTGCTGTATCAGGATTATATGGATGAAGAGTGGAATGCTGACGGCACGCTGAAGGCCGTGCATTTCAAGGTGCCGGACGACTTCAATTTCGCGTTCGACGTGGTGGCGCGTCTCGCCGCCGAATGCCCGGATAAAGTCGCCATGAAGTGGGTCTCCAAGGACAAAGTCTGCCGCGACTTCACGTTCCGCGACATCTCCGAAAACGCCATGCGCGTCGCGAATCTGCTGCACTCCCTCGGAATCCGCAAGGGCGACCGCGTGATGCTGGTGATGAAACGCCACTACCAGTTCTGGTTCGTCCTGAACGCGCTTCACATGATCGGCGCAGTGGCGGTCCCGGCCTCCTGCCAGATGACCGCGCACGATTTCGAATACCGCTTCAAAAAGGCGGACATCCACTATGTCGTCTGCTCCGCCGACGGCAACATCACGAAGGAAGTCGACGAAGCCGCCGCCGTGACCGGCATGACGCTCAAGCTCACCGTCAACGGACAGAAGGACGGCTGGCTCGACCTCGACGCCCTGTATCCGAATTTCCCGCCCGTCTTCCAGCGTCCCGCCGGACACAAGACCACCGATCCTCTGCTCGTCTTCTTCAGCTCCGGCACGACCGGCTATCCGAAGATGGTCGAACACGACCATTCCTACCCGATCGGTCACATCATGACCGCGCGCCATTGGCACAAGGTCAACCCCGACGGACTCCACTTCACGGTCGCCGACACGGGCTGGGGCAAGGCGCTCTGGGGCAAAATCTACGGCCAGTGGCTCTGCGAAGCCGGCGTCTTCACCTTCGATTTCGACCGTTTCCACGCCGCCGACATGCTCCCGATGTTCAAGCAGTACGGCATCACCACGTTCTGCGCCCCGCCGACCATCTTCCGTTTCCTCGTGAAGGAAGATCTCTCCAACGTCGACTTCTCCACGCTCGAACACGTCACCACCGCCGGTGAGGCCATGCCCGCCGAGGTCAGCGAAGCGTTCGCCCGCGTCTCCGGCCAGCTGCCCTATGAAGGATTCGGTCAGACCGAGACTACGCTCACTATCGCCACGCTCGCCGACATGAAGCCGCGTCCCGGCTCCATGGGCCGCCCGAATCCGCAGTTCGAGGTCGTCCTGCTCGACTCCGAAGGAAATCCGGTCGCCACCGGCGAAACCGGCGAAATCTGCGTGAAGGCCGATCCGGACAATCATCCGTGCGGACTCTTCTGCCAGTATGTCAAGAATCCCGAGGACACGCGGAAAGTCTGGCACGACGGATACTACCACACCGGCGACCAGGCATGGCAGGACGAGGACGGCTATTTCTGGTATCAGGGCCGCGCCGACGACATCATCAAGACGTCCGGCTACCGCGTCGGCCCGTTCGAGGTCGAAAGCGTCCTCATGGAACTCCCGTACATCCTCGAATGCGCCGTGACCGGCGTGCCGGATCCCGTCCGCGGCAAGGTCGTCAAGGCCACGATCGTGCTCGTGAAGGGCAAGGAAGGTTCCGACGAGCTCAAGGAAGAGATCAAGAACTACGTCAAGACCCACACCGCGCCTTACAAATATCCGCGCATCATCGAGTTCGTCGCCGAACTCCCGAAGACCGTCAACGGCAAGATCCGCCGCGCCGCGATCCGCGAGCAGAACGCCGCCGCTTCGGCGGATAAGAAGGCCTAATCCCGCCTCCGATTCGTTGATCCGTAAATGATACTCCCGTGGACAGCCTCAAAAGCTTTCCACGGGTTTTTCTTTGTGGCGAAGTGATTCGTGCCCGAGCGAAGCCGGGCACTATTACAGTGGAGGCGTCCACCTCCCTCAGCCCTCAGCGGGTTCGAAGTAGACCCTCACACGGCGCGTGCGCGGTCCATCGTATTCGCAGAAGTAGATCCCCTGCCAGGTGCCGAGCTCGAGACGTCCGTTGCGGAACGGCACGGTCTGGCAGAATCCGGTCAGGATCGCCTTCAGGTGCGCGTCGCTGTTGCCCTCGCAATGCTGGTAATACGCCTCGTCGTGCGGGATCAGCGCGGAAAGTTTCTGCAGAACGTCGTGCTTCACGTCCGGGTCGGCGTTCTCGTTGATCGTGATCCCGGCGGTCGTGTGAGGGCAGTAGATATGACAGATCCCGCACGGAATGGACGGCGGAAGCACGCGATTGACATCCTCGGTGATGTCGATGATCTCGCAATGACGGTTTGTCTTGACGGTGAATTCGGCCATGATCTGATCTCTCTCCTTGCTGTGGCGGTTTCAACACATGATGTTTCACCAATAATATAACGCGGGCGGACGGCGTTTGCAAGCACGTTTTCGGCAAAACATCGTTCTATCGCAAGGGACACGGCAGGGGACGGCTCATGATTGCCTCTTTATCCCGGGAGGAACCGCCGGACACAGGTCCGTTTATCCCCAAATTGAAACTATACTCAATAAAGTTTGAATAAAGTTTCAAAACAAGCTTGACTTTCATCCCGATCCATACTATATTTTCCCTGATTCGGAAGGGACCCCCTGACAGGGCAGGGCGGGACACAGCGAATCTCATTTTCTTTTTTCCCTGATTCACCTCATCCCCGCACAAAGGAGCTGTCGCCATGAACCGTTCGCCGCCCCGCATACCGTACAAATGTACTGCTGAACTCACCCGGAAACCACCAAACATTTTTCGCACCTGCACCAATCAAAAAAACGCAAGAAAGATGCGGACTATACCATGAGTGAATACAACGAAGAAATCGGATCGGACCAGGGCATTGGAATGGATCAGATCCTCAGCGAGGCGGAAAACAACACCGCTTCCTGGAAAAAGAACGATATGCCGGGGACGGAAACGCTCCGGCGGATGATCCTCCTGGCGGACTGGGCCAGCCGGGAACCGAAACGCTGGGCCGCATACAGGATGTTTTACTACGAACACGTGGGGAATTCCACCGTCATCGCACAGAAGCTTCATGTGGCGGAACGCACCGCGCGGCGCTATCTGCTCCCGGTCCGGCTGGGAAGACATCTCCGCCGCCGGACGAACAATCCGAAAATCCTCCGGGCTTCACCCCGGCGGAACAGGGGAGGGGGGCTGGGAGTGAACGCATTGTGACGGCGGAAACACGGCAGTCTCAATGCGGAACTGACCTCAAATCGAAGGACAATGCCTGACGATTTGATTCCGGGCGGACAAAAGGAAAAGAAAAGCCCCTTTCCTGCGTCCGCCCGTTTTTCTTCTGCACGGCTTGTCCGGTCCGGACTTCCGGCCGGCGCTTTGCCGCCGGTCACAGGGTCATGCCGGAGGGGAACGGATCCTCGCGGAGCAGGCCCCACATTTTGTCGATGTACGCCAGCGTGTAATACCCTTCATAATAATGGAAATAAAACGCGCCTTTTCCGGTCAGTTCGAGCAAGCCGTCATGTTCCCGGAGCATTCCGGCAAGTTTTGCGAGTTTCAGCTCCGCGCCGAACGCCTTCTTCAGCGGGATGCCGAAGAACGCCTCGAAATCGCCGATCTCCAGTCTGGTCGTGTACAGCCGCCAGAACAGCCAGTAAAGCATCCTCTGCCGGACGGTGAAATCGCATCTCAGCGCCGTCGGCAGACGTCCTTCGGCGATCCGTTTGCAGTATGCGTCCACGGAGAAGGTGTTGACCCGGAACTGATGCCGGAGCAGGGTCGTCGCCGAGCACCCGAATCCGAAGAAATTGTCCCGCGTCATGGAGGAATATCTGTGCGCCGGATCCCGGGTGAAAGTCCAAATGGAATCCCGGTAACAGCCCATTTCCCTGAAATACGCCGTGATGTCATCCAGCAGGCGGCGCTTTTCCCGGTTGCTTGCGGCATTCACCGGAGTTGGCACGAAGGAAAAATTGATGAAAGGATAGATCGCGACATGATTCGCGCCGTTGTCGAAAGCGGTCCTGATATCGGCTTTCAGATCCTCCGGGGTTTGTCCGGGCAGGGCGAAGATGAAGTCCATGGATACCGTTTCGAACTCCGCCTGCGAAAGCGCGTTTTTCATACCTGTGATGTCGACTGCTTTCCTGCCGAGCAGCGCCTGGAATTTCTCCTGAAACGACTGGATCCCGATGCTGATGCGGGTGACGCCTGCGTCCTTCAGTTTCCGCAACGTATCCGTGTTGACGTCGTCCGGGTGCAATTCCAGTCCGATGCCATCGGTGATCCGGTAGTATTTCCGCAGCGTGCCGATAATCCCGCCGAGGTCGTTCGCCGCCAGGGCGGGCGATCCGCCGCCGAAATAGAGAGACGAAACGGTCACGGGCGTCCGGAATCCGCCGGAAAAGAGTCCGATCTCCGCCTTCAGCGCCTCGACGTAGGCTTCGTACTGCGCCCGGTCGAAGAGCGTTTTGCAGTAGGGGCAGAAGTTGCAGATGCTCCGGCAGAACGGGATATGCACGTACAGCCCGGGGGTGGCCGTCCCGCTCTGATCTGGGGTCGCGGTCCCGTCGTCCGGCAGAAACCTGAAAGGCCGGAAGGAACGGGTCAGGTACATCCGCGTCGCGGTGGTCAGCAGGCTCATCGAATCATTCCCCGTCAGATGTATTTCAGGTAGGTGCGGAGCATATCGACGATGATCCGCGGATTTCCCCGGAAGAGCAGGGTGTATTCCGCCACGAAGAAGTAGCCGCACTGTTCGCACAGCCCCGGGACATTGATGCAGCGTCCGCATGTGCTGATCTTTCCGTTCTCGATGACCACGCACTGACGGCACGGCGTCGGGAAGGAGTTGTCCGCCAAATAGGGCAGGGCGCTCCTCAGATTGAACACCGGCGCGCCGTCGCGGATCGCCTGCCCGATGACCTCGATGCACCGTTTCTTGTCCTCGCGGGTGAGCATAAGTTCGGCGGTGTCGGGGTAGGGGGTATGGAAATTGAACGAGACCGCCCTGACGTTCGCCTCGTTTTCCGCCGTTTCGATCACGTCCCGGACTGTGGACATGTTCAGCTTGTTGATTGCCATGTAGAGGACGATATTATCGGCGGAAGCGCCCTGGATATTGCGCAGGATCGTATCGTAGGTGTCGCCCCGGATGAGGTTGTGCCGCTCCCGGTCGCCGTCCAGGGAAAGCAGGATGACGTCGGCTTCCGGCAGGTTGATGGGGAATGTCCCGTTGGTGACGACGTTGACGATCAGGAACCCCATCCGTTTTGCCTCGATGACCAGATCCCGGAGCGTCTTTCCGGCGTCGTTCCACAGGAACGTCTCGCCGCCGCAGAAGAAAAGGATGCGGCACCCCATGTCGTAGAGCGTCTGCATTTCGCGCCGTATTTGCGAATAAGGGTGGATGACCGCGGTCAGATTGTTCACGGAACAATGCCTGCAGTGCAGATTGCATTTGTCCGTGAGGATGACCGTGCCGAGGATCGGTTTTTTCAGGCGGAACAGGATCGTCCGGATGCCGAACCATGCAAAGTATGTGAAGGAAGAGAGTTTCATCGGTCGTTCAGTTCAAAAAATTGTTTCATGTCAGTCGGGGCAGGGGGCGTCATGGTGGATCAATGATCCCGAAGTTCAGATGGATCCAGTCATAGTGTTCGGGGAAGCCTTTCCCCCTGCGCTGCATCGCCTGATACGAGTTAAAACGGTTGACGAAGAAGAAATCGGTCTGACGGACGGGAAAAACAATATCCTGAAACGGAAATGACGGCGGAACAAGAGGTTTGCTCATCCGGATCCGTCCGTAAAACACATAAAACGGATTATAATCGTACTCCTGTTCGATCGTTACCTTGATGTCGGAATAGGAGTAAAAACATGTATAATCGCCCTGGCTCGCCTCGAATCTTTGTGTTCTTATTGCAAAAGAGACGTCACGGATGCAATCGGCAAGGGCATACCGGAGTGACGGCTTGGCCGGGGGCAGGGGATTTATCCCGTCGTGGGAAGAGAAACTTGCCAGAACAAACATCCATAAGCCAAAGTAACCGACGATGCAGAGAAAGCACAAAACAGTCCAGGTAATAAGCGCGTATTTAGCGATCCGTGCGACAATGCGACAGGCTCGAATGCGCTTTTTGACAGGTTTGAGGTTCTTCGGCAAATGATTCATCGGAAGACAGGCGAATGAAACGGATATTATCACTTTATCATATAGATCTTCAGTAAATATACTCCCGTCTTTTTCGAAATCAAGAAAGAGTGCAGAATAATCCCGAAAGAATATGACCTATATGACCTATACGACCTATATGAGAGTCCCATACGGACACCATACGAAATATACGAGACCGGTATGAGAGTCCCATACGGACACCATACAAAATATACGAGACCGGTCGGACAATACCACACACGATCCATTTTCGATCCGGGACGATTTAAGGACAGGGAAATGATCGAGACGTATCGACACCTGGCTCAAGATTTCCGTGGTTTCCGGTGGCCTTTCCCGGCATTCATAACGTCGCATAATATATATTATGTTAAATCAAATATGCCGGTCCAAAGGTTGGTAACAAGCTGTATGTCTTTTATGCTGTGTCTATTGCAAGGTCTTTACATGACAATTGTCAATAACTTTTCAACAACTTTGCCGGTTTACCCTTGATTTCGGGCACAGACCCCAAAAGAAGGTTTATCCTGATGCCGGGGAAGTTTCAATAAGACAAATCGGATTGTCACGAAAAGACCAAAGATGAAACGACTCGTCGTAAACGGAGGATCCGGTTCTTCGGACAAATCCGGACGGACTGTTCCTTTGTACAAACAGAATCGATCAGGATGCGTCGCGTTGGGGAATCGATCGCTTCAAGCCTTGGACAACAAACTTCCTTTCGGTCGCTATCATTTCAATGACAATGGGATAGGATAGGTCGTTCGATTCGTTCCTCGACGAAGTTGTTCCGCCCGTCAGGCGTTCATTCAGATCATTTCCATGGGGACCGAATCACGTATAAGAACAAAGGACACCCTGCCCCTCCCCGGAACGGATCGGGGCAAAGAAATAATTATTCTATTCAAAACAGGATATTCGCTCTATCATCCCGAACTGTCTTCTATCTTCTTTCGAAGGAACGAACGAGCATAAAACAGGGCAGGGCTGAGCTCAAAACCGCCCCCCTGCCCTATCAGAGAGATCCGGTTGCCAGTCACGAACACCAGCCGAAGACAACCACAAAAGAATACGAAAAATAGGAGTAATAAGGTCTTATTTCTTCTGTCAGCAGTCACGGATATGCCCATAGAAAAAGCGCCCCGGCATTGAGTGCCGGAGCGCAGAGGTGTCTTTCCTGACATCCGGCCGGAGCTTTGAGGCAACCGGCCGGAGATCGGTATCGGAACCGGAAGATTACTTCTTCGCGGGCTTCAGATACTTGTCGAGGAATTCGATGACGCGCTTGGAGTTCTTCTCGTCGAAGAAGCGACCGTCTTCGTGGGCGGCGCCGTCAAAGAATCCGGGACCTTCGAAGATCACTTTGTCCTTGCCGATGTACTTGGCAACGGTTTCGGCGAATTCCTTGGAGGATCCGACCGGAACGACGTTGTCGGCGGTGCCGTGCTGGATCAGGAAGGCCGGAGCGGTCTTCGGATCGAGCGTGTGGGCATACATGCCCGGATCGGCGCGCTGTGCCGGAGCGGGATCGGTATTGCGGATGCTGGCGATGCCGACGCCGACGTAGTTGCTGTACGGTCCGCCATCAGCGTCGTGACGGCCCATCATGGAGCCGGCGCCTTCGGATGCCTGCTGGTCCATGGTGAGGACGTTCATCGGGCCGAAGAGGTCGACGACGGCCTGGACGGAGGAGGAATATTCGGCATTGTCGCCGATATCGCCCATCATGAGGCCCTTCAGGTTGCTGGTGGTACCGAGGAAGCCGGCCATGTGTCCGCCGGAGGAGTCGCCGATGGTGCCGATGTGGTCGGCGTCAAGGTTGAGTTCCTTCGCGTGGGCGCGGATCCAGCGGACGGCGGCCTTGGCGTCGTTCATCGGACGCGGGAAGGCCGCTTCGCTGGAGAGACGATAGTTGAGGGAGAAGACGGCATAGCCGGCCTTCACCAGGCGATCGAAGAAACCGGCGTTGCAGCCGCGGGCGCTGCCGCCCATCCAGGCGCCGCCGTGGATGTAGAGGATGGCCGGGGCCTTCTCGCCCGCCTTGATCTCGGGGAGATAGCCGTCCATGTACTGGGAGCTGGAACCATCGGCCGCGAACTTGATGTCGGCCATCTGCTTGACGCCGATCGGCTGGCCGTTATTGGTCATAACGCCGCCGCCACCGCCGCCGAAGCCGCCCATCATCATGCCGAACATGCCCATGCCGCCGCCACCGTTCTTCTTCGGGGGTTCGATGTCCTTCCATTCCTTCTTGGCTTCATCCCAGAGGGAGCAGATCGGGCACTTCTTGTCCGCGGAGCAGAGCGTGACCTTCGTGTAGGTCGGGCCGTCGGCGTTGTATCCCTTCGGAAGCTGGCTGCCTTTGTCCGGCTTGGCTTCCTGCTGCTGACCGCCGGGAGCTCCGCCCATGCCGGGGAAGCCGCCCATTCCGCCCATGCCGCCGAAGCCGCCCATCATCGGGAAGCCGCCCATGCCGCCAGGCGCGCCGCCTTCGCCGCCGCCCATCGGGGGCATGCCGCCGCCGAAGCCGCCCATGCCGCCGCCGAAACCGCCGGCAGGCATCTGGAAGCCGCCGCCCATAGGCATGCCGCCGCCCATACCGCCGCCGAAGCCGCCCATGGCGGGTGCGCCGCCGGGAGCCGCGCCGCCTGCAGGTGCGCCAGCGGGTGCGCCGCCGGCCGGAGCCTGTGCGAGGAGCACGGAGGCGAGGAGCATGGAACCGGCGACGAACGAGCCGGAAGCCAGCATCTTGTTAAGTGAGTGTTTCATACGAATCTCCTTTGTAATTGTTTTTGGTGAGGTAGATTGTGTGTTTTGTGTTTGTTGTTGCGGGACGAGATTACTTGCTTACACGTTATTTAACGATGCCGAAGCAAATATTATTGTATGTTTTTGACAAAAAATCAAATTATTATTGTTTAATTCCGTAAAAAACGGGAAGCGGATGTACCGCTTCCCGTAAGATCAGAACAACGGATCAGCGTCCGCCGGCAGGCGCCGCGCCTGCGCCGGGAGCGCCAGCGCCGGCGCCGGCAGGTCTGCCGCCGCCCATGCCGCCGCCGAAGCCGCCCATGCCGCCGCCGAAGCCGCCCATGCCGCCGCCGAAGCCGCCCATGCCGCCGCCG
>JBGUKN010000094.1:0-18191 GCA_045114455.1 Victivallales bacterium
AGCCTTTCTCCTTTTCGAACAGAACTTTTTTATGCCTCCGGACAGGACGGCATATCAAACATACAAGGAGAACGATATGAAAAAAGCCAGACCCGCCGCAGCAGGAAAAACGCCGGCCGCACCCGCCGTTCCTGCGTTCTGGGTCAAGATCACGACTGCCGCGGAATCCCCGGCGGAAACGCCTGCATTCCAGCCTCTTGCCCGTCAGGACGGGCCGGATGCCGCCGCCGCGCCGCGCCGGAAAAAACCGCTGTTCCATGCCGGTAAAAAGATCGTGCTGAAGGTCACGGTCGACGCGCCGGTGTCCGCTCCCGGCGTTCGGGACAATGCGCCGGAGATCATGGAAGACGAGGAAGACGTTTCCGGGATCGACCTCAGCAAATACATGACCGGGAGCCGCAAGGACCCGAAACTCGACAAGAAAAACGCGAAGGTCGTGGCGAAACAGGGCATCGTCGCGAAGACCGACTCCATGAAGCTGTACATGAACGAGGTCGGACAGATCCCGCTGATCACGCCGGAACAGGAAAAGGTCCTGGCGGCGCAGATCCACAGCGGCGACCGCGCCCTGCACGACGAGGCATGCGCCACGCTGATCAACGCGAACCTGCGCCTGGTCGTGAAGATCGCCCACGACTTCAAGGGATTCGGCCTGCCGCTCAGCGACCTGATCTCCGAGGGCAACCTCGGCCTGGTGCGCGCGGTGGAGAAGTTCGATCCCGCCAAGGGCGCCAAGTTCAGTTCCTACGCCGCCTGGTGGATCAAGCAGTCCATGCGCCGCGCCCTCGCCAATCAGGCGAGCGTGATCCGCATCCCCGTGCAGTCCGCCGGCAAGATCAACAAGATCAAGCTCGCCAACATGAAGCTGACGGAACAGCTCGGGCGCGCACCCACGGACAACGAGCTGGCAGATACGCTCGCCCTCAGTGAACGCACCGTCGCCACGCTCCGTCTTTCCGACCTCAAGACGATTTCCCTGCACGCGCCCATCCAGCAGGGCGAGGACGGCAGTTTCGAAGACGTCATTTCCGACCGGAACGCTATGATGCCGGACCGCATCGTCGGCGACGAGGAATCCGTTCAGCGGCTCTTCGCGCTGCTCGGCGAACTGGACGTGCGCGAACGCCAGATCATCCAGCTGCGGTTCGGCCTCGACGGCCGCCGCCCGAAGACGCTGGAGGAGGTCAGCCAGATGATCCACCGCACACGCGAACGCGTCCGCCAGCTCCAGAACCAGGCGCTCGCCAAGCTCCGCGCGAAACTCGCGGACGAAGTCGACGCCGTGAACTGACCGCGTTCAAAAAAGAGTAAAAAAAACAGGCCGCCGGACAACCGAATGTCCGGCGGCCTTGATTTTTTTGCCGTTGAAGTTGTTTCAGGCGGGGGAAATGTCGCACCGGCATTCCCCGTTTCCGCACCGTCTTATTCGACGGGGCTGATCCTGTAGAGGCCGGCGGCGTGGCACTTCAGGACCTGCGAGAAGGAATCGTCGAAGGTGCCGAGGTCTTTGTTCGCCCAGAGGTCGCGGACGCGTGCGCGTTTGCCGATTCCGAGGTCGGAGAACTTCACGGAGACTTCGGCTTCGTCCTTCACTTCCACGCCGAACGCTTCATCCGTGAGGACGAGGAATTCGATCGTGCCGCCCTTGTTCTCGCAGTCGTCGGCGAGGACGCCGCGCGCGGTGATGGTGTCGTAGCCTTCGGGGCGGTCGTAGATGATGACGGATTCGGCGTGCGTGCCGATGCCGTCGATGCGGCGTCCGTCGGAGGTCTGCCCGACGCGGGTTTCGCCCCAGCCCTGCGAGGCGCTCTTCCATCTCAGTTCGGTGAGTTTCTTCGTGCCGGCGGATCCGGTGAGGACCGGGTTGAGCCAGGCGGCGTGGTCGTAGTTGAAGCCGTCGCCGCCGTCGATGACCGCGAGCGCAAACGCCTTGGAGCCGCCGATGTCGACCTTGATCTGCGCTTCCCGTTCCCCGTCGCCGCCGATGCGGATGCTGTGGTATTTCGCCTTCAGGAAATCGACGTCGCGGCTGCCGGGGGAGGCGGCGTTGAAGAGCGCGACGTACTTGTCCTTGCTGCCGGGGATGTCGGCCGCCCAGACGATGAGGTCGCCCGTGTTCGAGAGCTGACGGTTGTTCGTGCTGTGCTGGTTGACGGCCAGGACTTCCTTGTTCGTGAGGAGCTTCACAGTCCAGTCGTCCATCTTGGTCATGTCCGCGCCGAGCATGAGCGGGGAGCGGGCGATGCACCAGAGGGACATGCAGGTGACCTGTTCATCGTGCGTGAATCTGGTGGGACGGCGGAATTCGATGATGCCGAACGGGAGCATGTCGGCGTCGGGGTATGCGCCCTCGATGCGGTACGGGGTCCACCTGTCGAGGCGGCCGAACATGCCGTGGAGCGGAGACCAGCGGTCCCAGAAATCGTCGGAGACGCGCCACATGTTGGCGAAGCGGTTCACGTGGGCGCCCTTCGCGACGGGGGTGTCGCCGGGGGAGAGGCTGAAGACGATCGGGCGTCCGGTCTTGTCGATGGCCTTGCGCATGGCCTCGATCTCGAGCTGCTGGACCTGGTCGTAGGGGCGGGAGATGTCGTCGACCTTGATGAAGTCGATGCCCCAGGAGGCGTAGAGCTCGAAGACGGAGTCGTAGTAGTCCTGCGCGCCGGGCTTGTTCATGTCAACGCCGAACATGTCGGGATTCCACGCGCAGACGCTGCGGGTGTTCGCGATGTCCTGCGCCCGGTAGTTCGTGCCCTTGACCGGGGTGTTCTCCTGGACGGCCTGTTTCGGAATGCCGCGCATGAGGTGGATGCCGAACTTGAGTCCCTTGGCGTGGACGTAGTCGGCGAGGGGCTTGAAGCCCGCGCCATCGACGGAGGACGGGAATTTGTTGGGGGCGGGCAGGAGGCGTCCGAATTCATCCATGGTGAGCTTCGCGCCGCGACGGTAGCCGTGGCCCTGGGAACCGCCTTCGTACCACTGGATGTCGACCACGAAATATTCCCAGCCGGAATCCTTCAGGTATTTTTCCTGCGCGTCGGCCTGGGCCCGCGCGATTTCATCCGTGATGGTGGTGCCGAAGCAGTCCCAGCTGTTCCAGCCCATCGGCGGGGATTTTGCCCAGTCGTGGAAATCCGCGTATGCCGCGGCGGCCGTCGCGAAAACGGCTCCGGCGCAAATCGTCTTCATCATGGTAGTCATATCAAGCCTTTCTTTGTTGAGATATGAAAATAAAGTTTAGCTTTTTCTCTAATATACACGTTTTTTCCGGAAAGCAAATCCGTTTTTTCAAAAAAAGATACACTTTTTGACCAAAAAGCCCCTCCGTCGGATCGGAGGGGATATACTTAACGTAACGCGGCCGGTTTTGTGCGACAGCACGCGAGGTTGTGCCCGAGCGAAGCCGGGCACTGCCGCAGTGGAGGACTTGTCCTCCCCGGAGCGAAGCCGGGCACACCGCAAGCGGTGCCGAGTCAGCGCGCGAAAACGTGCCCGAGCGAAGCCGGGCACTGCCGCAGTGGAGGACTTGTCCTCCTTAGAGGTTTGCTGCTGCGGCCGCGGCCAGCGGACTTCGTTCACTCTTCTTCAGCGTGATGTGGCCATGCAGCTCGACGGGCTTGAAACGCTCGACGAGGTAGGAGAGGCCGTTGCTGGAGGCGTCCAGATAGGGATTGTCGATCTGGGCGGGGTCGCCGGTGAGGATCATTTTCGAGCCCATTCCGGCGCGGCTGACGATGGTCTTGACCTCATGCGGCGTCAGGTTCTGCGCCTCGTCGACGATGATGAACTGGCGAGGGATGCTGCGTCCGCGGATGTAGGTCAGGGCCTCAAGTTCGAGCTGGTGGTAGCGGCGCATGTCGTCGAGACGGCGGCGGACGGTCTGCTGGTCCTTCTTGCCGCCGTTCTGCATGAGGAATTCGAGGTTGTCGTAGATGGGCTGCATCCAGACGGCGAGCTTTTCGTCCTTGCCGCCGGGCATGTAGCCGATGTCCTTGCCCATCGGCACGATCGGACGGCTCACGAGGATGCGTTCGTACAGGTTGTTGTTGATCGCCTGTTCGACGGCTGCCGCGAGCGCGAGGAGGGTCTTGCCGCTGCCTGCCTGTCCGACCAGCGAAACGACCTGGATCTCGGGATCGGTGAGCAGGATCAGGGCCATGCGCTGTTCGAGGCTGCGCGGGGAGATGCCGCCGACGTGTTCGCCCGCGCCGTTCGGGAGCACTTCGATGCGTCCGTGACGGCACCAGCCGACGGTGGTGTGGTGTTCGTTCGCCTTGTCCGCGAACATCACGAATTCGTTCGGATAGAGCGTGACGCCCTTCGGGAACGCGACGAAGCCGTCGCGGTGGAACTGGTCCATGAAGTCCGCGGTGACGGGAATCGTCTGAACGCCGGAGTAGAGTTCATCGCTGTTGACCTGTTCGCACTCGAAATCCTCCACGGGGATGCCGAGCGCGTCGGCCTTGAGGCGGAGGTTCAGGTCCTTGGTGATGAAGATCACGGGGTGCTTTTCCCGTTCCATCAGCATTTTCGCCACGTTCAGGATGCGGTTGTCGGCCACGCTCATGTCGGAACTGCCGGAGAGACGGCCCTCGCTGATCATGACGCGGAGACTGCCGCACTTGCGGGGATTCGGGGAATTGTCGAGCTTGACGCCTTTCGCGAGCGAGCCTTTCTGCCGGAGCGTGTCGATCTGGCGGATCGCCTGGCGGGTGTTGCGGCCGAGTTCATCCTGATTGCGCTTGAACTTGTCGAGTTCTTCGATCACGGTCATGGGGATGACGACTTCGTTGTCCTCAAACGCGTTGAGCGACTGCGCGCTGTGGAGAATGACGTTCGTGTCGAGCACATACGTTTTTTTCATTCGCGGAATCCTTTCTGTTGAACGGGGAAAGATCTTGCATCAACATACTGTTTCCCCGTTTTGCGGAAAAGTCAAGCCGGAATGTAAAAAAAACTGAAAAAAAGCAGATGGAATCAGGTGAAAACGCGAAAGGCGCAGGCGTTGACGCAGGCCTGTCCGTCAGGCGAAAAGCTCCGCGAATTTCCGGCAGATGCGGCCCGGCGTGGCCTCGTTCTCCGCGCGGTCGCAATGCACCTCCGACTGCACGGAGACCAGTTTCGGGCAGGCGGCGAGCTTCGCGAGGATGGCGTGCCAGTCCACGGTGCCGGAACCGGGCAGGGCGTGCGCGTCGCGGTATCCGTCATTGTCGTGCAGATGCGCGGTCACGACCCACGGCGCGAGCTTGCCGAGCGCATCCGGGTATTCGACCACATGGCCGTCCCAGACATCCTTCATGACGGAGCAGTAAAGCTCCTGGCGTTTGCCCGGCGCGGGCGCCATGACGTTCGCATGCCCGGCGTCATAGCAACAGCCAAGCGCGGGCGAGTTGAAATGCTCCAGCAGGAACAGCACGTCGTCGGGCGTGTTCGGCGGTTCGAAGCTGTTCTCCACGGCGATCGCGACGCCGAGTTTTTCGGCGTGCGGGACAAGTTCGTCGAGCGTGCGGAGCGCGGCTTCGCGTAGCGTCCGGATAGGTGTGCGGAACCGGTTGTACTGTCCCGCGCCGATGTGGATCGTGTACGTGCGGCATCCGGTTTCCGCGGCGTAGCAGAGCGCGCGTTTGTGTCCCTCGATCATCGGCCCGCGCCGTCCCTCGAAGATGCACGAAAGATCCCAGTGCGGACCGTTCGGGGCATGGACCTCGAACAGCTTCATCCCGGCATCGCGGACCGTCTCCAGCAGGTCCAGATAGAAGACGTGATCCGACAGGATGCGCTCCATCCATTCCTGCACGATCACGAGGTTTTCCGCGCCGTGGTCGCGGAAGTCGGCCATGACGGATCGGTAGAGCTCGCGGGAGACGAACCGCCAGGGATAGAAGAAGGAGACTGGATGACCGGAGAACTGCATGGAGAGAAGGTTTGTTGGAAAGGGTTGTTCTTTTAGATGAAAACGGGGTGCCCGCGGAACGGACACCCCGGTGAGTTCGGAAAGGAACGGATTATTTCCGTTTCGCCTTCTTTGCGGCCTTGGCCGCGAGCTCGGACTTGATGGCGGCCTGCGCGGCAGCCAGACGTGCGATGGGCACGCGGTAGGTGCTGCAGGAGACGTAAGTCAGACCGACTTCGTGGCAGAATTCCACGGACTTCGGTTCGCCGCCCTGTTCGCCGCAGATGCCGGCCTTCAGGTTCTTGCGGGTGGCGCGTCCGGCCTCGACCGCATGGCGGATCATCCAGCCGACGCCGTCACGGTCGATGGTCTGGAAGGGATCGGCGGGGATGATGTCCTTGTCGAGGTATTCGTTGATGAAACCGCCGATGTCGTCGCGGGAGAACCCGAACGTCATCTGGGTGAGGTCGTTGGTGCCGAAGGAGAAGAATTCGGCTTCCACGGCCATCTTCCCGGCGAGGATTGCGGCGCGCGGGATCTCGATCATGGTGCCGACCATGTAGTCGAACTTCTTGATCTTTTCCTTCTTCGCGACTTCCGCGGCGACCTTTTCGATGATCTTCTTCTGGTCCTTGAGTTCGTTCGGATCGCAGGTCACGGGGATCATCATTTCGACGTGGCAGGGCTTTTTGTCCTTCTTGATGATCTCGGCGGCGGCCTCGAAGATGGCGCGCGCCTGCATGGCGGTGATCTCGGGATAGGTGACGCCGAGGCGGACGCCGCGGTGACCCATCATCGGGTTGCTTTCCTTCAGCGCGTCGGCGCGCTTCAGGAACTCGGCGTGGGAGATGCCGATGGACTTGGCGAGGTCAAGCTGCTGTTCCTTGGTGTGCGGGACGAACTCGTGCAGCGGCGGATCGAGGAAGCGGATGGTCACCGGGAGGCCTTCCATGGCCTTCAGGGTGGCGAGGACGTCCTTCTTGACGTAGGGGAAGAGCTCGTTGAGGGCTTTAACGCGTTCTTCGGGCGTACTGCTGAGGATCATCTTGCGGAGCGCGAAGAGCGGCTTTTCGTTGCCGCCGTAGAACATGTGCTCGGTGCGGAAGAGGCCGATGCCCTCGGCGCCGAACGCGCGGGCCTTGGCGGCGTCTTCGGCGGTGTCGGCATTGGCGCGGACGCCGAGCTTTTTGAATTTGTCGACGAGCTTCATGAACTTCTTGAGCTGGGCGTTTTCGCTGGAGTCGACGGTCTTCAGGGCGCCAGCGTACACATAGCCGCGGGTGCCGTTCAGGCTGAGCATGTCGCCTTCCTTGAACGTCTGCTTGCCGACCTTGAGGGTCTTCTTGACCTCGTCGACCTGGATGTCGGCGGCGCCGACGATGCAGCACTTGCCCCAGCCGCGGCAGACGAGCGCCGCGTGGCTGGTCATGCCGCCGCGGGCGGTCAGGATGCCGGTGGCGGCGCGCATGCCGTCGACGTCTTCCGGATTGGTCTCTTCACGGACCATGATGCAGGCGACTTTCTTCTTGTGGCAGGCCATGGCGTCTTCGGAATTGAAGACGATGCGTCCGACCGCGCCGCCGGGACCGGCGGGGAGACCCTTGACAAGGATCCTGGCGGCCTTTTCGGCCTTCTGGTCGAGGATCGGGTGCAGGAGTTCGTCGAGCTGGGCCGGAGCGACGCGCATGACGGCGGTCTTCTCGTCGATGAGCTTTTCCTTGAGCATGTCCATCGCCATGTTCAGGGCGGCGGTGCCGGTGCGCTTGCCGACGCGGCACTGGAGCATGAAGAGCTTCTTGTCCTGGATGGTGAACTCGATGTCGAGCATGTCGTGGTAGTGGCGTTCGAGCTTGTTGCGGATGCCGACGAGTTCCTTGTAGGTCTTCGGAAGAAGTTCCTCCATGGAGGCCAGGTGCTTGTTCTGCTCGTTCTTGGTTTCCTTGTTCAGCGGGAACGGGGTGCGGGTGCCGGCCACGACGTCTTCGCCCTGGGCGTTGATGAGCCATTCGCCGTAGAACTTGTTGTCGCCGGTGGCGGGGTCGCGGGTGAACGCAACGCCGGTGGCGGAGGTGTCGCCCATGTTGCCGAAGACCATGCTCTGGACGTTGACGGCGGTGCCCCAGTCGTCCGGAATGCCCTCGATGCGGCGGTAGGAGACGGCCTTCTTGCCGTTCCAGCTCTTGAAGACTGCGCCGATGGCGCCTTCAAGCTGGAGCATGGGATCGTCGGGGAATTCGCGCTTGAGGACTTTCTTGATGCGGACTTTGAAGTCCTTGCAGAGTTTCTTCAGGTCGGCGACGGAGAGATCGGTGTCGCTCTTGTATTTTTTTGCCTTCTTCAGGTCGTCGAGCATGGCGTCGAGCTGCTTGCGGATGGCGCAGCCTTCGGCGGGCTCAATGCCTTCGGCCTTTTCCATGACGACGTCGGAGTACATCATGATGAGGCGGCGGTAGGCGTCGTAGACGAAACGTTCGTTGCCGCCGGTGCGCTTCACCAGGCCGGGGATCGTGCTGGTGGCGAGGCCGACGTTCAGGACGGTCTCCATCATGCCGGGCATGGACTTGCGGGCGCCGGAGCGGCAGGAGACGAGGAGCGGGTTCTTCGGGTCGCCGAATTTCATGCCCATGACTTTTTCGACTTTTGCGAGAGCGGTCCTGATCTGGGCGTCGAGGCCGGCGGGATTCTTCTGACCGTTCGCGAAATAATCGACGCAGCATTCGGTGGTGATGGTGAATCCGGCGGGAACGGGAAGACCGAGTTTGGCCATTTCGGCGAGATTGGCGCCTTTGCCGCCGAGCAGTTCATTCATGGAAGCGTCGCCGTCGCTCATGCCTTTTCCGAACAGATAGACGTACTTTTTCGCGGAAGATTTCTTCATGCGAAATCCTTTCTAGCAGTTGTTTTGCGTTTTTTTCTAGCGTGTTTTTTTTATGTCGATCGGGAAAATAACCATTTAATATACAGGTTTTTCCTAAAAAATCAAGCATTTTCTTAATAGAAAGGATAAAGAAACCCGCGAAAAAACCTTTTTTTTCGCAACGTTTTACCCCGTTTCGCAATATATGCCGGAAAGCGGCCTGCCGCTCACAGGAAGCAGATACGCGTGATGCACTGGTCGAAGTTTTCCTGTCCGCTGAGGATGTCGATTTCGATCCGGAGGAAGAGGAACGGAAGGTCGCGGCGGTCGAGGCGCGGCATGCGGACGGCGTCCTTTTCCGTGGTCAGGATGTACTCGGCCCCGGCGGCTTTCGCATCGTTCACGAAGTCGATCATCTCCTGCTGGCTGTAGCGGTGGTGGTCGGCGAAATGGCGTTCGAGCACGATCACGCCGCCGTGCTGGGTCAGGAACGCATTGAAGCTTGCGGGGTTCGCGATGGCGGAAAGCGAGGCGATCTTTACGCCGTTGAGCATGGCGAGCGGGAACCGGACGCCCCGGTCGAAGACGTCCTCCAGGTATTTCGGACGGTGGCAGCACTCGATAATCTCGGCGCGCCTGTTGTGGCGCCGGAGGAAATCCTTCAGGTGGCGCAGGCGCGGCGAGGCGTCGGATTTTGTGAGGAAAATGTAGTCGGCGCGCCGGATGTTTTTGATCGGTTCGCGGAGAAGCCCGCGCGGCAGGACGTGGTGGTTTCCGAAGGGAGACGTGGAGTCCACGAGCAGGATGTTCAGGTGCGGACGCAGGCCGAGGTACTGGAACCCGTCGTCGAGGATGAGCGTGTCGGTGTGGAACTCCTCGATGGCGTAAAGGCCGGATTTCACGCGGTCCTTGTCGACCAGCACGACCACGTCCTTCAGATTGGTCGCGAGCATGTACGGCTCGTCGCCCGCGGAAAGCGAGTTCAGCAGGAGGTTTTTGCCGTCGGAGACCACGCGCGGCGGGACGACGCGGTGGCGCGAGGAGAATTTGCGGCGGAGCTTTTCGACGAACGACCTGTCGCGGCTGCGGTATCCGCGGCTCAGGACCGCGACGCGGCGTCCTTTCCGGCTCAGCGTCTTGGCGAAGATCTCCACGACCGGTGTCTTGCCCGTGCCGCCGCATGTAAGGTTGCCGATGCTGACCACCAGACAGCCGATGGAATGGTTGCGGATGACGCGGTTCTCGTAGAGCCAGAGGCGGAACTGGACGGCGCGGCGGTAGAATCTGGAGGCAAGGAACAGGAAACCGTAGGTGACGCGGTCAAAGGAACCGCGGCGTTTCTCCTGAATGATCTCGATGAAATACTGTTCCAGATTCTCGCCGAGTTCGTGCAGCGTCATGTCCCGGACTCCGACTCCGGATTGTCCTGCCTGACGATTCTTTCCTCGTTCAGCATGTGGATCGCTTTTTCCTGGAGTTCGTTGAACAGCTCCATGTCCGCGGGATATTCCTGCGACAGGAACATGGTCAGCCGGATATTGTTTTTGGCGGCAAATGCGCGGAGCCGGTCCATGATTTCGCCGGAAATATTGCACGTCGTAAGCACGATCGTATCGAACGGCTGCTTCCTGTAGATCTTTTCCAGATCCATGCTGGTGCCGATCACGTTGAATCCGCAGATGTTCAGATGCTGGAGCGACTGGTTTTCATCTATGATGCCCAGAATCTGGAACGCGCACGAGAAATGGCGGCTGCTGTAAAGGTTGTTCACATACATGCGGCATCCCAGGCCGCCGCCGTAGATGACGGTATGGTACTGTTTCGCCTCCGGCGCATTTTTCAGATAGTAGGAGCGCAGCGCGTATCCTTCGAAGAAATGAAGCATGAAGCGTTCCAGCAGGATGAAGGAGCAGGAGAAGAACATCTGAAGAAGGAAAATGATCAGGATCATCCGTTTCGAGACACCTTCGAAGAACCAGCCTGCCATACAGCCGAAGTTCAGGAGGATGAAGGAGAAGCACGCGCCCAGGATCAGGAGCTTGAACAGGAAGTAGTAGCGTTCGATGGATGCGCGCAGCCAGTAGGTGCGGTAAATGCCGGAACAGATCAGGACCACGAAATACGGCACGACGAAAACGATAAGGATGTTGATGCCGACGCCGCCCTGATGGTAGATGGACCGGATCGGCTGGTCCTGGATCCCGTAGACGAGGAAGAACGACAGCATCAGGAGGAAGAAGTCGACCAGGGGGTGGATCGCAGTGATCAGGAAGGATTTCCGCGGGAACCGGACTCCCTGCGCCACCACGCTCATGGATGCCAGGAGCTCGACGTTCGCGAGGCGGAGCGAGAAGAACACGCCGATGATGGTCAGCAGAAACGCGATGGCCGGCATCTTGTATCCGATGAAGGTCAGGGCGATGGCGCAGAGCGAGAATGCGATGGATATCCCGTAGATCAGCAGGACGGCGCGGCTGGTCTTGTTGTTGGTCTCGCGCAGAAGCCTGTGATGCAGATGGTCCTGGTCGGCGTCCATCACGCCGTCGCCGCTTTCGAGCGCGTCCTTGATCTGGATCCTTCCGGTCGAGTCGATGCCGTGTTCCAGTTCGGTCACGATCTCGTCATTGTCCAGGTTGTCCTTGATGATATGGAATCCGAACCGCCTCACGCTGCGGCGCCAGATGGCCAGGATCACGTCGAAGATCGGCACCCCGATCGCGACCAGCGGCACAAGGAGCGCGGCGACGGTGACTGCGGGGCGCGAGCATTGGTCCATGCTGGTCGTGGCGAAGAAGAGTCCGAGGAACATGCTGCCCGTGTCGCCCATGAAGATGCGGGCTGGGGAGAAGTTGTAGACCAGGAATCCGAGGCAGACCGCGCAGAGGATGAGGAGCACGACCGCCATGGGCAGGTTGATGCTGTTGATGAGCGTCCATATCGCGATGCAGATGGAGGAAATGGATGCCAGTCCGGCGGCAAGTCCGTCGAGTCCGTCGATCAGATTGAACGCGTTCACGATCCCGATCGTCCAGCAGACCGTCAGGATGAGGGCGGCGAAATTCGGGAGCGTATAGTTGAAAATCGTGGTGATGCCGCCGTCCAAATAATACAGCGTCGCGCCCGCCGCGATCTGGAACATGAGCTTGATCCAGCTCGGCATGTCGTACCGGTCGTCATACAGTCCGGTGAAGAACAGGATGACGGATCCGCCGGCCAGCGGGATCAGGAACTGCCCGATTTCCGTCTGAACCAGCTCCGAGAGGTGGTAATACTTTGCCAGATAGAGGAGGATCGTGATCCAGAACGCGAGGATGAAGCCGATGCCGCCCGCACGCGGGACAGGGGTCTTGTGGATGTGTCTGCCTTTCGGGATGTCCATATATCCCAGGCGCGGCAGCACTGCGATGCAGATGCGCGTCAGGATCAGCGAAAGGGCAAAAGCGGCCAGAGGGTAAATGGATGTGGCGATCAGGTATCGTAACGATCTCATATGTTTATGACCTTAGTGGTGTGGCTTGCATGCCCGACATCCCGGAAAGCCCGGCGACGATGAATGCGCCCGACCGCTCCATTGCCATACAATTGTATGTTTATATGCATGGCATCAGAATCCGGTTTGCGGATGAAAAGAACGGAAACGCAAATAATATAACTCATCTTAATGACTTTTTCAAGGCGTGACTTGATTTTTTGCATAAAGAGTGTTATATTATCCTCAAATAAATCAAAAAAATGAAGGACCCTCTATGAGACTTGTTTTTTGTCTGGCATCTCTTCTGCTGTCATTCCTTCTGGCCGCCGTTTTCTCCGCATGCGACGGCGCTTCCGGGCAATCCCGCAAGATCGGACGCATGGACATTGTCTACGGCGCCGACCAGTGCACGATCCCAGGCGAGGAGTTCGAGCGGGATGTGCGCGTGGAAGTGCGCGGCGTGACGGGCGACGAGACCTCCTCCGGCAAACTGCCGCTTCTTTCCGGCGAACCCGTTCGGTTCGAAGCCGCCGAGGGGTCCGACCTGGAGATCACCCCGCTTTCCGACGAAACCGATGTCGTCGGCGTCATCCGTGCGAAAATCCGGGCCGGACACAAGGTGGGCGACAACTATGTCAGGATCGTCCCCGTGAACGATCCCGACAAGGCCGTCCTCGTCCGCATGACCGTTGGCGCGAAGATCGAGAACGCCGAACGGCAGGGCATGACGAACGAAGTCCTGGTCGATCCGCTTGTGATCAAGGTGGTCGATGCGGACGGCAAGCCCGTCGAGAACGCGCCCGTCTACTTCAGCGTCAAATCCGCCCCGCGCGGCAAGTCCGGTCCGAAAGTCCTTACGCCGGAAGCGCGGACCGATAAGAACGGGCTGGCGCAGACGTTCGTCCGGCTCGGCGGGGAAACCGGCGAATACCATTTCTCGATCGAAGTGGCGGATCCCGCGCACGGCATTTACATCCGCGCCCTTGATGCCCGCCTGCTCGGCATCGATATGTTTTCCGTGTCCATGAGCATGATCGGCGGTATCGCGTTCCTGATCTTCGGCATGCTGCGCCTCAGCCGCGGCCTTCAGAACATCGCGGGCGAAAAAATGCAGCACGTGCTCCAATTTTTCTCGAAGAACGCGTTCCTCGGCGTGATCGCCGGCGCCTTCGTCACCGCGGTCATCCAGTCCAGCGCGGCCACGACCATCATGGTGCTCGGCTTCATCAACGCGGGCTTGCTGAACCTGGTGCAGGCCATCGGCATCATCTTCGGCGCAAACATCGGCACGACCATGACGGCGCAGCTGATCTCGTTCAACCTCAGCGGCCTTTCCCTGCCCGCCATCGCCATCGGCTTCGTCCTGATGACCTTCACGAAAAAGCGGAACCTGCAGGGCTGGGGCAACGCCGTCTTCGGGTTCGGCATGCTCTTCTTCGGCATGAACATGATGAGCACCCAGATGAGCATCCTCGGCACGTTCCCGTCGTTCCTCAACCTCTTCTCCATGATCGACTGCGCGCCGAAGACGCCTGACGGATTCATGCCGTTCCTGCCGATCCTCGGCGCGATCGGGATCGGCATGGTCGCCGTGTTCCTCGTCAGCGCAAGCGCGGCGGTCATCGGCATCATCCTGGCGCTGTCCGCCGCCGGACTCGTCAACTTCTACACCGCAGTTCCGCTTCTGATCGGCACGAACATCGGCACCACGATCAACGCCTGCCTGGCTTCGATCACGGCCAACCGCGTGGCGAAACAGGCCGCGCTCGCGCACTTCCTCTTCAATTTCTTCGGCGCGGTCCTTATGGTCGTGCTGCTCTACATTCCCGTCGGCGTGCACAAGACCCCGTTCTTCCTGTACATCGTGAACGCCATCACGCCCGGCGACGCGTTCGCCGCGGTCCCGCAGAACCTGGAACGCCACATCGCCATGGCGCACACGATCTTCAACGTCCTCACGGTCCTTGCCATCATGCCCGTGCTGAAGCCGTTCTCGCATCTCTGCGAAACGCTCATCCCCGGCGACAGGACCCAGCCGGTCAGCACGCGCACGCTGGAACCCCTGCTGCTTCGCACGCCCGCCATGGCAATCGAACAGTCCATCATCGAGATCCGCAAGATGGTCGAGCTGTCCTGGAGCATGATCGACCGCGCGGTCAACCATCATTTCCGCGCCGCGCACGTCGACGAAAAGGAATTCGAACAGCTGGAGGCCGACGAACAGCAGGTCGACAAGATGCAGTCCGACATCACGAACTACCTGGTCCAGATCACGCGGCAGCACCTCTCCAATCCGCAGTCCAACCTGATCCCGCTGCTCATGCACTGCACCAACGACGCCGAGCGCATCGCCGACCACACCGCCAACATCATGCGCCTCACCAAACGGCTTTCCAAGGTCGACACCAAGCTTTCCGACGTCGCGCAGGACAACCTCAACTCCCTGTGGGAGCTTCTCTGTTCCCAGGCGAACAATGTCAAGCTCGCGCTCTCCCACAAGCCCAAGGAAAGCGAAGCCGGCATCCGGTCTGCGCTGGAGGGCGAACGCAAGCTGAACAAGCTCGCCCACAAGTACGAGAAGAACATCAAGGCCATGATGGCCGAGCAGGCCCGCGAACAGCAGCAGGAGGCCGCAAACGTCGCCAGTGACGCCGAGGCCAACGAACGCGAGATCAACGAACTGGCCAAGCAGTACGAACAGGTCCACGTGGAACGCCGCAACAAGGGCGAATGCGCCGTCGACGCCAGCGTGATCTTCATCGAAATGCTCTGGGAACTCGAACGGATCGGCGACCACCTCGTGAACATCGCCCAGCGCGCCCCCGAAATGCAGAAGTTCTATATCAATATTTGATTCGGGGAAGGATGGTTTCGGGATGAGCGCCGGTCAGTGGTTCAAAAAGAAGTGGAGAAAGTTCTACTTCAAGATCGTCCGCGAAAAAGCCTCGCCGGAGTATGTCGCGCGAGGGTGGAGCATCGGCATGTTCTTCGGATGCCTCATCCCCATCGGCGGCCAGCTCGTCTGTTCCATTCCCGCGGCGTTCCTGCTGAAGGGAAGCAAGATCGGCGCGGTCCTCGGCACGTTCATCACCAACCAGATCACCGTCTTCTTCATCTATCCCGTGCAGTGCTATGCCGGCGCGAAGCTGATCGGCCTTGACCTCTCCTACGGGGACATCAAACTCAAGCTCAAGGATATTGTGGACGCGTCGAGCTTTTCCGAGTTCGTCTCCGCGACGAAGAGCCTTGCCGGCGACCTGACGCTCGCGTTTTTCGTCGGGGGCGCCATCATGGCCGTCGTCCTGACTCCGATCACCTATGTCGTGGTGAAGAAGATGGTCGTCGGCTACCGGCTCCAGCTTGAAAAACGCCGCCGGAAACGCCTTGCCGCGCTCCGGTCGCGTGTCCATGCGAAGCATCAGCACGAGGCGGGAAATGCCTGACATCCCGCGAAAAACCGGAAAAAACCGGAAAAAAACGCGATTCCCGCTTGAATAATCTGTCCGGCATGCTATTTTAAATACATACTTTTTTCCGAGCGTGCGTCCCTATCGTCTAGAGGCCTAGGACACCAGGTTTTCATCCTGGTAACACGGGTTCGAATCCCGTTGGGGATGCCATTTTTGTATCCGGATGCCTTGTTTTGGAGGATGCCGTGAAATACTTTGACGTCCATTGCCACGTGTTCCCCGACAGCGTCGCCCCGAAGGTCGTCGCTTCCCTCGAGTCGTACTATCACGAACCCTGGCGCAGAACGGGCACGGTCGCGGATCTGCACGAATCCCTTGAAGACGCCCATATCGACAAGGCGGTTTTCCTGGCTTCCGCCACGCGGCCCGACCAGGTGCAGAATCTCAACAACTATCTGGCGTCCCTGCTCGGACCGAAGGTCATCTGCCTCGGCTCGCTCCACCCGGACTACGCGGACTGCAAAGGTGAACTCGCGCGCATGAAGGAGATCGGGCTCACCGGCCTGAAATTCCATCCCGATTTCCAGAAGCTCTACATCGACGAGCCCAAAATGATGCGCCTGTACGAACTGATCCCGCCGGAAATGCCGATCCTGTTCCACGTCGGCGACGCATGCAGCGATTATTCCTCCCCGAAACGCCTCGCGAACATGCTGGACCATTTCCCGCACCTCAAAAACGTCATCGCCGCGCACATGGGCGGATACAGCGTCTGGGACGAATCCTGGAAGCATCTCGTCGGGCGCGACGTCTGGTTCGACACTTCCAGCACCTTCTTTAAGCTGCCGCCGCACGAGGTCACGCGCATGATCCTGGCGCATGGCGTCGACCGCGTCCTGTGGGCGACGGACTATCCCGCGCTGTCCCACCGCGACGGCATCGCCGAGGCGCGCACGCTGGATCTGACGGAAGACCAGTTCGAAAAGATATTCTATAAGAATGCGGAACGTCTGTTCGGCGTAAAGCTCTGAGGCGGGGAAGGGGGGAGCCGCATGGAACCGGAAGTTCAGACTTTGTCCAGGGCCAGACGCCTCCTGCTGCTCTACTGCTCGTTTTTCCGCATCACCGCGCTCGTGGTCGGGGGCGGCCTCGCCATGCTCCCCGTCATCGAGGAGATATTCGTCGTCAAGCATAAGCTTCTGACGCGCGAGGAGCTGCTGGACATGACCGCGCTCACGCAGACGGTCCCCGGCATCATCGCGATCAATTCCGCCGTGTACATCGGCATGAAGATCGGCGGAGTGCCCGGCGCGCTTGCCGCCGCGGCGGGAGCCGTCACGCCGCCCTTCACGGTCATCCTGATCATCGCGTCGCTGTTTCCGCATCTTGACCCGAAAAACCGCTATCTGCTCGGCATTTTCGCCGGGATCCGCGCGGGCGTTACGGGCATGATCCTCGTCACCGGCTGCCGGATGTTCCGCCGGACCGTGAAGACCCCGCTCGAATATGCCGTGGTGCTGGTCTTCTTCATACTCGCGATCATGAAGGTGAGTCCCGCACTGCTGATCCTGGCGGCGGTCCCGTTCGGCTGGTGCTATGTGTGGTGGCAGACGCGCCGCATGGCGCAGGCGGAGCAGACGGCGGACGGCGGGAAGCCGGTTGAACAATCCGCTGAATCGGACAAAGACGGAGGCGACGCAAAATGAACCACTGCATCGTCCTGTTTTTCCAGTTCTGCAAGTTCTCCGTGCTGTGTTTCGGCGGCGGCTACATGCTGATCCCGCTCCTGACGGCGGAATTCGTTGATCGGGAGCAGGTCCTCACGATGAGCGAATTCGGCAACCTGCTCTCCGTGGCGCAGGTCACGCCCGGCCCGGTCGGGCTGAACACCGCGACCTATGTCGGGTATGTGAACGAAGGTTTCTTCGGTTCGCTGGCGGCGTCGCTGGGGCTGGTCGTGCCGACCATCCTGATCGGGTGCTCCGCGTCGGCTGGCATCAACCGCTGGAAGGAAACGTTCCTCGTGAAAGGCATGCTGAAGGGGACGCGCCTGGCGGCGGTCGCGCTGATCATGTTCGCCGTGACGATCTTCTTCGGGATGTCGATCTTCACGCAGACGATCCCGTGGGAGTCGCTTGGCGCGCTGTTCAAGTTCGAACGTCCCGTCTTTCCCGAAGGGTTCTCCGTTTCTCCCGCTGGCGTGCTGATCTGCGGCGTGGCGGTCGTGCTGATGCTGAAGACGAAGGTCCCGGCCACCGCCGTTCTGCTCGGTTCCGCCGTCGCGGGCGCGATCCTGTCCGCATGGTTCTGACGCAAAAAGCCGTGAAAACGCGAAAAAAGGCGGAAAGAAATGCGGAAATCGATTTGAAAAAAACGGGAACAGGCTGTATATTAATTGACTTTTATACCGCATTGAGTCACGCGCACTGCGGTAAGCGAACAACGCGTGAGCGTCGAACGACGCAGTCGAACCACTGGTAAAGACAAAGGAAAAACCGTTATGGTAAAGATCAGACTGAAACGAACTGGCGGAAAGAACTGGATCAGCTTCCGTATCGT
>JBGUKN010000095.1:0-55106 GCA_045114455.1 Victivallales bacterium
CTCCAGCGCGTCGAGGTCGTCGGCCTCGGAGGTGCCGGGAACCGGCGCGGTCAGAATCCTGAGATCAGCCGGATGTTCGCCCTCCCACGATCCGACCAGACAGGTCACATCGTGCCCGCGGTCCGCGGCTGCCTCGGCGGCGCGCAGGAAATCCGTCTGAAGGCCGCTGTAGGGGAAATACCGGGCGATGACGAACAGAATCTTCATGGTTCCGGCTCGTCGTCAAGCGGGAAGTCGATCTGCGACAGGGAATCCGCCCCGGCAAGGAGCATCACGAGACGGTCGAATCCGAGCGCGGACCCGGCAGCGGGCGGCATCCCGCGGTCGATCGCATCCAGAAACGCCGTCGGCTCCGGGTACTCCGTGAGGCCGAGGCGCTTGCGCGTGGCGCGGGCGGCAGCGAACCGTTCCCGCTGGACGACCGGGTCGATCAGCTCGCTGTAGGTATTCGCCAGCTCGACGCCCGCCACATAGACCTCCCAGCGTTCGGCGAGGGTCGGATCGGATGCTTTCGCGCGGGCAAACGCCCCGAAACGGACCGGATAGTCGATAAGCACGCACGGACGGTCCTTCGGCAGATTCGGCTCGACTTTTTCCACAAGAATTTCCTCGAACACCGATTCCTGTTCCGCGACCTCGTCGGCGGAGACGCCGGCGAACCTTTGAAACGCCTCGCGAACGGGGAGCAAAGTCCATTCGCCGCCCAGTTCGACCTCATAGCCGCGGGATTTGATCTTCGTGCCGCCAGTGCATGAGATGGCAGCCTCAATAATGATCGAACGGATCGTTTCCAGCAGCTCCAAGTAGTCGGCGTGCGCCATGTAGAATTCGAGCATATCGAACTCGGTGCGGTGCAATCTGCCGCGTTCGCCCGCCCGGAAACACGGCCCGATCTGGTAGATGCGGTCCATGCCCGCGCAGAGCAGCCGCTTCATCTCGAGTTCGGGGGAAGTGCGCAAAAAGAACGCGCCCGACGGGGGAGCGTCGATATACTCCTCCGCCGCGGGCGCTGCGATGCGGACCGGGGTCGTGACCTCGGTAAAACCGCGTTTGTCGAACCCTGCCCGGACCGCGGCCAGCACGCGGGCGCGAAATTTCAGCGCCGCGACGGTCTGCTGAAGCCGGGTAAAGGGGTCCACGGTTCAGCCTTTTGTCAGCCCTTGCTGACGCGTTCGGCGTATTCTCCGGTGCGGGTGTCGATGCGGATCGTGTCGCCGACGTTGATGAAGAGCGGGACCATGACGTCGTAGCCGTTGTCGGTCTTGGCGGGCTTCATCACGTTGGAGCTGGCGGTGTCGCCGCGGACGCCGGGTTCGGTCTCGGCAACCACCTTCTCGATGAAGGTCGGGAGGGTGATGTCGATGAGCTTGCCGTTGAAGAACAGTCCCTGGCAGAGGGCTTCCTCGATCAGGAAGTAGGTGCGCTTGCCGAGGGCTTCCTCGTTGATGGAGATCTCTTCGTAGGTCTCGGCATCGCTGAAGACGTAGTTCTGGCCGTCGTGGTAGGAATAGTACATGTCGCGTTCTTCGAGGTTCGGGATGCCGACCTTGTCGACGGGGCGGTAGGTGCGGTCCATCGTGCTGCCGTTGATCATGCTTTTCAGCTTGCAGCGGTAGAGCGCGGTGCCCTTGCCGGGCTTGCAGAATTCAAAATCGGTGATGACGTACGGCTGGCCGTCGATTTCAACTTTGAGACCTTTCTTCAGGTCTGCGGCATCATACATTGCCATGATATTTTCTCCGTTTGCTGATGGGTTGCGGATTAAAGTCAAAAAAATAATATAGCATAAAATCACACTTTTGCAAGATGTTGCGCCGGAAAAACCTTGTCTTCCCGTGAAAAAAAGTGCGACTTCGTACCGGATATGCGTACGGAAACGAAATCAGAAAAGGCCGTCGACCGTACCGTCGTCCGCGATATGGATGCGCTCCGCGGCGGGCGAGGACGGCAGACCGGGCATCGTCATAATGTCTCCCGCGAGGGCCACAACGAAACCCGCACCGGCGGAGATCTTCAGGTCGCGGATCAGCAGATCGAATCCCTCCGGCGCGCCGGCGAGCGACTGATCCCCGGTAAAGCTGTAGGGCGTCTTGGCAACACAGACGGGTATGGAGTCTCCGCCGTATTTCGCAAGCAGTTCCAGCTGGCGTTCCGCCTCTTCCGTGAAGACGGCGCCGCGTCCGCGATAGACGCGACGGACGATCGTATTGAGCTTCTCCCGCAGGGACATGCCTTCGAGCGGATAAACGAATTCCGTTTCCGCATTGGCGTTCCTTTCGCAGAGCTCCATCACAACGTCGGCGAGTTCAAGGCCGCCTTCTCCGCCCTTTGCCCAGACTTCGGAAAGCACGGTGCGGACGCCCATGGAAGCGCATGCGTCCATGACGAGATCGAGTTCGGCCTGCGTGTCGGCGGGGAACCTGTTCACGGCGACGACCGCGGGGAGCCGGAAGACGTTTACGAGGTTGTCGAGATGGCGGAGCAGGTTCGGGAGGCCGCGTTCGAGCGCGGCGAGGTCTTCGTGTTCCAGCTCGTTCTTTGCGAGGCCGCCGTGCATCTTCAGCGCACGGATCGTGACAACAAGCACGGCCGCGGCGGGGTTGAGACCGCCGAGACGGCATTTGATGTCGATGAACTTCTCCGCGCCCAGGTCGGCGCCGAACCCGGCTTCCGTGACCGTGTAGTCGGCGAGCTTGAGAGCAAGCCGGGTCGCCAGCAGGGAGTTGCAGCCGTGCGCGATGTTCGCGAAGGGACCGCCGTGGATCAGGACGGGCGTCCCTTCCAGCGTCTGCACGAGGTTCGGCTTGATCGCCTCCTTCAGCAGGACAGCCGCGGCTTCGGCGGCGTGGAGATCGCCCGCGGTGACGGGTTCGCCGTGGACATTGTACGCCACGATCACGTCCGCGATGCGGCGTTTGAGGTCGGCAATGCCGGACGCCAGGCAGAGCACGGCCATCAGTTCGGAAGCCGCCGTGATCTCGAATCCGGCCTGGCGGACGTATCCGCCTTTTCCCTTTGTTTGCAGCTCGATATGGCGCAGGGCGCGGTCGTTCATGTCCAGGCAGCGTTTCAGCACCACGCGATCCGGGTCGATCTGAAGCGCATTCCCGTGGAAGATATGGTTATCCGTCATGGCGACCAGCAGATTGTTCGCCGCGCAAACGGCATGGAAGTCGCCCGTGAAATGCAGATTGATGTCCTCCATCGGGATGACCTGCGCCCAGCCGCCGCCCGCCGCGCCGCCCTTGCGTCCGAAGACGGGTCCGAGGGAGGGCTCGCGAATCGCGGCAACCGCCTTTTTCCCGCGGCGCCGGAGCGCGTCGGTCAGGCCGATGGTCGTGGTCGTTTTTCCTTCGCCCGCCGGAGTCGGCGTGATCGCGGTCACGAGGATGAGATGTCCGTCAGGCTTCCCGGCGAGGCGTTCGAGTACACCCGGTTCGAGCTTGGCTTTATTGCGCCCGTACGGGGCATAATCCGTTTCGGAGAGGCCGATCGAGGCGGCGATCTGCGAGATCGGACGGCAGGGGACGCCGGCCGCTATTTCGAGGTCAGATTTCATGTTGAATATCCTTGTGTCAGTAAAATATAACTTTGTAATATACCATCATCCCGCACAAAATGCAAATTCACGAGGAAAAAACAAGCGATTCCGCAACGTCGTTCCAGAACGCCAGGCCACGTTCCGTGGGCGCGACGGCGTCCTCCGAGAGCGTCACGAGGCCGCGTTCCGCAAGTTCATTCAGCTGGTCCGTGAATTCGTCCCACGAACACCCAGCCGCTGCTTCGAACTCCCGCCGCGTCCAGCCCCGTACGGTGCGAAGCCCCATCATCAGGATTTCGCCGTGGCGCGCCCGCCTCGGGATACGGTCGATTTCCGGCGGCGCGCCGTCCAGCCATGCCCGCAAGTCGGAAACCTGCGTCCAGCGGTCGGTCCCATCAAACGAACAGGCGGCAGGACCGAGCCCGAGATAGGTCTGTCCGTGCCAGACGTTGGAATTGTGAAGCGACTCGAAGCCGGGACGCGCGTAATTGCTGATCTCGTACCGGGGAAGGCCCGCACCTCCGAGGGTCACGCCGGCCTGTTCCCACATGGTTTCGGAGAGGGCGTCGTCCTCTCTCCTGCCGGCGATTCTGTCGGCGAACGGCGTACCGGGTTCGGGCGTAACACTGTATGCCGAGATATGCTCGGGATCGAGTTCAAGCGCGCGCGCCAGGTCGCGCCGCCACAGTTCGGGCGTTTCCCCTGGCAGTCCGTACATCAGGTCAAGCCCGAGGTTGCGGAGTCCGGCTTCCCGCAGGTTCCGAACCGCTTCCTCCGGACCCGGCCCCGGATGGTTTCGGCGGCCGATTGCTTCCCGCAGAACGGGATCGAACGACTGAACACCCAGCGAAACGCGGTTTGCGAACGAGGCCAGGACGGCAGCCTTTTCCGGCGTGACGGTAAAAGGGTTCGCCTCAATGGAAACCTCATTGGCGGCAGGCGCCGCTTCGCGGACGGCGGCAAAGAGGCGCAACAGAATATCTTCCGGCAGAAGCGACGGCGTACCGCCTCCGAAATAGACGGTTTCGGCAGCTCCGAGGCGCGGGACATTCTCTTCGAGTTGAAAAAGGATGCGATCGAGCCACCGGCGGATCAGCGCGCCGTCGGGCGCAGGCTCGGAATAAAACGCGCAGTAATCGCACTTCCCGGCACAAAACGGCACGTGGATGTAGAGATTCCGCATCAGTAGTAAAAGCGGCGGATCACAGCATCCCGCCGGATCTGTTCTTCATATTCTTTGCGCTTCTCGGCGGCTTTCACCTTATACAGGGCTTCGCGCACCTCGCGGTTGGCCTGGCTGAACGGAATGAGCTTGGCCGGTTCGATGCCGATGACACGAAGGAAGAAGAACGCCTCGGGCGCTTCAATAGGTCCGACCACGTCGCCTTCCTTTTTGTCTTTCAGCGCTTCGATGAATTCCGGACGGAGCTTGTTCCGTTCGGCGCCCTCGGTGATGCCTCCCGAAGAAGCAGTCGCGCCGTCGGATTTCTCAAGCACGAGACGCGTGAAATTCTTCTGGGAGGAGTCCTCGTCAAGCTCCTTGCGGATCGACTTGACGACTGCTCCCGGATCGCCGCCCGCGGAACCGGCGGTCACATTGATCTGAAGCAGCTGAAGCGATATCTTTTCCGGGATGGTCCATTTTTCCGGGTGGGCCTTGTAATCCTCGTATACTTCCTTCGGGGTGACGTCCACGTGGTGGTTGCAGTCGCGCATCAGGAGCACCTCGACGGCGATCCGTTCCTTGGCCTGTTCACGGAGGCGTTCCGGCGTGATGCCGAATGGCAGAAGGCTTTTTTCGAGGGCAGTACGGGATTCCGCGCCGCTGGTGCGCACGAATTCGTCCAGCAGATTCTCGATCTCCTGGCGCGGGATGTCGAACGGGGCCGTCTTGTATTTCTCGTAAATGAGCTTGCGGGTCACGATCTGCTCGACCGTTTCCTCGCGGAGCTTGCGCGTTTCGGAGAACAGGCGCTCGCCCGAATAAATGCCGGCAAGCTCCTTCTCGCGGCTTCCGGTCTCAAGGATCACGTCCAGCAGGGTGATCGGTTCACCGTTCACGGACACCAGGACCGAATCAATGCGCGTGCCCGGCAGGGGAATCGGGACGGCGGCGGACGTGACCGCGGCTGCCGGTTCGTCGGCCGCAGCCGGATACGAATGCAGAACGGGGACGGCACATACGGCAAGGGCCAGGCCCGGCAGAAGATTTCTGATCGTCATGGTTTTCTCGTCCTCGGTTCGGTTTGCTTGTGTTAGGTTCCCGGTTGTCCGGAAAAAAGATTTGTTTACAATAGCATGAATTTGCGAAAAATCAAGGTTGGACGGTCATAAGATGCATGACGGCGTCCGCGGCTTCCGGCAGAAGACCGAGCTCATCCAGCACGTCCAGGATCGTGTAGCGGTTCCGGATCAGCTGGGCCGCCAGGATGCCGTGGCTGAACTGGGCGGCGTCAAGGCCGATTTCCGCGGGCGTGACCGGACAGGACGCGGCACGGAACATGTCCTTCAGCTTGCCGAACGGGATCAGGCACTCGGCGGTACGTTTCGCAAGGGCGTCCCAGTGGGCGAAAATCAGCTCGCGGCGTCCGTCCAGAGCCTTTCCGGTCAGGAATTTGCCCATCGCGATCTCTCCGGTCTTCGCGCCGTAGCACCCGCGGGAAAGCAGTGCATCGACCTCGGCGCGGCGTTCGGATTCAGTCCGGGGCGGACGTGCGTTGACACGCGCCCAGGCGGCATCATGGCCGACGAAAAGCCATTCCATAAGCGCAGTGGAGGCGAGCGTGCCGATGCCGACCTTGAAGCCATGCGACACGGGAACGCCCTCGAACATGAGGTTCTCCATCTCCCAAAGGTGACTGATCATATGCTCGGCGCCGCTGGCGGGACGGGATTCCCGGTACATCTGCATGGAGTAGCCCGTCGCGGCAAGCCCCAGGAAGATCGCGCCGATGTCGGCGGGATCGGAGATCCATTTGCGCAGGTCCTTCTGAACCAGATCCCACACATCGGCGCGGATCGGCTCGATCCCGAGCTCGTCGGCGATCACCCAGTCCGCGCCGCCCGCGACCTTTGCGGTCAGGTCGGCGTAACCGGAAGCGGCCATCGGAGCGGGCGCGGCTTTCAGGACGTCGGTATCGGCTGCGACCGCAAGCGGGGCAAGGCAGGGCAGCGTCTTTTTCAGTCCGTTGTCCGTCATGGCCGCGCCATAGGACGTGTAACCGTCCACGGAACTTGCCGTTGGGACACAGAGATAACGATGGCGCGTGACCGCCGAGGCGCGTTTCACGAGGTCGTTGATCGTGCCGCCGCCGACCGAAACCGGCACGCAGTCGAACGGCATGGCTTCGGTCAGGCGCGGAGTCAGCGCGTTGTCCGCATGGATCATCGGAACGGCGGGGAAGATGAAAGGCTCGTGCGGGTCGAGTCCGGCGGCCTTCAGGATGTCGAACAGGGCGGCCCCGGCGGCCTTCCAGGTGTTTTCATCGGCCACGATCCAGGGACGGCGCGACTGAAAACAGCGGCGGACCAGTTCCGGCACGTCGCGCAGCGCGCCGGAATCCATCACAAAGGCTTCGGTTTCCATTCCGGGCGGGATCGGCAGTAAATTCATAGCGGGATCTCCTTGTTATCACATTCCCTGGGAGGGATATCCGCCGAACTGCGGGATCGAATTATTCTGAACAGGCGTGGCGGAACGCCGGGCGTTTGCCGCGTCGGCTTCGGCCTTCTTCCGCGCTTCCGCCTCGGCATCGGCTCGCTTGTTTGCGGCGGCGAGGTCGTCTTTCAGCGCCTGGTTCTTCTCCCGGAGGTCCGCGATCCTGCCGGATGCCACGTCAAGCTCCTCATTGAGTTTTTCAACCTCCTTGCCGCGTTCGATCTGGGCGGCGAGTTCGTCACGGAGTTTACGGAGTTCTTCCTCACGGGCGGGTTCGCCGGAAACGGCCTGGTTCAGGCGTTCCTGAAGGGTGTCGATCTGATGAAGGAGCTTGAGGCGTTCGGCGGCGAACTGTTCCTTTTCAAGTGCGATCTGCGCTTCGAACCGCGCCTGCTGCGCCTCCATCGCCGAGCCGCTGCTCCGTTTCATCTCCTCAATGGCCGCCTCGAACGCCGCACGCTGAGCGGGAAGGTCTGCCCGTATCTTTTGAAGTTCGTCGTTCATGCCGGACACGCGTCCCTCCATGCCGGATACGCGTCCCTCCATGCCGGATACGCTGCCCGCGAGCCCGGACACGCTGCCGGACAGGCCGCCGACGTCGGCGCGGAGGGCATTCTCCCTCGATTCCGACCCTGCGGAGAGCGCGGCAATGGCGGACGCGGCATCGCGGCTCGCAGCAGTATTGTCGCGCTGGACGAGGAAATTGACGTAGAAAAGCGCCAGGAACCCCGCCAAAACCACAATAATCATGACCGCCACGGCAAGCATCAGACGCAGACGCCGGGCGGAAGCGTCGGCCTTCCGGTCGACCGCGCTCATGGCGTCGCACAGGTCGGCGAACTTCGCGCCGAGCAGATCGTACAGCTCGTCGGGATTCTCCTGTTTCACCATGGGATAGCCCTGCGGTCCCGGATCCGCGGCCTCCTGTTCCGGCGCGGATGCATTGGAGGCGGCTCCGGAGGATTCCGGCGGCTCCACGGTGGGATGGACGGGGAAGATGCGTTCCAGCTCGCCGTCGATGTCGCCGATGGACCGACCGGCGGTACGAAGTTCGGCGACCTTGCAGAGGACGGAGAGGGTGCGTTCCGTATAGAAACGGCGGCGCCCCTGCGTCTGAAGCTCGATGAACCGGGCATATTTGCCGAGCCAGTCGGTGATGGTCGTCCGGGGCACGCCGACCTGCTCGGCCAGGTCGCTGATCGAATAAAGGTTGTGACTGTCTGGATTCATGGGTGTTTTATTCCTCCTTTGCGGAAGATTGAGCTTGTTCATTCAATGCGGCGCGGGCAAGCCGGATGTCCTCCGGGATGCGTGCGGCGAGTTCCTCCGGCGAGCCGAATTTCCGTTCGCCGCGGATGCGGGCGGCGAATCCGAGCGCCATTTCCCGTCCGTAGAGATCGGGTGCGCCGTCCACCAGCAGATGCGCCTCCACGCGGACCCGCCCGCCATTGCCGTAGGAATCGAACGTCGGCGCGACGCCGATGTTCACCACGGCAGGAAAACGGTCGTTTCCCACGACCGCGAAAGCCGCATAAACGCCGTTCGCGGGAAGCATGCCGCAGCGCACGTCCAGGTTCGCCGTCGCACAGTGCAGGGTGTTCCCCGCGACGCCGTACCCGTTCACGACTACGCCCGAAACGGCGGGCCGCCGGCCAAGGCATCGCGCGGCGAACGTCACGTCGCCGGAAGCGAGCGCCTCGCGGATCTTCGTGCTGCTCACGACAACGCCTCCGTCGCGAATCTCCGGGACCGCACGGCAGACAAAACCGAGCTCGGCGGCACGCTTTTCCAGAAATGCGATGTCTCCGGCGCAACGCGCGCCGAACCGCCACATGGAACCGGCGCAGACGCCGCGGACGCGGACCGGACCGGAAAGCAGACAGCGGGACAGAAAATCCTCGGGCGAAAGCGCCGCAAAATCCTTCGTGAACGGCAGGGACACGACGGCACGGACGCCGAGCGATGCCAGAATGCTGAGCTTGCGTTCGCGCGACATCAGAAGCGGGGGCGGATTGTCCGGCGTCAGGACGGCGCGCGGATGAGGGTAAAATGTCAGGACGGCCGGAACCGCGTCCAGGCGGCGGCTCTCCTCCAGCATGGCCCGGACGACCGCCACATGGCCTCGGTGCAGACCGTCGAACGTGCCGATCGCGAAAGCGACGTCGCGGATGCCGTGGTCCGCCAGTCCGGCGGGCGCGTCACAGCAGATGAGTTCAGACGATTCCCAGTTCATGCGCGCACCGTTTTACCTGTTTTTCCTCGCGGAACCGTTCTTTCCGGTTTCCTTTTGTTCCTGATCCGGGTTGACCAAGAATACCCTGTTCGGACCTTCCAGCCGAATTTCAAGGCCGGTATTCCTGCAGATGAGCTGAAGCATTTCGTACAGGGAGATATCTTCGGTGACAAGCGTGATATCCGTCCCGGAATATCTTTGCGGCAGGCTGATCTGGATCCCTTTGCCGGCAGGATCCAGCTGTTTGCTTCTCTTTTGAAGGAGCAGAACGATGTTCGCTACATCGGCTTCTTTAAGATCAAGGTGTTCGAATTTCATTTCATGAAGGCGCCGGGACAGCTTCTCGTCCGCAGTTTCGTTCCTGCCGGAAACCTCGTCCGCCTGTTTTTTCCCGGGCGGGGCCGATTCTCGGACGCCAGGCAAATAGGTTTTCATCAGTTTCACGATCTCCGCATTGACGCCGGACGCCGTGCCCGCGCGGGCAGCCTCCTGCGTGACTTTCGCGCCGGCATCAAGCAGCGCCTTCACCTGTTCCGGGTCGTTGTTTGCGATCGCAAGCATCAGCGCGCTGACCTTTTTGTCATTGACGACGTTCGGATCGACTTTGTTCTCCATCAGGATGCCGAACAGTCCGGCATTCTTCGTCTCAAGCGAGAGGATGAGCGGATTGACTGTGCGTCCGGCGACTTCGACCGGATCGCCGATCTTTCGGGTCGACTCAGGTTTCGCACCGTCTTTCTCCTCGGCCGCATTCTTCCACGACGTCCATATGCCGGAGTATTCGCGTTCAAGGCGCACGGAAAGCGCGTACGGCACATAGGATTTGAGCTTGGGAAGGTCGTCCGTGAGAAGAGTGGCCATGTAGCCGCGTTCGGTCGCCTTGACCGATTCCAGGATCTCGGCGATCATATCGAACTTCTTCTGCACGTTCGGGCTGTTCTTCTTCACAAACGCCGTGGCATCCGGCCCCTTCATGACCATGTACATGAAAGTCTGCGCCATGTCCATTTCCGTCGAATACATCGACGCCCGGCTGACGAAATGGCTGTCCCACTCGGACAGGACGGCTTCGAGCCTCTTCTGCGCATTCCCGGAAAGCTTTCCCCTGGCGGCCTCATACGAAAACCCGTCCGGGTTGAGCTTGTTCCAGTGTTCGAGGTACGACCGCGGAATCACGGGCAGCTGCTGGTAAAACAGATTCGAGTAAAACTGCTTGTCGTCCAGGTCGGCATCCAGAAAAAGAACGCTCTCCACCCGGCGCATCTGAAACGCATTGCCGTCGCGGTCGTACACGGTATCCTTGAAAACAACGTCCCTGATCTTGAACCGTTTCAGGAATCCGGGATCCAGCACATGCAGCCGGGCATAAAACGCTGCGACCGATTCCTTCAGCCTGTTTTCGGATACGGGCGGACCGTCAGGATCGCGCCGGAGAGAGCGTGTTTGGTCCGGGCGGAAGCGGTACAGGGCGATTTCCTGCTTGTAATCCTTTTCCAGATCCAGTTCCGGCGCAGCGGCCTGCAGGACACACAGAACCGCCGACAATGCAGCGGAAAGGATTATTTTTCCCGTATCCATACAGTTTCTCCGATTGTTCTTCATGAAATCAAGTCCGGCCGCGGGGAACCGCACCGTGGCGGGGAATGCCGGAAAGTTCGTATATCTTAATATACAACGCAAACCGGGGATTTAAAGCGGGAAACAGGAGAAACCATGCGGAAAAAGAGATAAAAGAAAAAGCGTCTCTTCACTTGACGAACGCCCGAATCAGTGATATACTAATTCTGTTTTTATTTCTTCACGATCAACCGGGAGCAGTTATGGCATCCAAACTTCGTTATCAGCGCGTCCTCCTCAAGATCAGCGGCGAAGCCCTCAAGGGCGACCGTGAATTCGGCTACGATCCCGCCGCCGTGGAAGCAACCGTCGCACGCATCGCCGAAGCCCGCGAACTCGGCGTGCAGATCGCGCTCGTCGTCGGCGCGGGAAACATCTGGCGCGGCGGATCCGCCGTCGGCATGGACCGCGTAACCGCGGACCACATGGGCATGCTCGGCACCGTCATGAACGCCCTGCGCCTGAAAGACGCGTTCCAAAAGGCCGACATCCCGGTCAACATCCATGCTTCGTCCGATCTGCGCCCCTTCGCGCCGCGTTTCGACCGCGATGCCGCACTCGACCAGCTGTCCCGCGGGGAGATCGTGATCTATGCGGGCGGCACCGGCTGCCCCTTCTTCACCACGGACACCACCGCCGCACTCCGCGCGCTGGAATCCAACTGCCAGGCTCTCGTGAAGGCCACCAAGGTCAACGGCATCTACACCGCCGATCCGATGAAGGATCCGGCAGCAAAGAAGTTCGATGAACTCTCGTTCCGGCAGGCCATCGAGGGACACTACAAGATCATGGACGCCGCGGCGTTCTCCCTCTGCGCCGACAACAACCTCGCGATCGTCGTCTGCAAGTTCGAAGAGCCCGGCGCCCTCGGGCGCGTCCTGACCGGCGATTTCTCCGCCGGAACGATCGTCTCTTAAACGGGCTTTCTACTCGAAAGAAGCTTCAGACAGATTCCACATCCTCAGCGGACCGGAGATTATTATTCCATGATTCCGCGTCCGGGATCACCTGTTCGAGGCGCTCCAGCAGATCCATGCCGACGCTGTCCGGCCAGTCGCAGTTGTTGCGGAGGATCAGGATCGCCGTGCGGGTGTCGAGGTCAATGCCGAAAAACGATGCCACGCCGAACGTCATGCCGTACCGGATGAGGCACCGATGTCCCGCGGGCGAATCGACGAGGTAATAGTTGTAGTGCACTTCCTCTTCCCCGGGCGGGCCGTCGAAGGGGTGTTCCCTGTCCATGGCGAGGAAACGTTCGCGGTATTTGCAGAGGCAGAGCATCTGGTCGGACGCGCTCGACCACACGCCGCCCGCAGTGCGAAGGCCTTCGCCGAGGTAGTGGGAGCGCACATGCCGTCCGCGGAGCCAGAAAAACGGGATGTCGCCGGAATGCGTCCCCGCGATGCGGTTCCCCTTGCCTTCCGGCGGCCCGAACGAAGTGTCGCGAAGCCCCCACGGACGGATAATCGTGCGTTCCATGAGGTCGGGGACGGGTTCTCCCGTAAGGGATTCCAGCGCGAGTCCGAGCAGGCCGTAGCCGAGGTTGCTGTAACGGCTCCGGGGATGCGAGACGGCGGACCGGCATTCGGAGTTGAAAAGCGTCTCGATCAGACCTTCGCGCGAGCAGAAGTTCTCGTAGACGTTCGAGTCCCAGATTTCGGCGGAAATGACCGGCCAGAGGTTGGTGAGCGTATAGCTTTCGCGCGGAAGCCCGGACCGGTGCAGAAGCAGGTCGCGGACGGTAATTTCATCATATTCCGGCGGCAGGTCCAGTCCGGGGCAGTCCTTCAGCGGCGTATCCAAATCGGCCTGCCCGGTGCGCTCCAGCTCCTCCACCATTTCGAAGACCATGTTCTTCGTGAGGGAGCCGATCGGGAAGATGGTGTCGGGCGTCAATTCCTTCTCAGGGTCGAGGACGTCGGACCGCCCGGAAACTGCTGTCAGTTCCGTGTCGTCCGGCAGGATCGCGCCGACGACGATCCCTACGCTGCGCGTGTCGCGGATGTAGTCGTCGGCGAAGTCCTGGAGAAGCTGCCGGACCCCAGCTTCCGTCCGGGGATATTCCCGGGGCGTGGAGCATGCGGACGCAAACAGCGCGCAGAGGAATGCCGCCGTCAGGACGAGGGCATGCGCGAGCCGACGCTGGAGGCCGGAGTTCGCCGAAGCCGTGGGACCGGAGGCGTTCATCCCTTGATGATCTGGGTGCCGACGCCGGTGTTCGTGAAGATTTCGAGCAGGAGCGAGTGAGGCAGGCGTCCGTCGGCCATGTGGACCTGCGTGACGCCGTTTTCGATGGCGTTGACGCAGCTGCGGATCTTCGGGAGCATGCCGCCGGAGAGAACGCCGGATTCGATCAGGCCGGGCACCGCGGAGGTACGGATCTCGGAAATGAGCGTGGATTCGTCCTTCGGGTCGCGGAGCACGCCGGGGACGTCGCTGATGAAGACGAGCTTGCGGGCGTGAAGAGCCATTGCGATCTCGCATGCGGCGAGGTCGGCATTGATGTTGTAGGGCTGCCCGTGGAAGTCCATAGCCAGCGGGGTGATGACCGGGATGATGCGGAAGTTGAGGGAGTCCAGAATGGGACGCGCGTCGACGCCGATCACGCGGCCGACGAATCCGACATCGGACTCTTCGCCAGTAACCGGATCGCGCGAAAGCGTCTTTTCGCAGCGGAGGATCCGCTTGCCGGAGATCTGCGCGCCGATGCCGCCGGTCTTGAGAATGGCGTCCACGAGGGCGCGGTTGACCTGGTTGTGCAGCACATCGTCCACGACCTCGATGGTCGCGGCGTCGGTGAACCGGAGGCCGTTCACGAACTTCGTCTCGATGTTGAGTTCCTTCAGGCGGGCGGTGATGGCCTTTCCGCCGCCGTGCACGACGACGACCTTCATGCCGATGGCTTCGAGCATCACGATGTCGCGCATGGTGCGGGCGGTAAGTTCCGGGTCCTCCATGGCGCTGCCGCCGAACTTGATGACGGCAATGGAATCGCGGAACTGCTGGATGTAGGGGAGCGCCTCCATGAGGACGTCCGCCTTGTGGATGAGGTCTTCCTTATAGTTCAGATTCATGATCGTTATTCCTTAAATATGTCTGGCGGAATCAGGTATGGTAGTCCGCGTTGATCTTGACGTAGTCGTAGGTGATGTCACTGGTCCACATGGTATCGGACGCGACGCCCGCGCCGAGGTCGATGTGAACGGTGAAGCTGCCGGTTTTCATCAGCTCGGAGAGCTCGGCTTCCGGGGTCCCCGCGTCCATGCCGCCGCGCACGACCGGCTTGTCATTGTAGTCCAGCGAGACGTCTTCCGGGCGGAACTGCGCGCCGGAATAGCCTGCGGCGGCGAGGATGCGTCCCCAGTTCGGATCGCAGCCGAACCAGGCGGTCTTGCAAAGCATGGAGTCGGCGATGGCCTTCGCGCAGACATGGGCTTGGGCGGCGTCCTTCGCGCCGGTCACGAGGACTTCGACGAACTTCGAGGAACCTTCCCCGTCCATGACCATGCCCTTTGCGAGCGTCTGGACCACATGCCGGAGCGCGTCGGCGAAGAGACGCGCCGCATTGGAACCGTCATACGCGACCTTCGCGCCGGATTCGCCGTTCGCCAGCAGGATGCAGGTGTCGTTCGTGCTCATGTCGTTGTCGACCGTAATGCGGTTGAACGAAACGTCGACGGCGTCGGCCAGGAAACGCGTGAGGTCGGCGTCGGACGCGGAAACGTCGGTCGTGAGGAAACAGAGCATCGTGGCATGCGGGACGGCGGGATACATGTGCGGCGCGATCATGCCGGCGCCCTTGGTCATGCCGCCGACCGTCACCTTCTTCCCGTCAAGCAGGAAGCTCACGGCGCATTCCTTCGGACGCGTGTCGGTCGTCATGATCGCGAGCGCGGCCTCATGGCCTCCGTTCGGCTTTTTCGCTGCTGCGGCGGCTTTGATCCCGGCGGCGAGCTTGTCCATCGGGAGCTGGACGCCGATCCTGCCCGTGGAGCAGGACAGCGCCTGACGTTCATCAATTCCGAGCGCTTCGGCGGCGAGTTTCGCGACCGCGCGCGCATTCTCCATGCCGAGCTCGCCCGTGCAGGCGTTCGCCACGCCGCTGTTCACGACCACGGCACGGATACCGGCGCCGCAGGCGACGCGTTCTTTGCAGAGCACGACCGGCGCGGCGGGGAAGAGGTTCGAAGTAAAGGTCCCGGCGCTGTTGCATCCGGTCCTGGAGTAAAGGAGGGCGAGGTCGGCCTTGCCGCTCCGTTTGAGTCCGCAGGTGACGCCGGCGGCTTCGAAGCCGGACGCGGAAGTCGCGCCGCCGCCCTCGATCACCACGAAAGACTGTGTATTCTGGTTCAATTGAATTATCTCCTTAATAGGTTCTAATATAGTCTGTGTTTATTTGCCGGATCCGGGCTTCTTACCCTCGGTCGCGGTGATGGTCAGGGCGATGCCTCCGCGCGGGCGGAACTCGCCGCAGACCTCCATCCATCGCGGCTTGCAGGCCTTCGCCATGTCGGAGAGGATGCGGTTGACGGCTTCCTCGTGGAACGTATGGTGGTTGCGGAAGGAATAGAGGTAGAGCTTGAGGGATTTGCTTTCGATGCACAGCTTGTCCGCGATGTAGCGGACACGGATATGTCCGAAGTCTGGCTGCCCGGTCACGGGGCACAGGCTCGTGAATTCGGGGCAGTCGAACAGGATCTCATAGTCGCGTTCGGGATAAGCATTGATAAAGGATTCGAGTCTCGCCTTGTCCGGGGTATCGGGGTACTCGGTATGGCTGCGGGAAAGAAGGGTCAGACTCGGGTGCGGGAGAGTCTCCTTCCGACTTTTTTTCAATTTTTTTTCATTTTGCGGCATTATTTTTGCCCTTTCAGACGTTATTTGCAGATGAATCCCGTTTTTTTTCGAAAAAAATCAAAAAAAATCAAGAATTCAACTTGATTGATGAAGGATACTAGAATATATTAAACGCGTTTTCGAATTTTTCCAGTGAAAACACCAAAAAAAACGATACTTTTTCAAGAATATACTCAGACAACCCTCAAGGAGTACCAAATGAAACAGTGGAAAAAAATCGTCCTGAGCATCGTCTTCTTCGCCATGATCGGCGGAATGACGCAGGCTCTCGCCATCGACAACCTGAACCTGTCTCCCGAGCAGCCGCCGGGATACGAGAACCTGTGGAACCGTATCACGCGCAAGCTCGGCCGCGGCATCTGCGACGTTGCGTTCGGCGTGCTGGAGATTCCGGCTTTCATGTCCCATGTTCAGTTTGAGGACGGCAACCTCGCCGGCGCGACCTATGGCGTGATCGGCGGCGTCGGTTACTTCCTGGTCCGCGAAGGCGTCGGCATCCTCGAGCTCCTCACGTTCCCCTTCCCGCTCCCGAGCAGCCCGAACGACCCGATGGACCCGAACCGCTCCCAGTGGGGCTACGGCCCGATCCTGACTCCGGAGTGGATTCTTTCCCCGGCCCACAACTACCAGAATTTCTTCTATCCGCAGACTGGCGTCGTCAAGTAACGGATGGATTCCCTGCCGGGGAGCCAGTCTCCCCGGCACGAACACAGTTTCTTTTGTTTTATGCCAGACAGGGACGCACAATCTCTTCCGGCAGTGGAGGTTCTTGTCAACTTATCGCTTGACAGAACCTTCGATTATTTGATACCCACGCACCTCATCGGCCGCATTAAGCCGGGCATGAAGGTCAACGTGCCGTTCGGCAAGGGCCGCAAGCCTCGCCCCGCGACCGTGGTGCGCCTGATCCCGCGTCCCGCCCGGGACGATTTGAAGGAAATCCTGGAGATATGCGGGGATGCGCCGCTGATCCCGGATTCCCTTTCGAAACTCGGTGAATGGATCGCCGACTACTACTGCTGCACCCGCGAACAGGCCCTGCGCGCCCTGCTGCCGTCTGCGGTGAGGAGCGGCAAGGTCAAGCCCAAAAAGATCCGCCGGTGCTATCTGGCGTCCCCGGAAAAGGCCGCAGCCTATCTGGAAAAATCCGGCGCACGGGCAAAAGTGCGGGCGCAGGCGATCCAGTTCATCACGCTTCATCCCGGCGCAACGCCCGACACGGTCCAGACCGCGACCGGAGCAAAGACGCCCCAGCTGCGCGCGCTTGCAAAGGACGGCATCCTGAGCATCGAAGAAGTCAGGGCCGACCGCGATCCCCTTCGCAACATCAAGATCGTCCCGTCGTCTCCGCTCAAGCTCACGGGCGAACAGGGCGCCGCGCTGGAAAAGATATTCTCCATGCTCGCCCCGGACCGTCCGCCCGCGTCTCCGCATGCGCTCCTGCTCCACGGCGTGACCTGCAGCGGCAAGACGGAGGTCTATCTGCAATCAATCGCCCGGGTCCTGGAACAGGGCGGCAACGCGATCGTGCTGGTGCCGGAGATATCCCTCACGCCGCAGACCGTGACGAGGTTCCGCGCACGCTTCGGCGAACGCGTCAGCGTTCTGCACAGCGGGCTGACGCAGGGCGAACGCTACGACGAATGGATGAAGGTGTACCGCGGCGAGGTCGACATCGCGGTCGGCGCACGCTCCGCCCTCTTCGCGCCGTTCCGCAATCTCAAGCTCATCATCGTCGACGAAGAGCACGATTCCTCCTACAAACAGTCCGAAGCCCCCCGGTACAACGCCCGCGACGTGGCGGTGGTCCGCGGCCGGATGGAGGGCGCGCTCGTCATCCTCGGATCCGCCACGCCGTCGCTGGAATCCTGGCAGAACGCCGTCACAGGAAAGTATGCGCTGGCGTCCATGCCGAACCGCTGGGATCCGTCGATTGTCCTGCCCGAAGTCGAGATCGTCGACATGCGTCTTGAAAAAGACGAGGAGGACCGCGTCCCGATGTTCTCGAAACGCCTCATCAATGCGGTGCGAAACCGGATTCAGGCGGGGGAACAGAGCATTCTTTTCCTGAACAAGCGCGGTTACTCGCGCCAGCTTCAATGCGCATGCGGATATGTCCCGACGTGTCCGGACTGCTCCGTAGCCTACACTTACCACAAGAAAAACGCTTCGCTGATCTGCCATTTCTGCGGACGGATTATCCCCGCAATTTCGGACTGCCCCGTCTGCGGACAGTCCGACTTCCACTACGTCGGCACGGGGACCGAGCGCATCGAGAGCCTCGCCGGTGCGCTGTTCCAAGGCGCGCGCATCGCGCGCATGGACTCGGACACGATGACGAATCCGCAGAAATACGAGGAAGTCCTGTCGAAATTCCGCGGCGGCGACATCGACATCCTCATCGGCACGCAGATGATCGCCAAGGGGCTGGATTTCCCGAACGTCACGCTCGTCGGCGTGCTGAACGCGGACATGGGGCTTTATCTGCCGGACTTCCGCGCCCTCGAACGCACGTTCCAGCTGCTGGCCCAGGTCGCCGGACGCGCCGGACGCGGAGAAGTCCACGGGCAGGTCCTCATCCAAACGTTTTCGCCGGAGAATCCCGCGATCCTGTGCGCGGCGGAACACTCCTGCACGGATTTCTTCGAGGAGGAGCTTCCGGTGCGGAAGGAACTGCTGTTCCCGCCCTTCACCCACCTGACGATCCTGCATTTCGACGGAGAGGACCCGGTTCTCATCGAAGCAAAAGCCGCCGAACTCGTGAACCGCATCGCGGAGCGCTTCCCGGCGCCGCTGGAGATCGGCGATGCGACGCCGGCCCCGATCGAGCGCATCAAGGGGCGGTACCGGTATCTCGCCACGGTCAGGACGCCGCCGAACGCCGCGTTCCGCGCATTTCTGCGCGCGGAAGTCATGAACTGGCGCCGGACGGTCAAGGACGTGGATCTGTATGCGGACGTGGACGCCCTTTCGCTGCTCTGAAACCTTCTTCCGTCCAAATTATTCAGAAAAAAACCTTTCGGGATTTGATTTTTCCCGTTTTCAGGTTTATAGTATAGTTATTACAACGGTTTCTGAGATAAAAAATCCGGCCGGGACACCGGTCCAAACGGAGCATGATTCATGAAATATATCCTGTTTCTCCTCGCGGCTTCCCTCTGCGCCGCTCCGCTTCTTTTCGCCGGACCAGACGACAGCCCGTTCGGCGGCGGTCTGATGGACGACTTCATCAAGCCCTACGACGACACGCTCATCGAACTGCCGGGCGAAAACACCCGCAAGCCGTCCGTGTCCCGCTCCGCCAACCTCGTCGACGACAGCACGACCGACACCTGGGGCGTTCGCGACGGGGACGCTTCTTCCGCCAAGGAAAAAACGTCCGCGACATCCTCATCATCCTCATCGTCGTCCTCTTCTTCGTCCTCCTCCACATCGACGAAATCCGGCAGTTCGCGTCCGGCCTCCCCCTCGACGACAAAATCAAAAAGCTTCACGTCCGACGGCGCCTACATCCCCTATTCGGAACGGTACCCGGAACCGGAGAAGGAGAAATCCGATTCGGATTTCGACCGGAACACGTTCGATCCCGATTTCAATCCGTTCAAGAACAACTACCAGTACAAGGATACAAACTACCAGCCGAACACAACCCGTCCCGAATTCGATGAAATGCGCAAGAAGATCAAGGACGTCCTCGGCGACGGCGTGCCGAAAGTGATGGTCGACTCAAAGGTGGACGAACTGATCCACAATTCCGCACGAGGCGCCACGCTGGAGGCTCCGAAGACGCCCGACCGCTGGACGCATGCTCCGAACGGCTGGTTCTGCGATTACGACGACGCGATGGAAAAAGCGCAGGTGAACGGGAAGGCGGTCGCCGTGTTCTTCCACTCCTCCGACAACAACAATTCGCGCAAGTTCAAGACCGAACGCATGGAGAACAGCAAGTTCAAGAACAAAATGCGCGACCGTCTGCTCATCGTGTACCTGGACTACCCCGACAATGCCGAAACCAGCAAGGACAGGCGAAACCGGGACCAGGTACAGCACAACAGGCGGATCGCCGACAAGTTCCATGTCTCGAACTATCCCACGGTCATCATCCTGGACCCCTCCGGCAGCGAGATCGGCCGCCTCGACACCAATTCGAACTCCATCTCGACGTTCGTGGAGAAGGCCGACAAGATCGTGCCACAGCGTGAGACGAAGGCAAAGAATCAGAACGGATTCAAGATCGGCGGCAGCATCGGAATGGGCGAATCCGGCGTCCGGAAGTCTTCGGACTGAAACCGTCCCGGATCCGTTCAGATGCCGCCCTCGTTTCAAATCAACCGCGAACCTGTCCTGCTCGGAAACATTCCCGCGATCGCGGACGGTTCGACCAGGACCGTCCTCATGGTGCGGCATTCCATCCGCGAATCGCTTCGGGCTGGCTCGGTCGATCCCGACTTGACGCCGGATGGCGCGGAACTGGCGATGCGGTGCGGGCGGCTGATTGCCGGACTCGGCGATGACGTCATGTTCGGCGCATCCCCGCGGCTGAGGACGCGCAACACCGCCGTCTGCATGATGAAGGGCGGCGGATTCCGGACTCGGACGGTTCGCGAGTGCCCCGAACTCGGCGACCTGACCATTTTCTCCCGTCCGGTGGATTTCGAGGCCATGCTGCGCACCCACAACACGGAAAATGTGATGCGCGAATATTTTTCCACCGGCCATGCCGACGGTCTGAAGGACATGCGCCCTTTCGCCGGTGAACTTCTGGCCTTCCTCACGGAAACGCCCTTCCCTGCGGCACGCGCGGTATTCGTGTCGCACGACGTGCTGGCAATGTCGCTTCTGTCGGCTCTCGGCGTCCGGATGTTCTCGATCGACGACTGGTGCGGCTATCTGCACGGCATCCTGCTGACACAAGGGCGCGACGGCGCATGGACGGCGTCATATGCGATTCCCGACTACGATGCGGGAAAGACGCACCGGCTCTTTGTCTGAAAGGGAGTCTGCGGAAGTCGTTCTGTGGCAGCATGGCGCGCCGTCGGATCGAATATCCTCCGGCCGGTCTTCGTCTTATAGAAACTGTTCTGTCCCGTTTTTTAAAATAAAAATGGCGGAGAGAGTGGGATTTGAACCCACGATAGAGTTGCCCCTATACAGCATTTCCAATGCTGCGCCTTCGACCACTCGGCCATCTCTCCGCAGATAAGACAAGATATAATATAGCATGCGCGCCCGGGGAATGCAAGTTGAAAACCCCTTTTTTTGCGAAAAAAACGGAAGGCGCCGGCAATGATCCAAACCGGAAAAAGATTTGATTATCAGGGAAAAACGTTTTCAGGAACGTTTCAGGGCGGGCCGGTAGTTCGTCTTCAGAAGGGCGGCGAACATAAGCGCGGACAGGACCGCCGCGAAAACGGGCAGCGCCTCCATGGAGATCAGATCGCCCGCATATCCGATCACCGGCGGCACGATCATGATGCCGACCATGCTGGCCGCCCCCTGAAGCCCGGTCAGGGCCGCCGCCGTGGCATCGTTGAACCCCCGGCGTGTGGCCTCGTGCATCAGGCACGGATAGATCGGCGCAAGCGCGAATCCGACCAGCAGAAGCGCCGCGGACGGGAGGAATCCCTCCGCCGGGATCAGAAGGAGTCCGGCCGCCAGCAGGACTGCCGCCCCGGAAATCGTGCTGAGGAGACGGTTGCCCAGCCTGTCCGCCGTGAATCCGAGCAGGAAACGTCCGGCGGTCAGCATGCCCCAGTAGGCGGTGACGACGTACTGCGCGGCGTTCAGGCTCATGCCGCGCGCCCGGGTCAGGAAGGCGCAGCCCCAGAGTCCGGCTCCGGCTTCGATGCCGCAGTACAGAAAGAAGATCAGCACGCAGAGCCAGAAATCCAGCGAAAAATGGCATTTGCCCTCCAGCCTGTCCATCGACGATGCCGACGCCGTCGCCCGGTCCTCCGCTTCCTCGTCCCGGCGTGCCCGGTCCCACAGCCCGATGGTGGAACAGAAGAACATGGCAAGCAGGACCTGCGCGGTCCCGATCGCGAAATACGCGCTCCGCCACGATCCGGTCGACTGGAGAAAGACGGAGGCGATCAGCGGGCCGAGCGTGGCGCCGACGCCCCAGCAGCAGTGCAGCCAGCTCATATCCCGGCTGGAATAATGTTTGGAGACGTAGAAGTTCATGCCGGTATCGATCGCCCCCTGTCCGAACCCCAGCGGAATGGCAAACGCGAGCAGAACCGCGAAAACCGGAGAGAAACCGCATCCGATCAGCGAAAGCCCCGTGATCGCGCCGCAGACCGCCAGCAGGCGCCCCGTACCGATCTTCCGCAGGATCAGACCGCTGGCGGAGGCGGAGACCGAGGAACAAAGCGCGAGCACGGTCGCGATGAAGCCGCCGTAGCGGAGCGGGACGCCGAACCCCTCGCTCATGGGAATCCATGCCGCGTCGAGGATCTTGTCCGGAAGCCCGAGGCTGATGTAGCCGAGGTAAATGATGCAAAGCAGGAGGATCTTCCTGCGCGCGGGAGTGATTCTGTCAAAAAAAGCGCTCATGACAAGAAAAAAGCGCAAACCGGAAAGCCCGGTCCGCGCGAAAAAGATCGGATCGTCCGAAGCTCAGTCCTTCGGGAAGTCCATGCCTTCCACGAGGCCGGGAATCTCCTGCTTGTAGTAGGAGTAAGCCATGCGGCGGAGGAAGAGGACGTCGAGCTTCCAGTCCAGGATCCCGTCGCCGAGGTCGGCACGGACGTTCGAATTGTCGAACGTGATCTGCGTGGAGAAGTACGGGATAAGGTCTTCGATCATGCGCATGACGAGCTTCTCGTCCTTGGACGGATCGTCGTTCTTGTCGACGGTGCGGAGACCGGTGACCTTCAGGATATCGCGGCAGGCAATGCCGATCATCTCGGTGGAGACGGGGCTGTCGCCGGTGATGTGGTAGGTGCGGTTCTTCTCTGGGATCATGAAGAGCTTGGACATGGATTCCTGCACGTAGTCGATCGGCACGAAGTAAATCTTGTCCGAAGTCGCGCTGGCGATGCGGATGTTGACTTCCATCTGGGCATTCGCGGGGAGGCCGGCCTTGAAGGCGCGGTTGCTCTTGATGCGGCCGAGGAATTCCAGGATGCGGTAGAACGCGAGCGGCTTGCGGATCACGCCGTCGGAACGGCGTCCGACGATGATGGAGGGACGGTAGATGGTGTACGGGACGCCGACGTTCTCGCGGACGTACTTTTCCGCATCGAACTTGCTGCGTTCGTAGGAGTTGATCCAGCCGGTGGCGGGCATGGTGTCTTCCATGACGCGTCCGGCGAAGGTGCCGGCAACGTAGGCGGTGCTGACGTACTGGAAACGCGGGATGTTGAAGCGTTTGACGGCTTCGACGGCGTTCAGCGTGCCGTTCATGTTGGTCGCGTAGGTCTTGCCTTCGGGGTCTTTGCCGAGGTTGACGTCGGCGGCGCAGTGGAACATCACGTCGTAGGGACCGTATTTCGCGATCTCGTCGAACGGGAGTTTGGTCACGTCGCCGGAAATGACGGTGATGCGGGAGATGATGGAGTCGTAGGATGCGGGATCGCCATCGAATTCACACTGGGCGCGCATGGTGAGTTCCGTACGCTCCTGGGCGGTCTGCGCGGAATTGCCGCGGCAGATGGCAACGATCTTGAAGTCGGGATGATTGCGAAGCAGCGCCGTGACGACGGACGCCCCGACCAGACCCGTGATACCGGTAAGCAGGATGTTCAAAGCTTGCTCCTTGACGGTTTTCGATGTTATGTTTTATCTTTAAACAGAATAACAGCAAATGTAAAAGGTGTTCTTACAATATATCACTTTTTCGGAAAAATGAAAGCCGGAAAACCCAAAAAGTCGCGTTTTTTTGGAAAACAGACGAAAAAATGCGCTTTTCGATTGAAAAAAACGTCTCTCCGTAGTACGTTATAATCGTTTTTTCTTCCTTCCATCTTTCCTATCATTTGACTCGGAGTTTTACACCATGGGTTTTGCCTGCGGCTTTGTCGGCCTTCCCAACGTCGGGAAATCCACGCTTTTCAATGCTTTGACCAACGGCGGCGCGGCGGCCGCCAATTTCCCGTTCTGCACCATCGAACCCAACACCGGCATCGTGGCCGTACCGGACGACCGTCTCGGCGTTCTGGCGAAGATCGAAAAATCCGCCCGCATCGTACCGACGTCGCTGAAATTCATCGACATCGCCGGCCTCGTCCAGGGCGCCAGCAAGGGCGAAGGGCTCGGCAACCAGTTCCTCGGCCACATCCGCAACGTCGACGCCGTAGCGCACGTGGTGCGTCTCTTCCATGACGGCGACGTGGTGCATGTGGGCGGGTCCATCGACCCGGCGCGCGACCTGGAGCTGATCATGACGGAACTCATGCTCGCCGACCTGGAATTCCTCCAGCGCAGATTCGACAAGTGCAAGAAACTGCTCCGCACCGGCGATCCGGAGATCAAGGCGGAATACGAGCTTTCCCAGTCCTGCATCGCCGACCTGGAAAACGGCAAGATCCCATCGTGGAACAAGGACGACCCGGATGCCTGCCGCGTGATGGCGTCGCTCCAGCTGCTCTCCGCCATGCCCGCGTTCGTCTGCGCCAACGTCGACGAGGCCGGATTCCGTTCCTTCGGCAAAGACGACGCTTCGAAGGCCCTGCTCGACTACGCCGCCGGACACAGCATGGAAGTCGTCCCGGTCTGCGCGAAATTCGAGGAGGAGCTGGCCGCGCTCGAGCCGGACGAGGCGAAGGCGTTCCTGGACGACATCGGCGCCTCGGAAAGCGGCCTGCAGCGCGTGATCCGCACCGGATACAAACTGCTGGACTACGGCACGTTCTTCACCACCGGAAAGGACGAGACGCGCGCCTGGACCATCGTCAACGGCACCGCGGCGCCGGAAGCCGCCGGAAAGATCCACACCGACATGCAGCACGGATTCATCCGCATGGAAGTCGTCTCCTACGACGAGCTGGTGGCGCACGGCGGCTGGAACGCCGCGAAGACCGCCGGGAAGCTCCGCACCGAGGGCAAGGACTACATCGTGAAGGACGGCGACTGCGTGTACGTCCTGTTCAACAAGTAACCAACGCATTTTCTCTATTCCCCCGGCCGCCGCAGCATGGCAGAAGATCAGACATCTTCCATAAACCGATTCTTCAGCAGTTCACGCAATCTCGCCGCGTCCACCCTGATCAGCCGCATCCTCGGGCTGTTCCGCGAGACCTTGACCGCGGCGGTCATCGGGGGCGGCGCGCTGATGTCCGGATGGACGCTCGCGTTGACCTGGGCCAACACGTTCCGGCGCATCCTCGGCGAGGGCGAGCTCGGCAAGGCGCTCGTGCCGATCCTGTCGCTGTCGCTGGAAACCGAAGGGAAGGAACGCGCCCGGGAACGCTTCTCGACCATCCTGCTGTGGCTGACGCTGCTGCTGTGCGCGCTGGCGGTCCTCCTCGGCGTGCCGTCGTGGCTGCTCGCCCGTACGCTGGAACCGGGCCGCTGGAAGACCGCGTTCGAACTGTTCCCCATCCTCGCACCGTACATGGTGTTCATCTGCGTCGTAGGGGCGGCGACCGCCTGTGCGAACGTGCTCCGTGAATTCTTCCTGCCGTCGCTGACCGCGATCCTGCAGAATGTGGTCCTGATCCTCGCGTTGGTTCTGGTCTGCCGTCATTACAGTGGAATGTTCCAGCTGAAGATGTTCGGCCTGGCCGTTCTCGTGGCGGGCGTACTGGAAATGGCCCTGATCTTCCTAATCCTGTGGCGGCGCGGCATGATGGTGCGGATTTCGCGGGCGATCCTGCGGGACCGCGAGACGCTGCTCTCGATCTGGAAACTGATCCTGCCCGGCCTGCTCGGCGCAAGCGCGCTTCAGCTGAGCCTGCAATGCGACCGTCTGATCGCCGGGTTCATCGGCGATTTCGCCGCGGCCTCACTGTACTTCAGCGAACGCCTGGTGTATCTGCCGGTCGGCATCTTCGCGGTGTCGTTCGCCACAGTCGCGAATACCGAGCTGTCGCGGTTCGCGGCGGCGGGCGACTACGACAAACTGACGGGACTGCTGACGGGAACGATCCGCATCCTGCTCTTCGTTTCCGTGCCCTTCACGGCGTTCATGATCTGCTTCCCGGAGGAGATCATCCGGGTCTTTTACAATTACGGCAGGTTCGACGACGCGGCGGTGCGCGAGACCGCGTACGCATTCCTGATGTACTCGGCGGGGATCCCGCTGTTCGCAGTGTTCAAGATATCGTCCGTGGCGTTCACGAGCCGCCGGGACATGGTGACGCCGCTGAAGGTGTCGCTGGTCTGCATCGCACTGAACATCGTGCTGAATCTCGCTCTGATGGTGCCGCTGCGGCAGGGCGGGATCGCGCTCGCGACAGTCGCGTCGTCGCTGATGAACAACACCCTGCTGCTCACGATCTACAACCGGCAGCTGCCGGACCATAAGATCGACTTCCGCGCCCTGGGGCTGTATCTGCTGCGGCTGATCCCGGCATGCGGTCTGCCGCTGATCCCGGCGATCCTGATCGCCCGTGTGATCCCGCGCAACCTGAACTTCACGCTGCCGCACTGGAACGTCGAGATCACGACGTTGAACGTGGCGGCTCCTCTGATCGCGGCGGGGGCTGTCTACGGGATCGGACTGCTGGCGCTCTGCTGGATGTTCCGCATCGAAGAGGCAATGCTGGTGTGGGGGCGCATCCTGCACAGAAGAAAACGCTCCGCCTGAGCTTGTGCTGAAGCGGAACACACCGCAAGCGGTGCTGATACAGTGTTCTGCTACGCGAGAACACGGAAAAGAAAACGTGACCGAGCGGAGCCGGGCACAGCGCAAGCGGTGCTGATACAGTGTTCTGCTACGCGAGAACACAGGAGGGAACACGTGCCATAGCGTAGCACGGCACTACTTCAGTGGAGGACTTGTCCTCCGTGACCGAACAGAGCCGGGCACACCGCAAGCGGTGCTGATACGGTGTTCTGCTACGCGAGAACACAGGAGGAAACACGTGCCATTGCGTAGCACGGCACTACTTCAGTGGAGGACTTGTCCTCCCTCGTCGCCATACTGCTTCGCGAGTTCCACGAGAGCGGCGAGGTCGAGTTTGCCGTTGCCGAGCATGGGGAGGGAATCCACGAGGATGAAGTTTTCGGCCTTCGGAATCCAGAGGTTCGGGATCTGGCGGTCCTTCAGCTGGCGGATCAGCTCCTCGGGCGCCAGACGACGCGCGTCGGTGTAGAAGACGATAAGATTTTCGCCGTGCTTGGCGTCGGCAGCGCCGCAGACGGCCACGAGGCGTTCCTCCGGCTGGAGGATGTTGTTGATTTCGCGTTCGACAAGTTCGTGCGGAACCATTTCGCCGGCGATCTTGGAGAATCTGGAGAGGCGGCCCGTGATGGTGATGAATCCGTTGCGGTTCATGTGCGCGATGTCGCCGGTCACATACCAGCCGTCGCGGATGACTTCGGCGGTCTTGACCGGTTCGCCGAGATAACCCTTCATCACGATGGCGCCCTTCACGATCATGAGTCCGTCGGTATTTTCGGGCATGAGCTCGAACGTGGACGGATCGACGATCTTGGCGCAGATACCGGGGAGCGGGGCGCCGATGCTGCCGGGCTTGGCGACTTCCACGCCGAGTTCCATGCGGGAATTCGCGACGTTGATGGAGACAACGGGCGAGAGTTCCGTGCAGCCGTAGCCTTCGGTGATCTCCAGGCCGGTGAGGTCGCGGAACCTCGCTGCAGTGTCCTCGCGGAGGCGTTCCGCGCCGGTGATGGCGAGGCGGATCGATTTGAAGTCCTCGCCCGTTCCCTTCCGCATGTAGAGCATGAGGAAGCTGGGCGTGGCGACGACGATGGAAATCTTCTGTTCGCGGATGACCTTCAGAGACATGACGGCATCCAGGGCATTGGCGATGAAGACGGCGCGCGTGCCCGTGACGACGGGGAGCCACATGCAGACGGTGAGGCCGAACGAGTGGAAGATCGGGAGGTTGCCGAGCACGCTGTCCGTCTTGCGCCAGCCGATCATGGAGGTCATGGCTACGACGTCGGCATTGATGTTGTGGTGGGTCAGCATGATGCCTTTCGGGATGCCGGTGGACCCGCTGGAGAAGATGAGCACGGCGATGCGGTTGACGTCCTGCCAGCTCTTCGGCGAAACGAGTTTGATGAGCTCCTCGTGCGTGAGGAAGATGCAGGCGAGGAGCCAGATGTATTTCGAGCCCGGACGCCCGATGTCGGCGGCGGCGTCCTCCAGGAACACCATTTCCGGCGTGGGCTTCATGCGGATCTTCTGGATGAAGACGCGGCTGGTCAGGATGTGCTTGATGTTCGCGATCTGCACGGCATGGCGGTTGGCGGGGATACCGGCGGTGAAGTTCATGACGGCGGGCTTGCGGTCGGCCATCAGGACGCCGGTGATCGTGCAGACGGCGGCGAGGCTGTTGGGCAGCATCACGCCGACATATTCCTCGGATTCGTCGCAGAGACGGCGTATCCAGCGGCTGATGAGGATGGATTTCAGCATCAGCATGAAGAGCGGCGGATTCTGAAGCCCGTGCGCATCGTCGAACTGCTGGAGCGTGCGGCGGAACGGATGGTGCTTGGCCATCCACGCGAACTGGCTGTGGAAGGGGCGTTCGCCGCGTTCCGGGATCAGTTCGGTGTCCGCGGCGAGCTCGGACAGGATGATGCGGATCTCGTAGGCGGATGTGTCGCGCGGAATGGGCTTGCCGATGGTCACGCTCGCCGGATGCGGAAGTTCGTCCGGCCAGGTGAGCTTGAACTTGCCGTAGTAGCAGGAAAAAATGCTGCCCCAGGTCATGCCGATGCGGACCGGGATGACCGGGATCTCCGGCATGTCCGCCGGCATCATCTCGCCGACGCCGTCCTTGAAGCTGGACATCGTTCCGTTCTTCGTGATGTCGCCCTCCGGGAAAACGCAGACGATCTCGCCCTGGCGGAGCAGTTCCCTCGTGTATTCCAGCTGCGCCTTCAGCTGCTTGGGCTTGTTCGACGGGACCGAGATGAACCCGGCGGACCGGAAGAGCGGACGCCAGAACGGCGCGTTGAAGTAGCTTTCGTGCATCATGAAGCGGATTGGACGCGACGTGCACGCCTGGATGAAGAAGATGTCCACGAAGCTCGCGCGGTTGCCGATCAGCAGCGCCGGCCCCTCTTCCGGCAGGTTCTCCACGCCGAACTTGCGGAGGCGGTACAGCGAGCAGAGCAGCCCGCGCATCAGAGCCCGCAGCAGAAACTGCGGCATGATGTAGAACGACGTGACGCCCAGGATGATCGTCAGGCACGCCAGGATCAGCGTGATCGAATAAATGGAAAGCCCGCAGTAATACATCAGGAACGACATGAGGATCGTCAGCAGGATCCCCGCGGCGAACGGCAGATAGAACCAGCTGAAGAACGGCGGAATCAGTTCATGCCGGATGAAATACTTCTGATACGCCTCGAGCGGGACCAGCATGACGCCGGCGAAGAACCCGAAGACGAACAGAAGAAGCATCAGCAGCCCGCCGCCCGTGTACTGGTCGTGGAAGAACGGCAGCAGGCCGATCAGCAGCGCGGCGAGCGTCATCACCACGGTCGACGGCGGCACGAGGCCGATCTCGATCATGTCGCCGGAAAGTTTTCCAGCCGCCAGACAGCCGAGCACGGCGCCGACCACGGGCGAGGCGATGATCGAATACAGGAAAATATCGCTGCCCGACACGCCGGTTCCCGCGAACTGCACCGAAATGTACTGCATGGCCATGGACGAGATCAGGATGATCGAAGCGAAGATGTAGCCTTCGCCGATCCCCGTCAGCACCAGCTCGCGATACCGCTGCTGGAGCTTGAACGCCGTCACCCACTGCTGTTTCAGGTCGCGGAACCGCAGTTTCCGGCAGAACGACTGGTTCGGGTTCAGGTGCGACGACAGAAGCAGGTTCAGGGTGGCCAGGGAAACGCCCGCGGCGCCGACCGCCGCCGTATTGGAAATGAAGTGGATGCAGAAGACAGCCGAAACCGTGCCGATGATGATGCCCAGGAACGTCATGGACTCCACGACGCCCGCCGTGCGCGAAAACTCCTTCCTGTCAGCGGAGTCCGCCAGGTATATCTTCAGGGCCGGACGGTAAAACGAGAAGACCACGCCGAGGCAGCCCGCAAAGGCCAGGAGCGGCACGGGGCCGAATTTCCTGACAGGAGCCAGAAAGAAGCTCCCCGCGAGGATCAGGAATATCTCGACGGCGCGGCTGAACACCACCACGTTGCGGGCGGAGAAACGCGTGCAGAGGAATTGGCAGAAGACGCTCGTAAAAAGGAACGGGACCGTGTAGACGGCGGCGACCAGAAGCACGTTCAGCGCCTGCCTGCTGAAGACCGGGACCTCCCGGTTGATCAGAAGCGCGGAATACGCGCAAACATACACGGGGATCAGCGCGCTCAGCAGAGCCACGCCGCCGATGACGCCTTTGTTGACAGGCTGTCTGGAAAATGATTCTCTCATGCTCCGGCGCTCCGATCCGGGTTGGCCTTCCGGCAGGCTGTTCTGTTCCGATATGCGGAGAAACCTTGCATTGATTGAAGCATGAAGAGCATAAGCGTATCCATATTTTTTTCGGCGTGAACTGTTGGGGGCGGAGGCTGTTTGCAGGGAAGAGCGCCTCTCGATTTCTTTAAGCTGTTTTATAATATAGCATAGGATGAAGGTTTTTTCAATGCCTTTGCCTAAAAACATTTGAGAAAAGTAACAACTATCCCGGAAATTAATTTGGAATTCATATGATTTAATATCCTAAAAATAAAAAAACGTACTGAAAAAGAAAAAATCCGAAAAAAAGAAAAGCTTTACACAATAAATCATCACGAAAAAACGTTAGAACTCTGAACAAACACGCCCCAAACCCTTATCGCAAGCAAGGAACAGTCACAATGTCAGTCACGAACAGGCCGAAAACAGCTTGGACCATGCTCTTCCGGGTCGTCGACCGGCTGCGCGCAAAAAGCGCCCGCAACGTCGCGATCCCCAACATGAAAATCACGCTCGGCAAGATGCGGATCATCAACTATCTCTTTGTCCGGGAAGGCGAACCGCCGATGGTCAAGGAAATCGCGGAAATGTTCGGCCTGACCTCCGGCGCCGTTTCCCAGACGGTCGACGCGCTGGCCGCCGACGGCGTCGTGGAACGCATCCCGTCCTCGGTCGACCGCCGTTCCGTGCATGTCTCCCTGACGCCCTTCGGCAAGAGCATCCGCAAACAGCTGGAAGCGTACCTGAACGATGTGATGACGGGGATCCTGGACGAAGTCCCGGAGGAAAAGCAGGAGGCGTTCCTGGAAGTCCTTCAGGACATGTCCGAGACCTTTACCGAAACACAGCGCATCGCCCGCGAATCCATCAAACGCTGACGACACAGCGACGCAAGAGACTCTTTAAAACGCAACGGCTCCTCCGCAGGGAAGAGCCGTTTTTTTCATTATGTGGCAGAATGTCACTGCCCCGGGGCCGTGGAGAATTCGAAGACGGTGCAGACGGCGGATTCGTTCGAGAGCGTGAACGTCAGACCGCCGGGCGCCGGGACATCGCGGTAGAGGGCGGGTGTGACCAGATCGCCCGGCCTGGCCTGGGCCTTGTATTCGAGACGGAGCCGGTTGAACCGGAAATCTTTCGGAAGACGATCCATGGTCTCGTCGAAGGAACGGTTGCTGTTGAAGTGTCCGTACATGTCGGCCTGATGCTCCTTGACCCGGAACGGCGCGAGAATCTCCGGCTCCTGCGCGGGAAGCATGATCTTGCGGGAGAGGTACTCCATGGGAAGCGCCGGATCGAAATGGAATCCGCGGATGATCTCCGCCGGGACCTTCGCGGGACGTCCCGTCGCGCGGTCGACAAACGCCCCGATGGCGGCGCAAAGAACGCAAATCCTCCCCTGGTCGTCATAGATGGTGGTATTGCGGAACCCGAAGAAATTTTTGCAGTCGTAGACATTGGTACGGATCGTCAGGTGTTCGCCGTAAGCCGGAAGCCGGACGATCTCCACCTGCCGGAACGCCAGAAAGACCGCAAAGCCGTTCTTCCGGAGATAAACGGAGAACTCGTCCTCGGAATCCATCTGGAAACATTCGCATTCGAGAAGATAGTCGAGGGCGTGGCTGAGACGGAGGCAGCCGCCTGGCGCGGTGTCGCTGATGGCGACGGTTCGTTCAATCTGGAACATAGGGTATCTCCGCCGGGGTCAGTTCGAAGCTTTCGCGGGGCGTTTGACGGCGGCATCCGCGGCTGCCCCGTCCGCGGAAAACGGCTTCGTGGTCCAGTCGACGGAATCCATGTCGGCGAAGAATTCGGCGAGTTTGGTCGAAGCGGTATCGTAATCCTTCAGGATCAGCCCCTTGTCCGGGATGCTGGTCTGACGGATCTGGTCGAACGCGGTATTGTTATTGTTCAGGCGGCTGCCGGACTGCTGCGCCTGCTCCACGGCCTTGACATATTCCACAAATCTGCTGTACACGCGGGCGAGGCGTTCGGCCTCGGCGCCGACGGAAACGGACTTGTCCGGGAAATACGCCCGGTACACCGGCTGGATCTGGACGGCGAGCTTGGACATGCGCTTGAGGCGTTTTTCGAAATCGGTACGCCAGACCGGGATCTCGATGAGCGAGTCGAAGTGTTCGTAGGAGGCGTTGAAATACTCCACGTCCCGCTTGAATTCCAGGTACGGCAGGATCCTGCGGTATCGCGGGGAAACCGAATACTTGCCGCTGCGGAGCCCGAAACCGAGGGCGGAGAGGGTCTGGACTGCGGTTCCGGCCATGTGGAAGGAAAAACCGGCGGAAGACTGGTTCTGCGCGGCACCCGCGCCCTTGCTCCCCGCGGAGCCGAGCCCGGCATATTCGCCGAGCGATTGCCCGGTGATACGCGACAGGGGATCATTCGCCTTCGCCACGTTGGATTGTTTCCTGTCACGCTGGTTCGACGAGGCCGTCGAGGCGGCGGTTTGGACAGGCGCCTGGAATGCGCTGCGGATGTTCCGGGCGTGCGTCGCAAGATTGAGGTCCTCACCGATACCGAGTTCGGTAACGATCCCCTGCAGGGTGTTCGCGTCGCTGACGAACCGGTCGAACGTCCCCAGATATTCCTGGCGGAAGGAGGAGGAGACGCCGGATTCGCGCGCCTCGGCAAATCCGCTCATGACGATCAGGAGTTCCCGGTCGAACCGGGCCAGGATGTCCTCTTTTTCATCGGCGGCGGACGCCGTATCGGCGAACAGCGCGGCAACGGCGGCGAGAATCGGGACGAACAAGTTCAAACGCTTCATGTCAAGTCTCCTCCGGGTTACTGTGGAAGGTTTTCCGACCGGGCTTTTCGTGCGGCGGCGGGGCGGACGAAAGCAGACGCCGCACGGTTTTACTGCGGTTTGTCCTCCTTGCCGGGGAGCGCGCGGAGGATAACGCCGGCCTCCTGCAGGATCCTGCGTGCAGTGCCGTCGATGGAATAATGCTCGTTGAAGACGACCTCGGAGATGCCGCCGTTGATGATCATTTTCGCGCAGAGGAGGCAGGGGCTGAACGTGGTATAGAGCGTGGCGCCCTTGATGGAAATGCCGTGGTAGGCGGCCTGGACGATGGCATTTTCCTCGCCGTGGGAACAGAGACATTCCTCCAGCGCGGTCCCGGACGGGGCGTTGGAATTGCAGCGCGGGCAGCCGCCCTCGTTGCAGTTCTTGATGCCGCGCGGGGTGCCGTTGTAGCCGGTTGAGATGATGCGCTTGTCCTTCACGATGACGGCGGCGACGTGCCTGCGGCTGCAGTTGCTGCGGGCCGCGACGACCTTCGCGATCTCCATGAAATACTCGTCCCAGTCGGGTCTGTCCTGATGGCTGCTCATTTCGGGGGGCCTCCTGTTATGCGGGGAAAGAATCGGTCATGCCTGGCGTTCGACGAATTCGCGGTGGAGCGCCTTCTGGGCGCACTCGAACTGCTCGCGTTCGATGACGAACTGGATGTTCACCTGGCGGATGGTCTGGTCGATGGCGAGCACGTTGACTCCGGCGGCGGAAAGCGCGTTCGCCGCACGGGCGAGGAATCCGGGGATCTTCATGTTGGAGCCGATGACGGAGACGATGGCGACCTTGGTCACGTGGATTTCGGCGTTCGGGAAGTCGCGGTGGATGCTTTCGAGGCAGTTGTTCAGGCGCTTGCTCTTCTCCGGCACGAAATGCGCGATCGTGTTCGCGTTCGTGGTCTTGGCGATGTAGTCGATGTCTCGGTCGGCGAGATGCTTCGTGAGACGGTAGTCGTAGCCGGGCTCGCCGACCATTTCCGGGTCGAAGACCTCGACGCCGAGCATGTCGGCGCGTCCGCAGATCATTTCGACGCGCGGATTCGGGGAGACGTAGCCGCGGCTGATAAGGGTGCCGGGGTGCTTCGGGTCGAACGCATTTTTCACGCGGATCGGGATGCCCTTGAGCTCCATTTCCTTGGCGGCTTTCGAGTGGATGGCCTCCATGCCCATGTCGGAAAGCTGGTCGGCGATGTCGAAATTGGTGTTGCCGATGACCTGCACTTTGTCGATGCCGATGAGCTTGGGGTCGCCGGTGGACAGGTGGAATTCCTTGTGGATGATGCCCTCGCAGGCTCCTGTGAGCACGGCGATCTTGCTGAACGTGATCTCGCTGTAGCCGCGGTCAAACCGGAGCATGATGCCGGGGTCGAACTTCACATAGCCGGTCACGACCGGGAGTTCGGTGGCGAAATCAACGTCCTTGAACCCGGCGAGGATCGCTTCGTCGAGCGTGCGGGATTCGGTGGAACGCCAGCCGGAGAGGTCGATGAACCGGGCATTGACGCCGTTCGCCTTCAGGATCTGGACGGAGTTCCAGGCGCTGTGGACTTCGCCGACGGCAGCCAGGAATTCGCGGGTCATGGGCAAATAGTCGCCGGGCCGCATGAACCCGTAGGAACGCATGTCCTCCAGGTCCTGCAGGAATTTGCCGATGTCGTCGAGCTTGCCGTTGATGAAGGCGTCCGCCTCCTTCACGTTCAGGCCGATGAACCCGAATTCCCGGTTGTAGTCGAGCATCTTCTCGCGGACGCGGGCGAGGGCTTCGCGCCATTCGCCGCTGCCGGCGGTGAAGTGGCCGTAGACGCCGGGCGCACCGGTCTTCTTGTCCTCCAGCAGGAGATTGGTGATGCCGGAATAGGCGGAAACGACGAAGATGCGGTTGTACATGTCGGCGGGGGCGTGGTCGGCGATGATGACGTTCTGCATGATCTCGCCGAAGCGGGACATGCTGGTCCCGCCGATTTTCTCAACAGTGTGGCTCATGTTCAAAGCTCCTCAATGCGAAGCAGGCATATTTTTCCGTGGACGGCATCGAAGGACTCCATGTCGGCGATGGCCTGACGGATGGCGGATTCCTTCGCTTCGTGCGTGATGATGACAATGGAGGCCTCGCCCGCGGTATTCTTCGAAACCGGATTCTGCATCAGGCGGGATACGCTGACGCCCTGTTCGGACAGGATCCCGGCAAGTTTCGCGAGCACGCCGGGACGGTCCGTGACCGTGAGGCGCAGATAGTAGCGCGAGGTGATCTCCTCCATGGGAACGATCCCGGCGCATTCGACCGTCTTGCGGTAGGCTGGGATGCGGACGGGCGTGCCGCCAGCGAGATTCAGGGCGGCGTCGGCGATGTCGGACACGACCGCGCTGGCGGTGGCCGCACGGCCCGCGCCGCGTCCGTAGAAAAGCGTGTCGCCGACGAAATCGCCGTTGACCATGACGCCGTTGAAGACGTCGGAGATGCCCGCGAGCGGAGCATGTTTCGGGATGAGCGTAGGATGGACGCGCACCTCGATGCGACTGTCGGCGCACTGCTTGATGATGGCCAGCAGCTTGATCTTGTAGCCGAGTTCATCGGCGCAGCGGATGTCGGACAGGGAGACGTCTCGGATGCCCTGCACGTAGATTTCATTGGTGCTGTGCCAGCCGCCATAGGCGAGCGAGGCCAGGATCACGGCCTTGTGCGCGGTGTCGAATCCGTCGATGTCGAGCGACGGGTTCGCCTCGGCGTAACCGAGCCGCTGGGCGTCCTTCAGGACCTCCTCGAATCCGAGGTTCTCGCGTTCCATGCGGGTGAAGATGTAGTTGCAGGTGCCGTTCAGGATGCCGAAGATGCGGTTGATGCGGTTGCCCACGAATCCTTCGCGGAGGCTCTTGATGATCGGGATGCCGCCCGCCACGCTGGCCTCGTAGAAGACCGTGCCGCCGCCCGCTTCCGCCGCGTCGAAGATTTCGCGTCCGTAGTCCGCCAGCAGCGCCTTGTTCGCCGTGACGACCGTCTTGCCCTGTTCCAGCGCGCTCAGGATGAACTTGCGGGAAACCGTCGTGCCGCCGATCAGCTCGACCACGACGTCGCTTTTCGCGATCACGGACGGGGTGTCGCTCGTCAGCATGCCGGGCGGAACCGCCACGCCGCGGTCCGTAGTCGTATCCAAATCGCCGATCCCGGTCAATTCCACATCCACGCCGGTCCGTTCGCAGATCAGACCGCGGTTTCTCAGAAGACAATCCGCCACTCCGGCGCCGACCGTGCCGAATCCGAGGATTCCCACACTCACATGTTTCATAATTCATTACTCCGATTTCAGGGAAGGAAGATATCCATATAATATACATCCCGCCGGGAAAAATGAAAGCCCATCTTCATAAAAAAACGGGAAAACGCGATCCCGGCATCCCTCCGCAGAAAAAAATGCGCATCCCGGATATGCGGCCATATTGGAAACCGCCTCGAATATTTCTTTGTATATATTACAGTGTTTTTGTTTGCATTTGGATAGTTTCGAGGCTATATTAATGCCATTCGGATTCTTCATGTCTTTTTCCGCATGATTATCCGGCTCAAGACAGAACCCCTTTTTTCCCCGAGGGAAACCGGATATGACTACGACAAACGCGACCATCTCTAAGCAGCCGGGCTGCTCCGGCGGCCGGGATTCCGTCGTATCCGGAAACAGCACCGGGGATGAAGTCTTTTCCGTGATCGTCCTGCTCTACAACAACGACGAGTTCATTGAGGACAACCTGGATTCCATCATGAATCAGGATTACCCCTCCATTGAGATCATCGTCGTCGACGACGGCTCGAAGAAATTCGACAAGTCCGGGATCGAAAGCTACATCCGCGAGAACAAAAGGGACAATATCCGGAACTTCATCGTCTATCAGAACGAGTGCAACTTCGGCACGGTCAAAAGCGCAAACGGGGCGATCGGAAAAGCTTCGGGCCGGTATATCAAGCTCCTCGCCGGGGACGACGCGCTTTTCGACTTCGAATCTCTCTCCCGCGCGGCAGCGGCATTGCGGGTCTGCCCCTGCGGGATCATAACCGGCAACGTCATGAAATGCGACAGGGAGCTGAATCCGACCGGGCCGTACCGCAAGAGCCTGGTCCCGGCATTGAACCTGCTTTCGCCCATCGACGTTTTCCGAAGGCTCTGCATCCACAACGATATCGTCGCCGGCGGCGTCTTCTTCGACGCCGCATTCTTCAAGAAGTACGGCATGTTCGACGAATCCTACCGTCTGCTGGAAGACTGGCCGACATGGATGAACGCGACGCAGAAAGGATGCAGAATCTTCTATTCGTCGTTCTTTGCGATCAGATACCGTATGCACAACGGGATCGGGACCAGCACGAATCCGGTTTATCTGGCCGACAGGAAACATCTCTTCCTGCACGTCATCGTCCCCGCCAGGAAACAGATCGGCCCGATCTGCTTCCTTCTGGCCACCATCAGTTTCCTGATCATCAATTCCCTCCTCGTCAGAAAAATATACGGGTTCCTTTTCCGGAAGAATTGACGGCATAGACTATGGACAACCTGCTGACAGTCGTCATCCTGTCGTACAAAAACGGCGGACTGCTGTATGAAACGATCGATTCCGTCCTGGAACAGACTTATCCGGGCATCGAAATCGTGATTTGCGACGACGCTTCCCCAGAATTCGAGCAGGAAAAACTGGAAGAATACATCTCGGCCCGCAACAGGGGAAATATTTCCGGCGTCAATTTCATCATCGGCCGGACCAACGCCGGGACCGTGAAGAACCTGAACCGGGGAATTGCGGCGGCGCGGGGCGGCTTTCTGAAAGTCATAGCAGGAGACGACCTTTTCGCATCCCCCGATGTCTGCGCCGTCCAGATCGAATACCTGAAGGAGCATCCCGATGCAAATCTCGTCGTCGGAAACATCGTGGAATGCGACGACAGGATGAATCCGCTGTCCATGTCCGGTTTTCTGCTGAAAGATGACCGGAATCCGCTTTTTCACGACAGGAATGCCCTGCTGAAATACCTGGCCCGGAAAGGACAGAAGGCGCTGGCAACGCAGGCGATTTGTTTCAGAAAGGCATTTTTCGACCAGAACGGCCTGTACGACGAGACGTTCCGGCTGATCGAAGACCTGCCCATGGCGATCAGGATCGCGGAAAAGGAAAAGACGATCGGATACCTTGATCTCCCCTGCGTGAAACACCGCGGGCGCGGAGGCGTTTCGACCTCGAACGAGGCATTTGACGTGCATAGGCTTCAATACTACGAAGACCTGGAAAAGTTCTACACGGTCTCCCTGATGCCGGTCCGGCACATCGTCGGAAGCACGTTTGTCCGCATGCGGCACGGCGTCTGCAAGTTCAGGATCGAATACTGCAAGCTGAATCCGCCGACATCGTGGAACAAACTGAAGACGGTCATCCGGTATCTGCCGCACCTGACGTATTACGCGCTGACGAAGGCGGACCGGGTGCTGTTCTACCTCAGGGGATAACGGACGGAATCTGCAATGAAAAAGACTCTGCTTATCATTTTCACGTTCAAATATCCGTTCGAGCCGCCCACGGAACAATTCCTGGACGACGAACTGCGCTTTCTGGCGGAGAAGGACGCGGATATCCTGCTTGTCCCATCCGCCAGAGAGAAAAAGAATGTGCTGTACGCATTCCCCGGAACCAGGGATAACATTTCCGTCTGCGAAATCAGGCGGAGCTGTCTGCCGTGCGAGACGTTCTCCGGGCTTCTTTCCGCGGCGGGACATATCGGGTATCTGAGGGATGACATCAGAAGGATCCGCAGGGAATCGAACCTGCAGAACAAAACGCATGCCGTGAAGGAAACGCTGAAGGAATACGTTCAGGCAGGCGCTTTGTGCCGCGATTTCGTCCGGCAGATCCCGGACAGAATTTTCCGCAGCCGTGAACGGATCGTCCTGTACTCCTACTGGCTCAATCCGGCGGCCGCGGCGGAAGCCCTCTTCAAAAAATACCTGAAGAAAAAATATCATGTTCCGGTATCGGCTTTCGCCCGAGCGCACGGGGACGGCGACCTCTACCGGAAAGACACGGGGCATTGCCGCCCCTGCCGGAAGCTTCTGAACGAAGAGCTCGACATGGTCTTCCCAATCAGCCGGAACGGACGGGAATCGCTGATGCTGGACGGCATCACGAAGGCGGAAACGCGCCGTCTCGGAGTCAAAAAGACGTCTCCGTTCCTCCCCGCCGGCAATTCCGTCCCGCTGGTCGTCAGCTGCTCGGTCGTGAACGGCAACAAGCGCGTGGAAAAGATCGCGGACATCCTGTCCCGTTTCCGGCAGGAAGTCAGGTGGGTCCACTTCGGCGGCGGCCCGCAGGAACAGAGCCTGCGCGCCCATTGCGAAACGGTCCTGCCCGGAAACGTCCGGTGGGAACTGCGCGGCTGGACCGACCATGATGCGATCCTGGACTTCTACCGGAAGGAAACGCCCGATCTGTTCCTCAACGTCTCCGAAATGGAAGGGATCCCGGTATCCATCATGGAGGCGATGTCGTGCTCCATCCCGTGCGCGGCGACGGACGTCGGCGCATCCGGCGAGATCGTGGCCGACGGACGAAACGGGTTCCTGCTTCCCGTCGAGTTCGACGTCGAAGAAACGGCGCGCAGGATCGGCGGGTATCTGTTCGGAGACGAAGAAACCAGAGCGCGCATGAGAAAGAACGCCTATGCGACGTTCGAACGGGAATACGACGCCGCGGCCAACTACGCCGCGTTCGCAGGAAGGATCATATCCGGCGGGGCGGACGTTCCGCAGAAGCAGGCTCAGGAAGAACCATTTTCCCAGATCACTCAAAACTAAACGAAACAAATATTTCAATCGCGGCCGCACAGGAGGCAGACCATCGTGAATTACTATACGATCGACATCAAGACCATCCGGACGGAAAAGGAAGGGATGCTCTCGTTTTTCGAGGGGACTCGTGACCTCCCGTTCGAGATCAAGCGCATCTACTACATCCACCACGTCCCGGCGGAGGCCAGGCGCGGGGCGCACGCCCACAAAACGCTCCGGCAGATGATTTTCTGCCCGTACGGGAGCGTTACGATCTTCCTGAACGACGGCGAGACGGAGGAGCGGATCCTGCTGGACAATCCGGGCATCGGGATCGTGCTGATGCCCGGCCTCTGGAGGGATATGCAGTGGAACATCGACAACTCCGTATTGTGCGTCGCGGCCTCGGACTATTACGATGCGAATGACTATATCCGGGACTACGACGAGTATCTGGCCTACCTGAAAACGCTGAAGAAGGAGACTGAAAGATGAAGATTCCGTTCGTTTCCTTTCTCCCGATGGAGAACGAGCTGAAAGACGATCTCAGGGGCGCATTCGAGCGCGTGTTCGCTCGTTCCTGGTACATCGAAGGCGAGGAGGACAGGGCTTTCGAAGAAGCGTTCGCAGCATACTGCGGGACGAAGTTCTGCATCGGCGCGGGCAACGGCCTCGACGCACTCATGCTGGCTCTGAAAGCACTGGGCGTCGGCGCGGGAGACGAGGTCATCGTCCCGTCAAACACGTTCATCGCCACCGCGCTTGCCGTGACGTACGTCGGCGCGAAACCGGTCCTTGTCGAGCCGGACATCCGCACGTTCGACATCGATCCCGCCCGGATCGAGGCGGCCGTCACGGAAAGGACGAAGGCGGTCATGCCCGTCCATCTCTACGGACAGCCCTGCGACATGGACCCGGTCATGAAGATCGCGGAAAAGCATCGTCTGTTCGTCGTGGAGGACTGCGCGCAGGCGCACGGCGCGCTGTACAAGGGCCGTAAAGTCGGCACGTTCGGCATCGCCGCCGGATTCAGTTTCTACCCCGGAAAGAATCTCGGCGCGCTCGGCGATGCCGGGGCATGCGTGACAAACGACAAGGCGCTTGCGGACAAAGTCCGCGCCCTCGGAAACTACGGCTCCGACCGCAAATACCACCACATCTACCAGGGGCACAACAGCCGTCTGGACGAGCTTCAGGCCGCCTTCCTCGCCGCGAAGCTGCCGCATCTGGAGAAGATGAACGCGGAACGCAGAAGGATCGCCGCCATGTACACGGAGGGAATCCGCAATCCCGAGGTCGTCACCCCGTACGTCATGGAAGGCTGCACCCCCGTCTGGCACATCTACGGCATCCGCTGCGCGAAACGCGACGCGCTGGAAAAACACCTGAACGACAGGGGCATCGGCACCAACAAACACTATCCGATCCCGATCCATCTCCAGGAATGCTACAAAGACCTGGGCATCCCGCGGGGCGCGCTCCCCGTCGCGGAGGAGATCAGCGCAACGGAACTGAGCATCCCCATGTACTACGGGATGAAGGACGAAGAGGTCCGTTACGTGATCGATGCGATCAACGGATTCCGGGGCTGAACGATGATCCGTCTGCGCAAACTTGAGCCGAAAGACGCGCCCCTGATGCTCGAATGGATGCACGATCCTTCCGTCGTGGAGCATCTGCACGCGAACTTCCTGTCGAAAACGATGGAAGACTGCGAACGCTTTATCGCGAACAGCCGGACGGATGAAAGCAGCCTTCATCTGGCCATCGCGGACGAATCGGACGTCTATCAGGGAACGGTCAGCCTCAAGGACATTCACGACGGGACGGCCGAATTCGCCATCACGATCCGCCCAGCGGCGATGGGAAAGGGGATTTCCCGCGCGGCAATGGCGGAGATCATACGGATCGGATTCGAGGAGAAAAACCTGAATTCCGTCTTCTGGTGCGTCTCCCCGGAAAACAAACGGGCGGTCCGTTTTTACGACAAGAACGGTTATCGCCGCGTGCCGCACGAACGCCTGTCGATCCGCGGATACGGCGACGACATGATCCGTTCCATGCTCTGGTATCTCGTCACGAAAGGCGCGTGACGGCAGCCTCCCTGCACCGCCTCCGGCGAAAAAACCGAGGCGCGGGTCCCGTCAGCCGCACGAACGGGAATCCAGGTTTGTCATTCCCCGGATTCCGCGGACTCTTCCGGCTCGTCTTTCCCGGCGTTCCGCACGGCTTCGTCCCGGATTTTCTTTTCCAGATACTGTTCGACGGTCACGCCGTCGTAGTCCGGCTCAAGATAGGTCGTTTCCCCGTCTTCCGTCTTCTCCTGCCAGTCGAGCAGCGCCATGGCGTCGCGCTGGCCGTTCCGCGCGGCGGTTTTGAGCAACAGAGCCGCCTGCCCGACGTCCCGGTCCGTGCCGCGTCCGTAGAGGTACAGCAGCGCCAGTTCGTACTGGGCATCCGGGTATTTGTTGGTCGCGGTCCGGTGCATGGTCAGCTGTCTGAAGGCCTCGCCGGAGTCCTTCGCGCAGCCGAGCCCGCGCGCCGCGCAGATGCCGAGATAGACATGGACGTCCTCGTTCGCCGGATCGGAGGCCGCCATTTTGAAACTGTAGTACGCCTGAGCGTATTTCCCGATGGCATCCTGCGGCGTAGCGGCCTGTCCCGCCTCGGCGAACGCCTTCTGTCCGGATTCATAGAATTCCTGCGCGTGGGAATAGTTCACCTGTTCGGAAATCCCCTTGACCACCTGAAGGAGGGTAAACGGGATCATCAGAAACGCGATATAGAAGCATGGTTTGGCATATTTCGGCGGCTTGTGAACGTGTTCGGGGATATGCTCCGGCTTCTCCCCGGCTTTCCATTTCGAGCGGACGTAGCCCAGCTGGTTGTGTGACGGAGCGGTTTTGCCGAACAGAACATCATTGTATGTGATGATGCAGAGTCGGATGGAGATCAGCACCGAAACGAGCTCGCCGATAAATCCGCCGATGTTCGACTGCCGGACCATGGCAATCATGTCCAGCACGCCGCCGACGATCCCGAGGATCGCCACGATGCGGAACAGCCATTTTGCCGCATTGGACCGGGTCGTCCGCAGCGTTACGCCGAACGCCGGAAACACCACGATCAGCGGAAGCAGAAGCCATGCGTAAACGCGGACCACGATATCCAGAGACGGCGGGAATCCCGGCAGATGGGGCAGGATAAAAAGAGCCGGCTCGACAACAAGAAGCATTAAGCCGCCCAGGACGAAAAACAGAATGCCGAGCCGTTTCAGCACGCGGGAATCGTGCAAAGCCTTCTTCGACGACTTCGCATCCAGCGCCAGAAGGCGGGCCTCCGTGGAGCCGGGGGCATATTCCGGGGCGGAGGATGCGGTCGGCTCGGTGGGATTCTGTTCGGGTTCGCTGCTCATGGGGTCGGACTCCTCGGAGTGAAAGTACAAAAAATGTAAAAAAAGACTTTATATATTATACTACACGAGGCAGACTTTTACAAATCGAAACCCGAATATTTCAGACAAAAACTCCGAGGAACAGGCTGACATTTTACAGCCTGCGGAACGTTGTCACTCCAGCCAGCCCTTGTTCGCGGCCACCACGAGCCATACGAAAAACAGCGGCAGATACACGAGGCCGAACGCCGCGATGCCCGTGATCAGTTTCTCACTAAAACCGGGTTCGCGGAACCTGGCCGGAGGCGGAATCCTGTCCGGTTCCAGCCCCGCTTCACGTTTTTTCCACACATATTTGATCTGGGCATAGGTAAACCTGCCCGTGCCGAACAGATTCGGATTGAACGTCGCCCTGCAGGTCAGCGGAGCAAAGATCAGGCCGAACACCCCCAGGGAAAAAACAAGGAACTGCCCATTATCCTTCTCCATGATCTCGGCCGGAGTCAGACGCCGGAACCTGCCGTCCAGCGCGGTGCAGAACAAGTCGGACACCACATAAACCAGAATGACGGCGGCGAAAAGGGCCGCTTCGACCGCCGCGATCCGGATGACCAGTTTCGCAAACGAGGACCGGAAGGCCAGGAACGTCACGAGCAGGCAGACAAATGAAAGCTCGAACGGGCCGACGAACAGCAAAACGGCGAAAGGATTAAATATTTTTTCCTGGATGAGAAAAAAGGTAAGGTTGAGCGAGAGTACCCCGGTTATCGGAAATGAAAAAAGAAGGATCATGCCGAGAAAATTCCTCATGCAGACCAGAAAACGGGCGTCGCAGTATGTCCTTTTCAGCTCGTCCGGCGGCATCTTCGCGAGACGGTCCTGCGCGGACCCGGGCGCGTACCGTCCGGCGGCGGGTGCCTTCTCCGGGTCGGAAAGGGAAGACGCGGCGGCTTCGGCGGATGCTTCAGATGAAGAGCTCTGTTCGGGTTCCTGTGTCATGGTTCGGATTCACGTTTCGCGGCAAACAATTATTCTTTTACCAAAATATACAATAGTTTTCCCTGAAATGCAACCTGATTTTCAGATTGTTTATAAAAAACTATCTGAGCTCGCGGAGCCCGTAGAGGCGTTCGATCAGGCGGTCCGCGGCGGACTGGCCGCCGCTTCGGTACGCGCGCAGCACGGCGCACTCTTCCGCACGCGTGGCACGGCAGACGGGCAGACGTTTCAGGATCGCGATCTTCACCTGCGGAAAGGGCTTGCCGGATTCCGAGGCGACAAGCCGGTACCAGCGGTCGACGACCGCGCTGTTCATGACCGCCGCCAGAAAATGTAAAGAGTACGTCCCGGGACGCGGCGCGGTGCCGTGCAAAGTGTTTGCGTAGTAATACTTTCCGGTGGGATCGCAGGCGGCGACGATGCGGTCGGCAGTCTGGCGCGACAGGATCTTCGGGCGTTCGAAGACGTCCGGCGTGCGCATCCGCAGACCGGGCGGGCGCTTCCCGAGGCGGGCGGCCTCGAGGGCGTTCATGCGGACCGGGTCGTAGTCAATCCAGCGGGCTGCGGGCGTGACCTTCATGCGGACGACATCGCGTCCGGTGAGGAGCGGCTTCGGATTCGCGGCGCATTCCGGCGAGCTTACGAAAAGCTCTTTGCCGACCGTGCCCTGGATCACGCCGTCGCGCACGTCGGCGACCTCGCCGAGCGGGACGCTGTGCGCACGGATCGTCCGCAGGAACGCGCCGTCGGCGCAGAGACCGGCGACGATGCGGCAGCCCGGAAACGTTAGGATATCGGCGGCGGCCACATCCCCGGCGTCATCGATGCGTACGCGACCGTCGGGGGGCATGGGCTCGCGCCGGAAGATCACCGCTGCGGAATCCACCACGGCTTTCCCGAAGAGCTTCGGCGGAAGCGACGAGGCGGAGATCAGGCGCTGTTCGGTCAGGAGCCAGCGGCGCATGGCGGCTCCCTGCGTATTGAGAAGCAGTCGGTCCGGCGCCAGCCAGCCGCACACGCCGCCTTCCCGCGCCAGCCTCGCGCCAAGTTCAATAAAAAGCGAAAACAGGTTGAACCGTCCGTTCGTGAAACGGTATTCCGCGCGCAGACGGCGTTTATCCGTCTCTGATATCGCATCAATGGGCACGAACGGCGGATTGCCGAGCACAAGGTCGAACGAAGCCGCCGGAAACACCTTTTTCCGCAAAGCGTCGGCGCAGACGATTCGCGGTGCACCGGGCATCCCGGCCAGGCTCAGGTAAAGCCAGCGGAGACGCAGCGCGGCGACCTCGGCAGCAAGCGGCTGGAGCTCGATCCCGCAGATATTTTCCGGCTTCGGCAGAACGCCGAACCTGTCATGCAGGACGCGCATGGCGGCGGCCAGGAATGCGCCGCAGCCGCATGCGGGGTCGATGATGCGGAGACGCGGCACGGTTTTTCTGTTCAGGTCGGGCAGGGCGTCCAGTGCGTCGGATACGATGCGTTCGGCAACAGGGCGCGGGGTGTAGTAGATGCCGTCGCGTTTACGGAACGGCGCGAGCGCGGCGGCGCAGAGCGGTTCGAGTTCGTCTATCCTCAAGACATGTCTGTCCGGACGGGGACGCGGCATGCTCAGTCGGCTTCCCGGAACGCCTGGATGATCGCGAGGAAATCGTCCGGGATCGGCGCCTCGAACTCCAGGCGTTCGCCGGTCACGGGGTGCTGGAACGAGATGCGGCGCGCATGAAGCATCTGGCGGGGAGCCGGCGAGGAACGCCCGCGGTTGTAGAGCTTGTCGCCGACGATCGGGTAGTCCTTGTACGACAGGTGGACGCGGATCTGGTGCGTGCGGCCGGTGTGCGGGTGCATCTCCATGACGGCGACCTTGCGGCCGTCCCAGAGCCCTTTGCGGATGAGCTTCCACGTCGTAACCGCTTCGCGTCCCTGCCCCGCCCGCGCGATTGCCATGCGTTTGTGGTCGGGGTGGCGCATGATGGGGGCGTTGACCACGTTCACGGGCGGCGAGGGCCAGCCGTGGACGATGGCGAGGTAGGTCTTCTGCACGTCGCGGTCGGCAAACGACTTCGCGAGCTTCCTCAATGCCTTCGCGGTCTTCGCGATGACGAGCGCGCCGCTGGTGTCCTTGTCCAGGCGGTGCACGATGCCGGGCCGCATGGCGTCGAAATCCTCGTCGTCGAGCCCGGGTTCGCGCCCAAGCACGGCGTTCACCACGGTCCCGTGCCAGTTGCCCGCCGCCGGATGCACCACCATGCCCGCGGGCTTGTTGATAACCAGCAGCACGTCGTCTTCGTAGATCACGTCCAGCGGGATGTCTTCGCCTTCAGCCTTCAGGGGAACGGCGGGAAGGTCGTCGGTCAGGACGACCCTGGACCCGGCGGGAAATTTGAGGCGGGGAATATCGCAGACCTTGCCGTCGACCGTGAGCTTGCCGTCGCGGATCAGCTTCTGGATATGCGTCCGGGAGAGGTCGGGACAGCGCGCGGACAGCGCCTGGTCGATGCGCTCGTCCGCATCGTATTCGTCGAGCGTGAACTCGTAGACTTCTCCGGTTCCGGGTTCGTCAGGCATCGGCGGGGTCCTCTTCCTGGTTCTCTTCCCGCTTGCGCCCGAGCCTGCGTGCCGTGAGGTAGACGGCGATGCCGCCGGGGATGGCGATCGCCACCGCGATGAACTGCGACGGCGTGAGGCCGAGGATGGAATCGGTGTGATCGCCGCGCATGAATTCGATCAGGAAGCGCATCACGCCGTAGAGGATCAGGTAGATCCCGCCGATCGTGCCCGCGTATTTGCGTTTCCGCAGCAGCAGGAGCAGCACAATGCACATCAGGACGTTCCCGGCGGATTCGAAGAGCTGGACCGGGTAGACCGGCTCGGAACCGCTCGTCAGGAGCGACGGATAGCGGTACGCCGCGGCGGACCCGACGGGAAACCGCACGGCGAACGGAAAGTTCTGCGGCGCGGGCTTGCCGAAGCAGCAGCCCTGCATGAAACAGCTGATGCGGCCGAACGCGTGGGCGAGCGCCATGGCGGGACCGAGGATGTCGAGCAGCGCGAGGATGCTGATGTCCCTGCGCGGTTCGGAACCGTCCGCGGGCTTCTTCTCCTTCAGTCCGAGCAGACGACGCACGGTCGGCCATTTGGCGTAGAGGCATTCGGCGATGAATGCCAGGATGAACCCGCCGTAGAAGACGAGCCCGCCTTCGTGCACGTTCAGGATCGCCAGGATGCCGCGTCCCCGGAACTGGTCCCGGAACTGCACCACATAAAAAATGCGCGCGCCGATCACGCCCGCGAAGAGCGCGATCATGGCGATGTTGTAAATCTGGTCGGTCGTGAGGCCGGCGTACCGCCTGAGCTTCAGGAGCAGGCAGAACGATGCCAGGAACCCGATGCCGATGAAAATGCCGTACCAGTGGACGGCGAAGGAACCGATGTGAAACGCGATGGGATACATTTTTTCTCCAAAGTCAGCAAAAAAAACGAAAAAACACTGGAAAAAACGGGATTTCGCGGATACATTAATTGAAACGTGTTTTTTCCGGCGGGATCCCCGAAGGAAAACCGTATTTAAAAGTAGCATCTTCCGCAGAAAATTCCAGTACAAAACACCCGGCGGATGCGAAAAAACCCGAAAATTACCCCGGACAGAAAGGCCCGCCATGACTGAAACCCTCGCCAGCCACATCGAATACTTTGCGAATTTCGCCCACACCGCCCCGCTGCTCTTTTTCTTCTTCATCTTCCTCTTCATGACCATCGAAAGCTCGTTCATCCCGTTCCCGAGCGAGGTCGTCATGATCCCCGCCGGGTTCCTGATCTGGCGGTATCCGCTGACGCCGTCGCACGCGCTGGACGCGGCGATCGTGATCGCGGTCGGGCTGTGCGGTTCCATGGCGGGCGCCTACATCAACTACTTCCTGTCGAAATGGCTCGGCCGCCCCGTGCTCCATACGCTGCTGAGGAAATACGGCAAATTCATTCTCATGTCGGAACAGTCGCTGGACCGCGCGGAGGAGATCTTCCGCGAATACGGCGAGGTCGTCACGTTCATCTCCCGTCTGCTCCCGGCGATCCGCCAGCTCATCTCCATCCCCGCCGGCCTCTCCCACATGAACCTCTTCCGGTTCACGCTCTTCACCGCGCTCGGCGCGGGCCTCTGGACGGCGGTGCTGACGCTGCTCGGCGTGTGGTTCGGCCACGCGACCGGCGATATGACCTATCTTGAAATGATCAACAAGGGCAAAGAGATCATTCAGGAGCATTACCTGTGGATCTTCGCCGGATGCGCCGTGCTGTTCGTCGGCTACATTTTCGTCCACCGGAAGATCATGGGCTCGAAGAAGAAAGCGCCGGAAACCTCCGAAACGGCGGAAAAGACCGAGGCGAAAGAGGCCTGATCCATGCTCACGGGAACATACTCCGCCACGCTCATCGGGATCGACGCGGTCGCCGTCGAGATCGAAGTCCACGCGTCCGGCGCGGGCGAGGGAGTCAATGTTTCCATCGTGGGACTGCCCGACGCGGCGGTCCGGGAGAGCAAGGAGCGCATCCGCAGTGCGCTTTACGCCGCCGGGTTGCGGCATCCCGAGGGATTCACGCTCGTGAACCTCGCACCTGCCGACATCCGCAAGGAAGGCACGGCGTTCGATCTGCCGATCGCGCTTGCGCTGGCATCAGCCGCCGGAGCGTTCCCGAAGGAAACGCTCGAAGACGCCATGATCCTCGGCGAACTCGCGCTCGACAGTTCCGTCCGCTCGGTGAAGGGCGTCCTGCCCGCCGCGCTCCTCGCGAAGCAGATGCCGCAGATCCATACCCTGATTGTCCCGGCGGACAACGCCCGCGAGGCGGCGACCGTGCTGCCGCATATCCGCGTGTTTGCGGTCAATTCCCTCACGGACGCCATCCGCGCCCTCTCCGGCGAACTCCTCCCGCTCTCGAACAACGACGGCGCGGTCTTCCTGGAGCCGGACTGGGACGGCATCCCGGATTTCGCGGAAGTGAAGGGACAGGCCGCTGCCAAACGCGCACTGGAGATCGCCGCCGCGGGCGGACACAACGTGATCTTCATCGGGCCGCCCGGTTCCGGCAAGAGCATGCTCGCACAGCGCATGCCCGGCATCCTGCCGCCCATGACCGAGGAGGAGACGCTCGAGACCAGCAAGATCCATTCCGTGCTCGGACTGCTCCCGCCCGACACGCCGCTTCTCCGCAAACGCCCGTTCCGCGCGCCGCATCACACGGTCAGCGACGCCGGACTCATCGGCGGCGGGACCAATCCCCAGCCCGGCGAGATCAGCCTCGCTCATAACGGCGTACTCTTTCTGGACGAGCTTCCCGAATTCAAGCGCAGCACGCTCGAAGTGCTCCGCCAGCCGCTCGAAAACGGCGAAGTCTCCATCAGCCGCGCCGCAGGCAGCTTCATCTTCCCCTGCCGGTTCCTCCTGATCGCCGCCATGAACCCGTGTCCCTGCGGACACCTCGGCGACCGCCGCCACCGCTGTTCCTGCCGTTCGCTCCAGATCCAGCAGTACCGCGCAAAGATTTCCGGGCCGCTGCTCGACCGCATCGACCTTCATGTGAACGTGGAGGCTCTTTCCGACGCCGAACTCGTCTCGACGCGTCCGGCGGAATCCAGCGCGGTCATCCGCGCCCGGTGCATCGCCGCACGCGACATCCAGACGCGCCGCTACGGACGGGACAGCCGCGTACGCTGCAACGCCATGATGGGACCCGCGCACCTGACGAAATACTGCGTGCTGGATCCCCAGCTCCAGACCATGATCCGCCACGCGATCAACGAATTCGGATTGTCGGCACGCGCCTACGACCGCATCCTGCGCGTCGCCCGTACCATCGCCGACCTCGCGGGTTCCGAGACGATCCGCCGCGAACACCTCTTCGAGGCGATCGGCTACCGCGCGCTCGACCGGAAAGCCTGACGCGCCGGGTTTATTTGTCTTCCTTTTTTCCTTCGTCCGAATCCGGCTCGGCGCCGGGCGCATGGTCGCGCTTCATCTGCGCCTGCTTCTCGCGGCGCAGACGGTTCCAGTAGTCCAAACGTTTGCGGATTTCGCGCTCGAATCCGCGATCCGGCGGGTTGTAGAGCTTCGTGCGCGGCATGCCGTCCGGGAAATAATTCTGCCCGGAGAAAGCGTCCGGGAGGTCCTGGTCGTACTGATATCCGTCCCCGTAGCCAAGTTCCTTCATGAGTTTCGTCGGAGCGTTCAGGATATGGGCAGGCGGCATGAGGGAGGAATACTTCTTCGCGGCGCGGAGTGCGCTGCCCCACGCCACATACGCGCTGTTCGATTTCGGCGCGGTCGCCAGGTAGATCACGAGCTCGGCGATGGCGATGTCTCCCTCGGGCGAGCCGAGGCGTTCGTAGGTGTCCCAGCAGGACACCGCCACCTGAAGCGCGTTCGGATCGGCGAGGCTCACGTCCTCCATGGAGAACCGCGTGAGACGACGCAGGAGATAGAGCGGGTCTTCGCCGCCCTCGATCATGCGCGCCGCCCAGTACAGCGCGGCATCCACGTCGGACCCGCGCAGGGATTTGTGAAGCGCACTGATGAGGTTGTAATGCCCCTCGCGGTCCTTGTCGTAGACCGGGGCGCGCTGGCGGACCAGCTGGGAAAGCCGTTTGGAGTCGATCTCCTCGCCCTCGGCGGCGAGGTCGTAAACGGACTCCATGAGGTTGATGAGGTAGCGTCCGTCGCCGTCGGCCAGCCCGGGCAGCGTTTTGCGCGCCTCTTCGGACAACGGCAGAGGCATGCCGGACAGCTCCTCGGCGCGTTTCATGATCCTATCAAGCGCGGCCTCATCCAGCGGCTTCATGACGAAGACTTTGCACCGGGACAAAAGTGCGCTGTTCAGTTCGAACGACGGATTCTCGGTGGTCGCGCCGACCAGCGTGACCGTGCCGTTCTCCACGAACGGCAGGAAACCGTCCTGCTGGGCGCGGTTGAAACGGTGGATCTCGTCGACGAAGAGAAGCGTGCCCTGGCCCGCGGCGCGGCGTTTCGCCGCCTCGTCGAACGCCTTGCGGAGCTCGGCGATGCCGGAGAAAACGGCGGAAAGCGCGACGAAGTGCATGCTGGTGGTATGCGCCATGATGCGGGCGACCGTGGTCTTGCCGCAGCCGGGCGGCCCCCACAAAATGAAGCTGCTCAGGCGTCCGCTTTCGATCATGCGGCGCAACGGAGCGTCCGGCCCGAGCAGATGATCCTGCCCGACCACCTCCTCAAGCGTGCGCGGACGCATCCGGTCGGCAAGAGGTGACTTCAGAAACGCCGAAAAGAGACTGCCCTGTTCGTCATCCATGGCAAGGAAGCCCGTTCAGAAAAAAGTCCGGATCGAAGCGGAAAAGAGTTACAGGACGCCCTTCGTGGAGGGCACACCCTGCACGCGGGGATCCACGGAAACGGCCTCGGCCAGCGCGCGGGACAGCCCCTTGAAGATCGCCTCGAACACATGGTGCACCTCGCCCGAGGAGAGCATGCGGATGTGGAGCGTAATGCCGCCCTTCACGGAAAAAGCCTGGAAAAACTCCTTGAAGAGGGCGGTATCCAGGTCCTTGATATACTCCGTCGGCGGCTCCACGTCGTAGACCAGGAACGGACGCCCGGAGAGGTCGAGCGCGACCTGCGCGAGGGATTCGTCCATCGGCAGCAGGAAACTCCCGTAGCGGCGGATGCCCTCCTTTGCGCCGAGCGCCTGCGTCAGCGCGTGCCCCATGGTCAACCCGAGGTCCTCCATCGTGTGATGGCAGTCCACGTTCAAATCGCCGTCCGCGCGGACCACAAGGTCGAATCCGCCGTGCCGGGCGAAAAGCGTCAGCATATGGTCCATAAAAGGAATGCCCGTGTCGATCTCGCCGCGCCCGGTCCCGTCCAGATTCCATTTCACATAGATAGACGTTTCGTTCGTTTTGCGTTCGATTTCCGCGATTCTCATACCGCAAGTCTCCTTTTGAATAGTTTTTCCATCACAATACATTAGCATGACCGGCCGTCCTTTTCAAACGTTTTTGCCCCTTTTTTGCGCCTTTTTCGCGCGTGTTTTTACTTTGGCGTTTGAATTCTCGCGTTTCAAATCTATATTTAACTGTTGATCTTTTTCCCGCGGCTTCCCATGCGCGGGGCAAACCTTTTTCCCGGGTGCATGACGATGAAACATTTCTGCTTTTTCCTGCTTTTTTCCATGACGGCGGTCCTGGCCGCGGCGGAAACGAAACCTGCCGAAACGGCAAAACCCGCAGCGGCTGCAACGGCAGCGAAGCCCGCCGAAACGGCAAAACCCGCAGCAGCCGCAACGGCAGCGAAGCCCGCCGGGACTGCAAAGCCCGCCGTCTCCGTGCTGACCTCGATCTATCGCCCAGACCGCGATCCCTCCGAATTCGCCGACCCGGAAAAAGCCGAATCCCTGCTCAACCGCCGCGCCGAACTGGTCCGGAAGATCCAGGACGAACGCAAACGTCTCCTGAAAGAAGACACCGCGGCGAAGAAACTGAACGAGGAGATCATGGTCCTGAACCGCAAGCTCGCCTCGCTCCTTGAGACCAAGAAATCCATGATCGAGCTCAACTCCCAGCTGCTCGACCTGGACAACGCCATTTCCAGGCTCAAACCCGCGCCTCCGCCGGAACCGGACACGAAAGCCGAAGCCAAACCGGACACGAAAGCCGAAACGAAACCCGAGGCGAAAACCGAGACGAAGACCAAAGACGGCGGCAAGGCCGGGAAGGAGTGATCGAATATGTCCGCAAACCTCATCAACGGTAACGAAATCTCCAAAGCCGTCAATGCCGAAACCGCAGCCGAAGTCGCGGAGATCGTCGCGAAATTCCAGGCTCAGCCTGCCCTGGCGGTCATTCTGGTCGGCGAGGACCCGGCCTCCCAGGTCTACGTCTCCCGCAAGGCGAAGAAATGCGCCGAGCTCGGGATCCGATCCGAAAAGATCGTGCTTCCGGCTGACACCTCCGAGGCCGAACTGCTCGCGATCATCGCAAAGCTCAACGCCGACCCGTCCATCCACGGCATCCTCGTCCAGTCGCCTGTCCCGAAGCAGATCGATGAACGCAGCGTCGTGCTCGCCATCGACCCGGCAAAGGACGTCGACTGCTTCCACCCGGCCAACGTCGGAAAGATGATGCTCGGCGACTTCTCCGGGTTCCTGCCCTGCACGCCGTGGGGCGTGACCGTCCTGCTGGAACGCTCCGGCGTCGTCACGCGCGGCAAAAACGCCGTCGTGCTCGGGCGCTCCAACATCGTCGGCAAGCCCATGGCCGCCATGCTCGCGGCAAAAGCTCCGTTCGGCGACGCCACCGTCACCGTTTGCCATTCTCACACCCGCGACCTCGCCGCTGTCACGCTTCAGGCGGACATCATCGTCGCCGCCCTCGGCATCCCGCGTTTCCTGAAGGGCGAACAGGTGAGGGAAGGCGCCGTGGTGATCGACGTCGGCATCAACCGCATCCCCGATCCGGCCGCAAAGAACGGCTGCCGCCTCGTCGGCGACGTCGATTTCGACTCCGTCGCGGAAAAGGCTTCCCTCATCACCCCGGTTCCCGGCGGCGTCGGTCCCATGACCATCGCCATGCTCATGAAGAACACGCTCCGGGCCTGCCGCGCGGCACTGAAGACCGCCTGAACCGAATCCCGCCGAAAAGAGGGGACCGCATATGCCTTTCCTGTTCAAACTCGTCGCCATCCTCATCGGCATTTTCATCTGGAAAACCGTTGTCGCGAGTTTCAAAAAGGCGAACAAGGCGATGCACGACGACTCGTACGAAGACAATGACGAGCCCGCGCCCGCAGCTCAACAGGATTTTCTGGGGCAGTGGCGGGAAGCGGCGAAACGGCTGGCCTGCACGTTCGACCCCGGGAAGAAACCGAACGGAGGCGACGCCTCCATCACCGGCAGGTTCTCGGGACATGCGATCACCATCAAGCGGTTCGGGCGCAACTACGTCCGGTATTTCGTCTCGTTCCGGCAGGCTCCCGGGTTTCAGGTCTGTGTCGTCCGCGACCTGGAGAATATCGCGGAACGCATTCTGGACGGCCATCCGGTCTTCCCCTCGAAAATGTTTTTCTCCTCGCAGGAACCGGACTTCTACTGTTCGGCGGAGTCCGAGGAGGCATTCGACCGGTTTCTGGACACGCCGTCGAACCGGTCCGCCGTGCTCAACCTCGTCCGGACATTTCCCGCCGGGATGTTCAACGGCGAAGGCGTATCCGTGCGTCTGCGCGCCACGACGCCGGACATCACCGTCATCAGCCGCATGGCCGCCATCGCGAACGCGCTGGAAATGCCCTCGTCCACGCCGATGCCCGACCTGGAGACCGCATCGGAAAAGACGCTGCTCCATGTGCCGCCTGTCCAGCCGCTTCCGCCTGCGGACGCCGCGGAAGAAAATGCCATTCCCCCAAAACGCTTCCCGCCGATCCAGATCGGGAAATCACCCGCCTCGAGGACTTCGAAGATCGCGCATCGGACGGGCGGTTCGGATTCTTCTTCCTCCCGCCGGACGACCGTCATCCGCATCTCGCCGGAGGCAAAACGCTCCGGGCAGTCCGATATCCTGAAAGCAGACGTCGTGCGAAGCGCGAACTCGTCCGCGCCTCCTGCGTCTGCATCCGTACCA
>JBGUKN010000096.1:0-8184 GCA_045114455.1 Victivallales bacterium
GAACGAGAGGTCGTCCCAGGTGGCGTTTCCGTTGCTGAGATTTGCAGCGCCGCTGTAAATGGAGGCGAGATTTCCGAGAAGCCCGGAAATGCCGGAAAGGCTGTCGGTGCTGATCGTGGTGCCGGAGCCGCCGAGGAGACCGAGAACAGAGGACAGGTCAATGCCGCTCAAAGCGGAGGACGTGTCGGTGCTGATCGTGGTGCTGGAGCCGCTGAGGAGCCCGAGAACAGAGGACAGGTCAATGCCGCTCAAAGCGGAGGACGTGTCGGTGCTGATCGTGGTCCCGGAACCTCCGAGCAAGCTGAGAATGGACGAGAGGTCGATGTCATTGTCGGAAATGCCTGAACCTTCGAGGAGTCCGAGGATGGAAGACAGGTCGCTGCCGCCGTCGGAAATGCCGGAACCTCCAAGCAAACCGAGGACGGAAGAAAGGTCGATGCCGTCGGAAGAACCGGAATCGCCGAGCAGGCCGAGGATCGGGGAGAGCAGGGAAGAAAGATCCGCGTCGCCTCCATCCACGCTCAGAACGGCGCCGGAATCGTCGAGCATGCCGAGGATGGAAGTCAGCAGGGAGTCCGTGTCGATCGTGCTGCCGTCCGTGCTGAGGGATAACCCGGAGCCGTCGAGCAGTCCGAGAATGGATTCAAGCCCGGAAATGTCGCTCAGGCCGTTCAGAAGATCGGAAGAGCCGACGGAAATGACGTCGTCGTACCCGTAATCGTCGTAGTCATACCCGTAGTCGTAGTAGGAATAGTCGTCGTAGAACAGGCCGCCGAGCAGGGAATCGAAACCGTCGAGCAGACCGAGCAGTCCCGAAGAACCGTCCACGCTCAGCGTGTCGTCATAGGAAGTCAGGCCGCCGAACAATCCGAAAATGGAATCCGCCAGGGAATAATCGTCAAGAGAATCGGCGGAACCGACGGAAATAACGTCGTCGTACCCGTAATCGTCGTAGTCATACCCGTAACCGTAGTAGGAATAATCGTCGTAGAACAGGCCGTCGAACAGCGAGCCGAAGCCGCCGAGAAGTCCACCGAACAGTCCGTCCACGCTCAAATCCGCGGATCCGTAATCGTATCCGTAGTCGTACCAGTAGTCAAAATCCATAACTGCCTCTCTTTCCTCCGGTTGGAATGAAAAAGCCGTTGAAGTATTGCCTGTTTATCTTTAATTTTAGAATACTATAGCATGTTTTTTCCCCGTGTCAAGACGAAAAAAAAGTTTTTTCCTTATTTTGTTTTTTAACGTTACATTTCTGCAAAAAAGACACGGATAAAACGTTTTCCTGCGGAAACGCCCGATTCGGCTCTTGTTTTTTCCCGGATACGTGATATATTTCCGTAAAACCTAAACTAAATTCAGTATTCGCCGCATATTGCGGCGTAGCTCCACCCCCAAACGTAAGGAAACAAAACATGACACGTCTGAAACGCTTTCTTCCCGCGCTTCTCTGTGCCTCGCTCTCCGTCGGTTCTCTCTGTGCCGCGGAATGGACCGCGGATCAGCTGAGACTCTCGGCGCCGTACATGCAGCTCGGCTACTTCGACCAGGCGCGCCGCAACCAGTCCGTCGAGGGCAATCCCCTCAGCATCGGCGGCGTCCGGTACAACGCCAATTCCGTCGGCCTCCATGCCGAAGGCGAGTTCATCCTGAAACTCGACGGCAAGGCCGTGAAGGCGACCGGCGCGGTCGGCATCGACGACGACACCAACGGACGCGGCAGCGTGAACTTCCAGTGGTTCGACGCCTCCGGCAGCACGATGAAGCTTCTTTGGGAATCCAAGGAAATGAAATCCGGCGAAAAGGCGAAAGAATTCAACATCAATCTCAAAGGCATCACGCGGCTGCGTTTCGTGGCCGCCCAGGGAGCCGATATGGACTACGATCACGCAGACCTCGTGAACTTCAAGATCGAATACGACGGCGCGGCGCCCGAGCAGCAGTCTCTCGCGACCACGTTTGAAACCAACCGCCTGACCTGGAACCTCACCGGTAACGTCGGCGGCGAGCTCCGCCAGGGCGTCTTCGGCGCGGCGAAACAGCCTGCCCAGCCCGCCATGGGCCAGGGGCGTCCCGGCCAGGGGCGTCCCGGTCAGGGTGGTTTCGGCGGTTTCGGCGGCGGTTTCGGACGCGGCGGCGGCACGCAGAGCGCGGTCGCGGCATGGCCCCGCCTGCCTTCCGAAGTCATGGAGCCCTCCATCTACATCATCCAGGAGGACGGCACGCACAACCTCGAACTCCGTATCGCGAAGAAGTCCGTCCGCGCCCTTGACGACGAACGTACGGAAGCGGCGTACGAGCTGAAGGATCCGCTCTACCCCGTCACGGTCACCCTGATCGCCACTGCCTACAAGACCGCCGACGTCTTCACCTCGCAGATCATCGTCCGCAACAACGGCGAGAAGAGCATCACGCTGCTCGACCGCGACGCCGCGTTCATCAACCTGCCGTTCACCAACGACACCTACCTCACCAGCTTCTACGGCGACTGGGGCCGCGAAATGACCGAGATCCATGAGGACAAGGTCGGGCGCGGCGTGCTGAAGCACCTCACCAACAAAGGCTCGCGCGTGGCCGTCCCGGACTATCCGGGCTGCTACATCTCCTTCGACGGCAAGCTCCAGGAGGAACAGGGCCGCGTGTTCGCCGCCGCCATCGCATGGAGCGGAAGCTGGGAATACAGCATCACCACCACGCAGAACAACACCGTGTTCTTCGCCGCAGGCGTCCCGGGCACCCCGACCATCCTGAAGCCCGGCGAAAACTACACCTCCCCGAAGATCGTCATGACGTTCTCCAACGAGGGTGCCGGCCAGGCCTCCCGCAATCTCCACAACTACGGCCGCATGTACGGCGTGTACAACGGCGACAAGGAACGCCCGATCGTGCTGAACAGCTGGGAAGGCACGTACATGGACTTCACCGAAGCCAAGCTCGACAAGTACATCCCCGACGCGGCCAAGCTCGGAGTCGAATACTTCGTGCTCGACGACGGCTGGTTCGGCAACAAGTACCCGCGCAACAACGACACGCAGGGCCTCGGCGACTGGATGGTCAACAAGGCCAAGCTCCCGCACGGCATCGAACATCTCTGCGACCTCTGCGAACAGAACGGCATCAAGTTCGGCATCTGGGTCGAACCTGAAATGGTCTGCCCGAAGAGCGAACTCTTCGACGCGCATCCCGAGTACGCCACCGAACTCAAGGGCCGCAACGTCCAGCTCATCCGCAACCAGCGCGTCCTCGACCTCGCCAACCCCGTCGTCGAAGCGTATGTCTACAAATGCGTCGCGGACATCCTGACGGAGCATCCGCGCGTCGCCTACATCAAGTGGGACCATAACTGCACGCTCGGCGCGAACCCCGGCAGCCACGTCGACCTCGACAACCAGGGATCGTTCTCCGACAAGTACACCGAAGCCTACTACCGCATCATGGAGAAGCTCCGCAAGAACTTCCCGAACGTGATCTTCCAGGCCTGCGGCTCCGGCGGCATGCGCGGCGACATCGGCGCGCTCCAGTACAGCGAGGAAATCTGGGGCAGCGACCAGACCAACGGCATCAACCGCATCTCCATCCAGTGGGGCTGGAGCCATTTCCTGCCCGTCAAGGCCGTCGCCGCACACGTCGGCTGCCTCAACGACGGCGACTACAAGTTCCGTACCGACGTCGCCATGACCGCGCGCCTCGGCGTCGAGCTTGATCCCGCCTCCGGCGGTGCGCGCCGCATCGGCGATCCCGCCATCATCGCGAAGGGTATCGCAGTCTACAAACAGCTCCGTCCGCTCCTCCATAGCGCCGACCTCTACCGCGGCCGCAGCCCGATGGTCTCCCAGACGACCGAACTCACGTTCGTCGCCCAGGATAAGTCCGAGGCCGTCCTCTTCGGCTTCAAGCGCGACCGCGGCGCCAGGACCGAGACCATCAAGGCCTCCGGCCTCGACGCGAACGCGAAGTACAAGCTGACCGAACTGAACACCGACACCGAACCTCGCATCGAAGCCGGACAGACCCTCACGGGCGCCCAGCTCATGCAGACCGGCGTCCAGGTCAAGTTCCCGGACAAAGTCTCCAGCGTGAACATCAAGCTCGACAAGGTCCAGTGAGCTGAAGACAAGCTGATTTTTATCGGCAAAAAAACATTGCGGACGCCGGGACGAAAACCGGTGTCCGCTTTTTGCATGCTCACGGTTTGCAATCCGTGCCGGAACGATGTATTGTATTCTTAAAACGAATATCCTTCCGCATCCATCCTCTCTCCCGGAAAGACTTCCCGATATGACGTGCATCATAAAATCTTTCGGCATTGCCGCCGTTCTGTTCCTGGCCGCCGCAACGGCGTCCGCACGCTCGTTTGCCCGTTATTCCAGCAGTGAAAAAGACGGATTCTGGGTCAAAAGCGAGGTGAAGACCGTTGCGTCCGAAGCTGACCGGACGAACTCCGGTCCGGCGAATCTCCTCGAAGCCGACGCGGGCGATGGAAGCCGCGCCATCGTGACGTTCAAAGGCTGGGGAACGTGTTTCAACGAACTCGGCTGGGATGCGCTTCAGGTTCTGCCGGAGGAGAAGCGCGGGGAGCTGCTGAAACGGATCTTCGCGCCGGACGGCGACCTGAAATACACGCACGGGAGGATTTCGCTCGGGGCGAACGACTACGCCCGCAGCTGGTACAGCGCCAGCGAGGTGCCAGGCGATTTCGACCTCCAGTACTTCGACATGACGCGCGACCTTTCCGCGCTGGTCCCGTACATCCATGCCGCGCAGAAATACAACCCGGACCTCTGGTTCTGGTGTTCCCCGTGGTCGCCGCCCGCCTGGATGAAGATCAATCAGGACTATCCCGTCCTGAGCAGCCGTTACAATAAAATGGACTCGCGCATCAACTATCTGCTGCACCAGAACCCGGACATACAGGCCGACGGCAGCAAGTTCCCGGACCTCGTCGCGAGCCAGGATTACATGATCCTGGACCCGCGCTACCTGAAGGCTTACGCGGACTACTTCTGCCGTTACATCGACTGGTTCGCCCGCTGCGGCATCCCGGTCAAGCGCGTGATGTACCAGAACGAAGCGTACAGCTACACGCCTTACCCCGGCTGCCCGTGGACGCCGAATGGCGCAGCGCTCTTCAACGGCGAATACCTCGGGCCCGCCCTGAAGGAGAAGCATCCCGGCGTCGAACTGTACCTCGGCACGATCAATACGAACCGCTTCGACGAGGTCGACAACATCCTGTCGGACCCGCACATCGTCGGAAAGGACCTGTTCAAGGGGATCGGATTCCAGTGGGAAGGCTCGCAGATCATCCGGGACGTGCGGCAGAAATATCCCCACCTTAAGGTCGTGCAGACGGAGAGTGAATGCGGCGATGGCAGGTTCGACTGGCGCGGCGCGGAACACACGTTCGGCATCATCAACGACTACCTCAGTCTGGGATGCGAGGAATATACGTTCTGGAACGTGATCCTGTGCGACGATGGGAAAAGTCCGTGGGGCTGGAAACAGAACGCACTGATCCGCGTGAACTCGAAGGAGAAAACGGCCGAGCTTACGCCCGAATACTACGCGGTCATGCACTACAGCCATTTTGTCACTGCCGGGACGAAGCTGGTGAACGCGGTCAACGGACGTTTCAGCCCTGCGCCGCTGGCGGTCTTCCTCTCGCCCGAGGGAAAATATGTGGTCGTGGCGGCCAACCGCACCGATGCGGAGATCACGCTGGCCGTCAGGTTCGGCAAGGATCGCCTGGAAGCCGTTATGCCGCCGCACTCCATGCACACATTTGCAGAAAATTGAACGGGGCGATGTCCGGGCGGCCTGTTCCGCCGGGAAATCGCATACAGGGGGGCGGGGTTCTTAGAGTCCGGGCGGCATGAGCCGGAGCGTCTTCTTGCGCGGGAACAGGGCCCGGAAATAATCCACGTCCTGATGGCGGACGACGGCGAGCACGACGAATTCCTCCACGTACGGCCCCCAGACGGGAAGCTCTTTCTTCCGCGAATCGTACAGCAGGATCGTGTTCGGCGGGAAGAAGTTCGGGAACTCGTTCATCGCGACCACGATGACCGCATACTGCTGATCCGGTTCGAGCCGCAGCGCGATCTCGTCCGCCATGTCCTTCATGGGAAGCCCGAACGAACGTCCCCACTTGGAGAACGTCCCATATTCCATGCGGTCGAAGATGAAGAATTGCCGTCCCGGCAGCCACGGCAGGACCGAGACGTTCGAGCGGGCCGAGAAACAGTACAACGGAACGTCCTCCGGGATGTTGTCCCGGATGAAACACGCGGCGGCGTACCCGTGCGAAAACGGATACTTGATCTCGCCCCAGACGAAAACGGAAGTTATGAAGACCTGAATGAACAGGATTACTGCGGCGGCGGATGCGGCGGCGAAGGACAGGCAGGCCGCCGCCTTTGCGGGCAGCCGCGCCCATGCACCGATGCCCCGCGAACCGTTTTCGGCGGCGATCCAGCCTGCGACGACGGTCCCGATGAGGATGAACCCGATATGCCGCATGGAATGGAACCCGCCGACGAACTGAAGCGAAAGGATCAGGAGCGCATTCACGGCGTAGCAGATGAACGCCGGGGCGGATTTCCATGCGTAGTACAGACCTCCGAGCACGAGGCAGACGGCGCACAGGGCCGCGGGCAGATAGATCATGTGTGAAATTGATTCGAACGAAGTCTGGATCCGCTCGAACACTCCCATCTCCGCCAGTTCGTCGCCGCGTTTGCCCACATAGGGCGATCCGAAGCCGTATCCGTTGTAGATGCTTGCCAGCGCGAGCGCAAAGCCCGAGACGCAGATCAGCATGGAGACAAAGACCCGCCGCGTCCAGATCCGGCGCGAGATCACCTCGTAGCCGATCGTACAGCAGATGCCGCCCAGACATGCCCAGATCGGCAGGTTGGACGAAGCGCAGAGCGCGATCCCGCATGCGTACAGGACCGGATGCCGGAACCGTTCGCGCCAGTTCACCATCAGGACCGTGAGCAGGAAGACGCCGATCGCGTAATGGCGCGTGACGACGGTGAACTCGAACGCGAACAGCACGCTGAAGATCAGTGCCGCCCGCGTAAGAAGACGGAACGGCGCGCGCCGCAGGACCAGAAACGCCGTCGAACACGACAGCGCCCAGTGCATCAGCGCCACGCCGAAAACCGGCATCCCGCACAGGCGGACGAACGGCCAGGTGAACAGATACCACAGCAGAAACTGGCTTTCGACCTTCATGTGAAGGATGAGCCCGACAAGCGTGTTGTCCCGGACCACGACATATCCCTGCGCCTCATCGCGCCACGGTTCGTGATACCATGCCATTGCCAGCGTGACGGAAGCAAATACGAGCCAGAGGATCAGCTCGGCGGACGACGGATGGAACAGCGGACGGCGGGGATCGGGGAGCGGATTGAGCCGCCGGAGCCATTCACGCATTTTTGTCAGAAACGACGGCAGGGAACTCATACAGGGAAGGCTTTCAGCCGGTCGGCAGACGCTTTCCGGTATTCGGAACGAACGGATGTCAATTCAAACGCGGCGATCGGTACTGTTTGGTCAAATGGCAGGAACCGGATGTCGAAGCCTGCCGCTGGAATCTCGGCTTTCCGGATTGGTCTCATGTTATATTCTCCTGTTAATCGCAATAGTCGGGCCGCAGCAGGGCGGCCGGCGTGAAAAAAATATACACTGGAATCTCCTGAAATGCAACCCCGGATGCTTGACTTTTCCTGTTATTTAGATATATTATTAAAAATGCGCCGCCGAAAAGAACGATAGGCGTTTTTACCGGAGACAGGAGTTTTATGAACCGCATCATCGTAACCGGGGGAGCCGGATTCATCGGGTCGGCAGTAGCCCGGCACATCATCAACGACACACCGGATGCCGTGTGCGTGGTCGACAAGCTCACGTATGCCGGAAATCTGGAAAATCTCGCGCCGATTGCGAAGTCCGACCGGTTCAAATTCGAGAAGGTCGACATCTGCGACCGTGACGAGCTCGACCGCGTGTTTGCGGAGTTCAGGCCGACGCACGTGATGCACCTCGCCGCCGAATCCCATGTGGACCGTTCGATCGACGGTCCGGGCGAGTTCATCCAGACGAATATCGTCGGCACGTACACACTGCTGGAGGCGGCACGGAAATACTATCACGGACTGGATGACGAAGCAAAATCCA
>JBGUKN010000097.1:0-5486 GCA_045114455.1 Victivallales bacterium
CGAAGGGACCGTCATCATCGAAACCGGGGCCGTCGCTACCTTTACTGAGGAGCATTCCGGGGTCTATCTCGGTACATATGGGGAACTGGTCTCCCACGCGGCGGTCATGACAGGCAAACAGATTTACGATTCAATGTGCGTGATGTCCGGCGGCACGGCGGTCGACACCACTGCATGCGACGGCAGCATGTTCGTCTTCTCCGGCGGTGTCGCGAACGATACGGTGCTGGCCGACGGAGAGGATTACGCCCGCGGCAGGATGTATGTCTTCGGCGGCGGCACGGCGGCCGGCACGGTCGTCAGCGGCGGTTATCTCGGCGTTTCCGGCGGCACGGCGGCCGGCACGGTCGTCCTCAAAGGCCTCGTCGAGGTCAAAGACGGCGGCACGGCGAACGACACCGTCGTCAGCCGCACACTGGAGGAATGGGACAGTTATGACGGAGAAGGCGGCAGCCGGACCGAGTACGGGAGCATGTACGTCTCGGGCGGCGTCGCGAACGGCGTTTCCGTCAGCGATGGTGTCCTGATCGTCGGCAGCGGCGGCACGGCGGCCGATGTGTTCGTGAACAATGAGAGTTCCTATGGCGGGCGCATCGAAAGCAGTTTTTCCGATGAATTCGGCCCTGGCTACCGGTACAACCCCGGCGTCCATGTTTCCGCGGGCGGCAGGCTCACAGGCAGGATAACGCTTAACAACAGGGCGAAAGTCTATGCCGACAACGGCGCGGTCCTCGATTTCGATCTGACGCGGACCTCCGCCGGAGCCGCCGCGCTCCTGAACGACCTGTCGGGAATCGAAGGCGTACCGGTCTATACCCTCACGGTCGACGGCAGCGAGGAATACGGCGTCTACGCGCTGGCGGACGGCGTTTCGGCGTTCTACAGCGTGATCACGGTGGTGAACGACTCCGGCGCGCAGCTCGGTTCGCTCGCGCCCGGAAACACGATCACGGTCGGCCAAAGCGATTACACCCTGAACCTGGCGGACGGCAGCCTGACGGTCACGGTCGTGGCATCGGAAGCCATTCCGCCGGATGAAGATACGACAGCGCCGTCCGCGCCGTCCGCGCTGATGTCCTACGTCATTGACCGGAATGTGATTCTGACCTGGAACGCAAGCACGGACGACACCGGCGTGAAAGAATACATCGTGACGTATTCGCTTGACGGACAGGTGTTCACGGCCAGGACGAACAATTCGCACTATCTGCTGGACAATGCCGGTCTCGGTTCCTACGGCTGGAGCATACGGGCGGTGGACTTCGCGGGCAACGAATCCGGCGTCGCCGCCGGAGACGCGTTCACCGTTTCCGGCTTCAAACCGTATACCGTGGAATACAGCCCGGACGATTTCCGGCATGCCATCCGATTCTCGGTCACAACGCCCGAGCTCGATCTTTTCCGTATGCCGAACGACACCTGTCGGCTTCGCGTAAGGCAGGAGAGCGATAACGAGTGGCTGGCCGGCGATCCCATTGTCGCCGCGGAGTTCGACGGCACGCCGCAGCTCGTCATGTCCGATGCGGACGGCAATATGGACGTGTTCTTCGCGAACGGCGTCGACACCTGGGAATCCGGGTATCTGGCGCAGCATGTCGGCTCCGTCAACGACTGGGCCGGGACGAACGAATACGCCGCCGTCTTCGGCAAAAACAAATTGACCGACATCATCGAAGGTTCGGCCGATGCAAACATCCTGCTGATGACGGACGATCCGAACGGAGACACGCTGTTCGTGGAAGACATCTATTCCGATTCCCCGGATGGACTTGGGCTGAGCCGGTCGCGCATCGCACGGATCGACGAGATACGCGCGGGCGCAGGCGACGACGTCGTGGATATGACCAGCCGGCAGTTCGAGTACATCGGCAGCGGACTCACGATCCGGGGCGGAGAAGGCAACGACGTCATTTGGGCGAACAAGGGCGGCAACCGGCTGTTCGGCGATGCCGGGAACGACCGCATCGTCGGCGCATCCGGAAACGACGTGATCGCGGGCGGCATCGGCAATGACCGCATGCACGGCGGCGGCGGCGACGATGTCTTCACGTTCTGCGACAACTGGGGCGCGGACAACGTGGAACAGCTCGAAACGGGCTCGGTCACGCTCTGGTTCGCCTCCGGCGACAAAGCGAAGTGGGATGCCGGAACGCTGACCTACACGGACGGAGAAAACAGCGTCAGGGTCTCCGGCGTCGCCGCCGACAGGATCACGCTCAAGTTCGGCGATGACGGTTCCGACCGGTTCGCCGCGCTGGCCTCCGCGGGCGCATTCTTCGATGTAACGACGGAGCGCATTTTCGAGGAATCCGGCAAGGGCATCCTCGCCGGCGTATAAACGGAAATCCAGTCCGGCTTCGAGCCTGTTCCGGGTTTGCAATTTGAAAAAACAAACATATATTATCTTTTCAAAAAAACACTCAGGACCATGTACACGACGAAAAAAACGCTGCTGCAGAAACTTCAGGAAAACGATGAAATATCCTGGAGCGAATTCTACAGCCTGTATGCTCCGCTGGTCTTCGCCATCGGCAGGAGACTCGGCATGACACAGGAGGACTGCGAAGACCTGATGCAGGAGATCATGCTCACCTTGTTCAACGGGAAGGAGATCCTGCAGTATGACGAATCGAAGGGGAAATTCAGGACCTATTTCGGGCAGATCGTCTGCCATAAGGCATTGAAAATGATTCAGCGTTCCGCCAGGTCTTCTTTTCCCGCTCCTGCCCGGGACGTCTCCGATGCGCCTCATCCCGCGCCCGGGGTCCAGCCGGACCACCGGAAACAGGACGATCCGTTCCAGGAGATATTCGACGAGGAATACAACAGCTATCTTCTCACTCTGGCCCTGAACGAACTCAAGACCCGCATCGAGCCGGAGACATATGATATCTTTGAAATGGTCGCGCTCCAGGGACGGCCTCCGAAAGAAGTCGCAAAGCACCTTGGAGTCACCCGGGCGGCAGTCGACATTTACTGCTCGCGCTGCCGGAAACGGCTTCAGAAGATCGTTTCCTACATCCGCATCGACAACCCGGAATTCAATCCGGAGCTTCCATTATGAGCTTCCTGATCCCGTTTGATTATCACAAAGGCGACCGTCTGGACGGCATGACGGTCGTGAAACCCGTTGCCCGCGGCGGCAACGGCGATCTGTACCTTGTCCGTGACGACGCGGAAAACATTCTGGCCCTGAAGATCATCCGGAAGGCGGACAACGACGGCGAGTTCAATGGAATCGAACAGTGCCGCGCCGTTTTCTCGCACATTCCCGAACTGGTCCCCATCCTGAAGACGGGAAAACTCGCGGACGGACGCGTCTACTGCGTCATGCCGCCCGCGGACAATATGGCGCAATGGCCGGAATACAGACCCGATACGCTTGCGGACCGCATCCGGCAGAACGGCAGGATCCCGCCGGAAGAGGCGCTGGAAATAACGGGCAGGATCCTGTCCGCCATCAAAAGGCTTCACGACGTCGGGCTTGCCCATTGCGACATCAAGCCGGAAAACATCCTTTTCATGGACGGCGAACCAAAGCTGACCGACTACAGCCTGCTTTCCGAGACGGCCGAGCTTCCGAACGGAGGAGCCCCCGGCCCGATCAATCCGGCGGAATGCCAATCGCCTGTCAGGACTGCCGGGACCATCGGATTTGTCCCGCCGGAAATGTTTGTCAACCCAGTTTCCTACAATCCCGGTTCGTGTGATCTGTATGCCGTCGGAAAGATCTTCTATTGCGCATGGACGGGGACCGATGTCGTTTCTTTTCCGTCTGTCCCGCAGGACATTCCGCTTCATGAGATCGGGATCATGCGTCCGCTTTACATGAAGGCCTGCAATATCGCGCCCGCCAAACGGTTCCAGAGCGCCGACGAGTTTATTTCGGCGGTCGAAGAGGCGCGTTCCCGCTTGGATCATTCCGTGCGGGCGCATGCCCGGAACATTTTCAGGAAGAAAATGCCCGTACTGCTTCTCGTCCTTCTGCTTCTCCTTTGTGCCATCGGTTTCGTCAACATTCTTTTCCTTCTCAAAATTCAATCCGGGAAGGAAAATCAGGCGCCGGAAACGAATGCGGTTCCCGGCATGACGGATCCGCTTTATAACCCTGTCATCACGGATGAAGACACGACAAACAAAGCGGACTCCGCTCCGCCTGACCCGCTGACCGTTTCCACCGGTCTGGACGTCGTGGATCCGAACGACGGCGAAAACAGTCTGCGCGAGGCGCTCGACAATGCGCAGAAGCACGGCGCGGGCACAACGCTCTCCTTTGCAGGCGATTGCGAGATCAGACTATCGGCTCCGCTTTCCGTCACGCAGAACGTCATCATCGACGGCGGCGAAAACAGGATTACCCTGATCGGCCCGGAAACGGAACCGATGTTTCAGGTCAAGGACTCCAAACTGACGTTGAAAAACATGTCTCTTATCTCCGATTATGCGGGCCACGGCGGCGGCATTCTGGATGCCGGAACGGCCGGACGCATGGAATTGTTCTCCGTAAAGGACGGAGGCAAAGCAGATTTGCTCTGGAGCATTTCCAACCGATTCGATATCAAGCTGGACGGCAAAAGCCATCTCCACCGCATGCGGATCAATCCGGGATCGAAAGGGGCCAACATCCTGATCGGATCCGAATCCGTGCTGGAAGATCTTGTACATATCGGAGATAATTCCGGCAGGGCGGACGGAAACTGCGATGTGAACGGTCTTCTGAAAAACGCTTCCGTAGCGGATGTCGGCGACATTTACGTCAACCCGGGCGGAACGGCGGAAAACATAACCGTAAAAAAGGACGGTTTCCTGGATTTGCGCCCGGGAGGAAAGATCAACGGGATAAAAGTTGAATTCGGCGGAGTCTTTGGATACATGGATAAGGGGATTGTCACCGGAACGATTTCGATTGGCGGGGTGGCATGGGAACCGTATGCCCCAGGGGTGATCGGCGGAAATGTTGACGGAGCACATGCATTTCCGGTCATCGATGACAGGAAAACGGATATCGTGTTCGATCTGACCGGGAGAACGGAAGAAAGCCGGTCATGGTTCAATAAGACTGCCGAAGTCAAATTCGGCGCCATGAAGAATTTTATCGAAGGCCCTGGCGCAACGGGGCTTTTGTTCAACGACCTTGCTTCCTTCCTCGGCGCGCACAGCTACACGGTCCGTGTCAGGGATGAGCAGCCGGCCGGGACATATCTCCTGGGAACCCAGGCGGATCAATTCGATTCCGCGATTTCGCTTGTGATCGGCGACACGGTTTATCCCGATGCCCTCTCCGCGGGAAAGAGTTTTTCCGTCGGAAACAGGGTCTACACTCTTTCTCTTGATTATTGGGAGAGCCAGAACAGCCTGTATTTGACAAATTATGAGGTGCGGACACTGATGCTCAGGATAGACAAAAGATGGTGTGTCAAAAGTCAAGCGACTTTGAGAGATTTTTCTGAAAATCTTTATCGAATGGTCTCTGATGAACGACGATC
>JBGUKN010000098.1:0-34213 GCA_045114455.1 Victivallales bacterium
GCCGCCCATGCCGCCGCCGAAGCCGCCCATGCCGCCGCCGAAGCCGCCCATGCCGCCGCCGAAGCCGCCCATGCCGCCGCCCTGACCGGCGCCGGCTGCGGGAGCCGGATCCGGCTTGGGCTGCGGGGGAACCGTGCCGCCGAAGGAGTCGAAGATCGGGTCTTTGTTGACCGGGAGTTCGAACGCGGAAGTTGTGAGGCAGGTGAGGTCGGTTTCCGACTTGATGCCGTAGACTTTCTCGTTGAAGTAGTCGATCATGTAGTTCATGTCTTCGGCCGTGACCGCGTGGCCGGACTTATGGATGTTCGCCACGATGTGGTCGCCGAGGCCGAGCTTTTCATAGGAGGCCTTCGCCGCGCGGAACGTGAGCCACATGGCAGGGGCGTTCACCCAGTCTTCACCGGTGCAGGAACCGATGATGAAGAGATAGCGGTCCGGATCGGCGCAGAGCATCGCGAGCATGTGCTGGTCGACGGGGAGCGTCTTGGGATCCTTGAAGCACATGAACTTGTTGTTGAACCAGCCCTGTTCACCGGTGGCCTGGAGGCTGTCAAGCGGTTCGTTCCGGCCGTAGGTGTATTCCTTGGAGTCGTTCTTCGAGGAGAAGTCGTAGGTCTTGCCCTCGGAGACGTAGCGGTACATCGCGACGCCGCCCGCGCCGGAGCAGGACGGAGCGCACATCTTGATGCGGGGCTCGAACGCGCCGCAGACCATGGCGGCCTTGCCGTAACGGGAGACGCCGGTCACGATGGTGTTCTTGGGATTGATGTTGAGTTCCTTCGCCGCGCCTTTTTCGAGGGCGTCGATGATTCTGGAAATGCCCCAGCTCCAGGCGAGCAGTTCGCCAGTCTGTTCCTTCCAGCTTTCGCCGTAGGGATACAGCGTGTAGAAGAGGCCGGTGTGACGGTTATTGTCAGCGGCGATGCTTGTGACGCCGCCCATGAAACCGCCGCCACCGCCGAACGTCATGGAAGCATAGCCGCGGGATGCCGCGACAGATTCCTGCGCGCCGTGCATGCCGAGGACCACGGGCCAGCCGCCTTCCGGCATCTTGACGGTGTCGCTGGCGGTCGGAAGCGTGATGTTGACGTCGAACGTGCCGGACTTGCCGGTGCTCTTGCGGGTGACGGTCACGGTCATGGACTTGCGACCGTTGTTTTCGCCTTCGTTCATCTTGTAGGTGACGTCGACTTCGGAGCCGTCATGCCAAACGCCGTACATGTAGTATTCATAGAGTTTCTTGATCTCTTCGGCGCGCTTGGACCAGTTGTCCTTGGTTACTTCGGTGCCGTCGCGGAACTTCATGATTTCCGGATACTTGTCGGAGGCCTTCAGGTCCTTGACCATCGGGAAGCCGCTGTCGTCGGCCTTTTCGGGTTCTTCGCTGCGGACGCCGCCGGGAAGAGTGGCCATATCGGGAGCCGGAGCGCCCTGATCACCGCCGCCCATGCCGCCGAAGCCGCCCATGCCGCCGCCAAAGCCGCCCATGCCGCCGCCGAAGCCGCCCATGCCCATACCCATGCCGCCGAAGCCGCCCATGCCGCCTGCGGGAGCTGCGCCACCGGCGCCGCCTGCAGGTCTCTGTCCGCCTGCGCCGGGACCGCCAGCGGGAGCGCCGCCGCCGAAGCCACCCATGCCGCCGAAGCCGCCCATGCCGCCGCCGAAGCCGCCCATGCCGCCGCCGAAGCCGCCCATGGCGGGTGCGCCGCCGGGTGCCGCGCCGCCGGGACCGCCAGCGGGTGCGCCGCCGGCCGGAGCCTGTGCGGAAAGTGTTGTTGCGAGGAAGAGTGCCCCTGCGAGAATTGAGCAGGAGACTACTGCCGATTGGACATAACGATTCATAAGAACTCCATTATGTTTTTGGGGGTTGATAAATGAGGGAACGAATGATTGGTTGTTTCTGTAAGAACATGAACCGCATTTTGAGCTGATTTGAACAGCGGAAAGCACGGCTTCACCGATAGTATACCACCCCGGCGGACAAATGTCAAGGTTAATTCACGCAAAAATGATACCTTTTTTGATTATTCTCTAAAAAGAAAAGTGTTTAATACGTTTTTTGGAAATTCTGATTATTTAGCATATTCCGACATTCGACCGTCAGAACAGTGTGTTTTGAGCTTGTCAACCGTGTCCCCCCATGCAGAACTTGAAACGCCCGGCGTACATTCGATCTCTCTTTTTTTTCGTTTTCGCGCTTGCATTATGCGCGCACATGGGATATATTAGATGGTAAGAAAACATCAACAGCAACCAACGGAACGGAATCGCAAATGGAAACACGTGTGGCGGTATTGGCGATCCTCGCGGAGAGTTTCGACTCCGCCGAGCAGATCAATGCGCTTCTGCACGATTTCGGACCGTACATCGTAGGCCGCATGGGCCTGCCCTACCGGGAAAGGAACGTCAACGTCATCAGCATCGTGATCGATGCGCCGCCGGACAGGATCAACGCCCTGGCCGGGAAACTCGGACGCATCGAAGGAGTCACGGCGAAAGCCGTCTACTCCAACGTCATAACAAACCAGTGAGTCCGCGCCCGGCGGAAGCCGGAACCGGATTCATCCGATCAGATCAAGCATATTCCCCTGACGTCGAAAAGCACTTTGAGACGGAAGACCGAGCGTGCGGCATCAGACCGGACTGCGGGAACCGCATATGTCATGCGGTCCGCGCAGTCCATTCGATCATGCAACGGCCGGATCCTTCACCAGGGGATCGCGGCCGATTCTTTTCTCCGGCGGAAGCCGGACGGGGAAACGGCTGCGGAAACCGCAGGAACCGCGCATGAACGCACAGCAGAAACGACAGAACGAAGCGAGGATCGGCCGCCTGAACGCATTGAAGCGCCTCCCTCATGAAGAGTGGACCGCGCTGCTCTCCACATGGGACGATCATGACCGCGAATATGCCGCCGGGATCGCCCGCGGACTGGCGGACGCCCGGTTCGGGCACGACGTCTTCGTGCGCGGCATCGTGGAGTTCTCCAACGTCTGCCGCAACGACTGCCTGTACTGCGGTATCCGCAAGTCCAATTCGAACGTCGAACGCTACCGCCTGAGCGAGGCGGAGATCCTCGAATGCTGCGATGCCGGATATCAATACGGCTTCCGCACGTTCGTGCTTCAGAGCGGCGAGGATGCGACGTATTCGCCGGAACGCCTCGCCGCGCTGCTCCGAACGATCAAAACGAACCACCCGGACTGCGCCGTGACGCTGTCCGTCGGCGAGCTGGAACGCTCCGAATATCAGATGCTGTTCGACGCCGGCGCGGACCGTTATCTCCTGCGGCACGAGACCGCCGACCCGGAACATTATGCGAAACTTCACATGCCGGGCCAGAGCTGGGAACGCCGCATGCGGTGTCTGCGCGACCTGAAGGAGATCGGATTCCAGACCGGATGCGGCTTCATGGTCGGTTCGCCGTACCAGACGCCGGAAACGCTTGCGAAGGACATGGAGTTCATCACGGAGTTCCGCCCCGCCATGATCGGCATCGGCCCGTTCATCCCGCATTGCGATACGCCGTTCAAAGACGAACCGGCGGGAAGCGTGGACCTGACGCTTTTCCTGCTCAGCCTGTGCCGCATCCTTCTGCCGGACGTGCTGCTGCCCGCCACGACTGCGCTCGGCACGCTGGACCCCGTCGGACGCGAAAAAGGCGTGCTCGCCGGAGCGAACGTCATCATGCCGAACCTGTCGCCGGAACAGGTCCGCGCCAAATATATGCTTTACAACAACAAAAACGCGGTCGACGTGGATACGCACATCACGAGGTCGGATCTGCAGGCGCGCCTGCAAAGGATCGGATTCTCCGTCAAGGTCGGCCGCGGAGATTACGGAGAAACGTCATGCTGAAACTCGCATTCTACGGAAAAGGCGGCATCGGGAAATCCACGACCGTATCGAACCTCGCCTCCGCGTTCGCCGCAAACGGCCTCAAGGTCATGCAGATCGGCTGCGACCCGAAGGCGGATTCCACCGCGTCCCTGCATGGCGGCGCGCGTATCCGTTCCATCCTCGACCTCGTGCGCGAACGCGGCAACGATTTCACGCTTGACGAAATGGTCCGAGAGGGCGACGGCGGCGTGATCTGCGTGGAGGCGGGCGGCCCGACGCCCGGACTCGGCTGCGCCGGACGCGGCATCATCGCCGCCTTGGAGAAGCTCCAGGAGAAAGGCGCGTATGACGAGTACAAGCCCGACGTGGTGCTGTACGATGTACTGGGCGACGTGGTGTGCGGCGGATTCTCCATGCCGATGCGCAAAGGCTATGCCGACCGCGTGTTCATCCTCACCTCCGGCGAGACCATGTCCGTCTACGCCGCCGCGAACATCGCAATGGCTGTGAAGAATTTCAGGGGGCGCGGCTACGCTTCGCTCGGCGGATTCGTGCTGAACCGCAGAAACGTGCCGGACGAGGACAAAAAGGCCGCGAAACTTGCGGCGGACTTCGACAGCGTTGTCGCGGGCTCGCTCGACTGGAGCGAGACCGTCCAGAATGCCGAACAGCTTGGAAAGACCGTTGTCCAAGCGTTTCCCGACAGCCCGATGGCCGCGCAGTACCGCGCGCTTGCCGACGCCGTGCTCGCCATCGCCCGGAAAGGAGACGGATCATGCTGAAACGCCTGAACGGCGAAGACGATATGACCGGGGCGGAAGTCGCGATCCGCGACGCCGGATTCCCCTTGCCGTTCGTCTCCGGCCTGGAATACAATGCGCCCGCCCGCGGCCCGTGGAACATCGTTCACACCGGCATGCTGATCCCGGAGTCGCACCAGGTGTTTGCCTGCGCGCAGGGGTGCCTCCGCGGCGTGATCCTGACCGCCGCCGAAATGATCGCCATGGACCGCATGTCGTGGATCTCCGTGAGCCCGGACGACCTGTTCGACGGCTCGCTGGAACGCAATATCGTGGACGGCACGGCGGAAATCGTCCGCAAGCTCCCGAAGAAGCCGCGCGCGGTCCTGCTCTTCCTCAGCTGCGTCCATCTTTTCGCCGGATGCGATTTCGAAGTCATGCTGAACGAACTCCGCGCGATGTTCCCGGACGTCGACTTCATCGACTGCTACATGAACCCGACCATGCGGAAAAGCGGACTCACGCCAGACCAGCTCATGCGCCGCCAGCTTTACGCGCCCTTCCTGCCCTGCCCCGCCGATCCGAAGACCGTGAACCTGATCGGAAACGACCGTCCGACCGACGAAACCAGCGAACTCGTCCAGCTGATCAAAAAGGCCGGTTGGGAACTCCGCGACATCACGCTGTGCAGGACCTACGAAGACTATATGCGCATGGCGAAAAGCCAGCTGGAGATCACATATCTGCCGACGGCAAAGGCATCCGGCGACGCGCTTGAGAAACGTCTTGGCCGCAAGCATCTTTATCTGCCGCTTTCCTACGATTTCGACGAGATCGAACGCAATCTGAAGCTTCTCGCCGACGCGCTCGGGATCGCCGCGCCCGACTGGACCGAGGCAAAAGAAAATGCCGTCCGCGCGCTCGAACGGGCAAAAGCCGTCATCGGCGACACGCCCGTCGAAATCGACTACACCGCCACGCCGCGCCCGGTCGGGCTCGCCGCGCTCCTCGCCGAACGCGGTTTCCGCGTAGCGCGCGTTTACACCGACGCCATGATCGAGGAGGAACGCCCCGCGTTCGAACGTCTCCGCGCGCTCGCGCCGGATCTGCTCCTGACCGCCACGGTCCACGCAAAGATGCGGTTCGCCGGCAAAGGCGTCCACGAACGCGGCGACGTGCTGGCGATCGGGCAGAAGGCCGCGTATTTCAGCGGCACGAGGCATTTCGTGAACATCGTTTCCGGCGGCGGCATGTACGGATTCGACGGCATGGCCCGTCTTGCCGAACGCATGATCGAAGCAGCGACGCACGAACAGGACACCGAGACCGTGATCCAGTACAAGGGGCTCGGATGCAGGAGCTGCTTATGAAACAGACAGCAAGAATCATCTCCATCCACGCGGCCGACACCTCCGGCGTTTGCTCCATGCTGTACGAACTCGGCGGCATGGTCGTCGTCCACGACGCCTCCGGCTGCAACTCCACCTACTCCACGCACGACGAGCCGCGCTGGTACCGCCAGGACAGCATGATCTACATCTCCGCCCTCACGGAGGCGGATGCGATCCTCGGCAACGACGAAAAGCTGATCGCCGACGTCGCGGCTGCCGCGAAGGACCTGTCGCCGCGCTTCATTGCGCTCTGCGGCGCGCCCGTTCCGTTCCTCGCCGGAACCGATTTCCCCGCCGTCGCAGCCGAGATCGAATCCCGTACCGGCATTCCGACGTTCGGACTCCACACCAGCGGCATGCACTCGTATCTGACCGGAGCCTCCGAGGCGCTGAATGCCGTCGTGGCGCGGTTCTGCACCGAGAAGCTCCCCCGCACGGATGCGCCGTCCGCGAACATCATCGGCGCGACGCCGCTGGACTTCTCCGTCAACGGCACGGCGGAATCCATGGCCGAATGGCTGAACAAGGCTGGATTCGGGCTCATTTCCTGCATGGCGATGGGCAGCACGCTCGACGATATCCGCCGCGCGTCCGCCGCGCATGTGAACCTCGTCGTTTCCTCCTGCGGGATCGCCGCCGCCGAACTCCTCCGCGAACGCTTCGGCACGCCGTGGGTCGCGGGCGTCCCGGTCGGAAAGAGTTTCTCCAACAAGCTCGCGTCCGTACTGAAGACAACGGCGGAGACCGGCGAATGCGCCCTGCCCTGCGCTGCGCGTGACGCCTCCGGGCCTGGCAAAAGACTGGTCATCCCCGGCGAGGCCGTGTTCTCCGGTTCGCTGGCCGCCGCGATCGAATCCGACCTCGGCGCACCGTGCCGCGTGCTGTGTCCGCTCGAGGCGGAGGACCGTCTGCTCGCGCCCGGCGACATCCGTATCTTCGACGAGGACGCCGCCGCGGAAGCTTTCGCCGGAGCCTCCGGCGTGATCGCCGATCCGATGTATGCGCCGGTCTGCCCGCCGGACGTCCCGTTCCATCGGCTCCCGCACGAGGCGTTCTCCGGCAGATGTTACCGCAAAGAATCCCTGAACCTGATCGACCGTCCCCTTCCCTGGAGGTTTTAATATGCTGAAACTCGCGATATACGGCAAAGGCGGCATCGGCAAATCGACCGTGACTTCCAACCTGGCGGCGGCGTTTGCCCGCCTCGGCAGAAAGGTCATCCAGATCGGCTGCGACCCGAAGGCCGACTCCACCATCAATCTGCTCGGCGGCGATCCCGTGATCCCCGTCATGAACTTCCTGCGCGAACACGACCGCGAACCGGAATGCATCGAGGAGATCGCGAAGACCGGATTCGGCGGCGTGCTGTGCATTGAGACAGGCGGCCCGACCCCCGGCCTCGGCTGCGCCGGACGCGGCATCATCACCACGTTCAGCCTGCTCGCCGACCTGCGGCTTTTTGAGACTTATAAGCCCGACGTGGTGCTGTACGACGTGCTGGGCGACGTGGTGTGCGGCGGATTCGCCGCCCCGATCCGCGAAGGGTACGCCTCGCAGGTCCTGATCGTGACCTCCGGCGAGAAAATGGCGCTTTACGCGGCGAACAACATCAACAGCGCCGTTCACAATTTCGAGGACCGCGGCTATGCCACGGTGCGCGGCATCGTGCTGAACCGCCGGAGCGTCGACCGTGAGGAAGAGAAAGTCCGCGCCTTCGCCGACGCGAACGGACTTCCGATCGTGGCGGACATCCCGCGCAGCGACGATATCATCCGGTACGAGGACATGGGAAAGACCGTCGTCGAGGGCGACCCGAAACTCGACGTCAGCAGACGTTTCCTCGCACTCGCTCAACTTCTTCTCGACGGAGAACAGTCCGCATGAACCAGGCGTATTCCATCACGGCGGCCGAACTCGCGGCACGGGGAAAGGACGACATCCCGCCCGAACTGCTGTCCTCCGCCCACCTCATCTACAGTTCCCCCGCCACGCTGGCGTTCAATTCGCCCGGCGCGCAGGGGTTCGGCGTGAAGCGCGCCGGTCTCGCAGTGCCCGGTTCCGTGATGCTGCTGGTCGCCCCGGCGTGCTGCGGACGGAACACCTCCGCGCTCGGCTGCGAGGCGTCCCTCGCCGAACGGTTCTTCTACCTCATGCAGGACGACACGGACATCGTGACGGGGCGTCACTTGGCGCGCATCCCGGAGGCGGTGAAGGAAGTGTGCGATTCCTGCGCGGAGCGTCCGTCCGCGGTCATGATTTGCATCACCTGCGTGGACGCCCTGCTCGGCACGGACATGGAACGTGTCTGCCGGAAGGCCTCGGACTATGCCGGGGTGCCAGTGGTGCCGTGCTATATGTACGCGCTGACCCGCGAAGGCCGCCTGCCGCCGATGGTTTCGGTGCGGCGTTCGGTCTACTCCCTGCTTCAGCCGCGCGAAAAAGTCCCGACCTCAGTGAACATCCTCGGGTTCTTCTCGCCCCTGCGTGACGACACGGAGCTGTACCCGCTTCTGAGGTCCGCCGGAGTCCGCGCGATCCGCGAGATATCCCGTTGCGCCGACTATGCGGAATACCAGTCGATGTCCGAGGCGAATTTCAATCTCGTGCTCAATCAGGAGGCGCGCCATGCCGCCGCCGACCTGCAAAATCGCCTCGGCATCCCGTCCATCGAGCTCGCCCGCCTCTACCAGACGGACAAGATCGCGAACCAGTACAGGTTGCTCGGTCAGGCGGTCGGCGCGGAGTTCGACGATGCTCCGTACCGCGAGCGCGCCGAAAAAGCCGTCGCCGACTTCCGCAGTAAGTTCGGACGCCGCACGTTCGCCGTCGGCGAATGGCTGAACGCCGACCCGTTCGAACTTTCTTTGTCTCTCATCCGCAACGGGTTCGCCGTCTCCGAGATCTTCGGCACGGTCGGCGGTTCCAACTTCGTCTATGTGAAGAAGATCGCCGCGCTCAGCCCGGATACGAAGATATATTCCAATCTCTCCCCGTCCATGATGTTCTACGACGGATCGGATTCCCCCTGCGACACTGTTGTCGGGCGCGATGCGATGTATTATCATCCCGCCCTGCCCGGCGTGCCGTGGAACGACGAACGCCAGCCGTTCGGATACGCCGGAGTCTCCGCGCTTTTCGCCGCGCTCGGCGAAGCTCTGTCGGGAAAGGAGGCTGCGCGATGAAAAGCCTTCTGAAACATCTTTCGCCGTTCGCACCCGACCAGTCCGGCGCCGTCTCCGCACTCTTCGACTTCGGCGGGCTCATCGTGATCTGCGACGCGGGCGGCTGCACGGGAAACATCTGCGGATTCGACGAACCGCGCTGGTTCATTCGCAAAAGCGCGGTCTTCAGCGCCGGGCTCCGCGACATGGACGCCATCCTCGGCCGCGACGACAAACTCGTAGCAAAACTCCAGTCCGCCATGGACGGTTCCGGCCTCAAGTTCTCCGCCATCATCGGCACCCCGGTTCCCGCGATCATCGCGACCGATTTCAAGGCGCTGAAGCGCATGGCGGAAAGACGCACCGGACTGCCCGCGATCACGGTTCCGACCACCGGAACGCGTCACTACGACCAGGGCGCGTCCGATGCCTGGCTGGAACTTTTCAAAACGTTTGCAAAAGAGAAACTTGATGTTGATCCCGGCATGGTCGGCATCCTCGGCGCGTCGCCGCTGGATTTCCCGACGCTTGACGCCGGAGATCTGCTGTCCGCCGCGCTTGAAAAAGAGGGCTGGAAGACCGTGAAATGCTACGGCATGGGCGCGGGGCTCGACGATGTGCGGGCCGCCTCCGCCGCCGCAAGGAATATCGTCGTTTCGCCCGCCGGGCTCGCCGCCGCAAAGTATCTGGAAAAGACGTTCGGCACGCCGTATGAAGAGTGCTGCCCGTGGCTGCCGCCGCAGACGCTCGCCGCCCTGCCCGCGCTCGCCGGGAAAAAGACGCTCGTGATCCACCAGCAGTTCGCCGCGAACGCCGTCCGGGACGCGATCCTGAAGCTCGATCCCTCTTCGCCGGTCACGGTCGCGTCATGGTTCATGATGGAACCGGAGTATATGCGCGGGAACGATTTCCGCATTGAAAGCGAAGAGGCTTTCGTGGAGGCGGTTGCGAACGGCGGATACGACGCGGTCGTCTGCGACAGCCGTCTGCGGACCGCCCTGCCCCGCACGCAGAGTTTCAATATCATCGACTTCCCGCATTTCGCCGTCTCCGGGCGGCTTCTCGACGAGGTGAAATAAGATGGATCCCGCAGGCGTTTCCACTACGGTCTTCCGCATTTACGGCGTTGTCCAGGGCGTCGGGTTCCGGCCGTTCGTCAGCCGGATCGCCGTCCGCGCCGGGCTGACCGGCAGCGTCGCGAACAAAGGTTCGTATGTGGAAGTCCATGCCCAGGGAAACGAGGAAGCGCTGAAAACGTTCCGCTTTGCGCTCGAACACGAAGCTCCGCCGCGGTCCGCGATCCTGAAGATCATTTCCCGTGCCTGCACGGAGCCGGAATACGCGTCTTTTGAAATCATCGAGAGCGAACACGAGACCGGGGACATCTTCGTCTCGCCGGACATCGCGACGTGCGACCTGTGCAAACAGGAGCTGTTCGACCCGGCGGACCGCCGTTATCTGCATCCTTTCATCAACTGCACCGCGTGCGGACCGCGCCTGACCATCCTCGACTCCATGCCGTATGACCGCGAACGCACCAGCATGGGCGAGTTCCCGATGTGCCCGCAGTGCGAAACCGAATACACCTCGCCGGAATCCCGCCGCTATGACGCCCAGCCGGTCTGCTGTCACGACTGCGGCCCGGAAGTCTACCTCTTCGGACGTCCCGAACGCGGCGCGGAAGCGATCACCGCCGCCCGCAAGGCGATCCTTGAAGGCAGAATCGTCGCGGTCAAGGGGATCGGCGGGTTCCATCTGTGCTGCAACGCCCGCGATGCCGCTGCCGTGGCGCGTCTGCGCGAACTCAAGCGCCGTCCCGTGAAACCGTTTGCCGTGATGATGGATTCGCTTGAGACGGTCCGCCGCGAATGCGTGCTCCTGCCCGGACAGGAGGAGATTCTGGACGGCCATCAGAAACCGATCGTTCTTCTTGAAAAACGCCCGGAAAGCGCGCTCCCGGACGTCCTCGCGCCGGGCAATCCGACCCTCGGCGTGATGCTGCCGTATGCCCCGGTCCAAATGCTTCTTTTCCACTTCAATGACGGCCTGACCATGCCGGACTGCCTCGTCATGACCAGCGGCAACGTCTCCGGCGCGCCCATCTGCTGCAGCGACGAGGACGCGCTTGCCGAGATTGCCGGGTTCTGCGACGTGATCCTGTCCCACAACCGCAGGATCCGCCTCCGCGCGGACGATTCGGTCATGGACTGGCTGGACGGGCGTCCGTACATGATCCGCAGGTCGCGCGGATATGCGCCCTTGCCCTTCTTCGTTTCCGGCGATTTCCGCGGACAGGTCCTCGGCATTGGCGGCGAGCTGAAAAACACGTTCTGCCTCGCCAACGGCGGCCTCTTTTATCCTTCGCCCTACATCGGCGATATGGAGGACCTCCGCACCGTCCGCGCCCTGCGGGAATCGGTCGCGCGCATGTCCGAGCTTCTTGAGATGAAACCGCAGATCGTCTGCTGCGACCTGCACCCGAAATACAACTCGTCCGCCGTTGCGTCCGAACTCGGCATCCCCGTTCTGAAGATTCAGCACCACTACGCGCACGTCCTGTCCTGCATGGTCGAAAACGACTGCGCGGACGAGGTCATCGGCGTGTCGTTCGACGGCACCGGATACGGCACGGACGGCACGATCTGGGGCGGCGAATTCCTTCTGGCGAAACCGGACGGCTTCACCCGCGCCGGATACATCCGCCCGTTCCTGCAGGCGGGCGGCGACGCTTCCGCGCGCGAGGGATGGCGCATTGCCGTTTCGATGGTCGCCGGGCTTTTTGCGGAGGAGGGAGAACGGATCGCCGCCGCGCTGGATCTCTGTGCGTCAGGCGTCTACAGATTCCAGAAGAACATGCTGGACCGGAAACTGAACTGCGTGGTCTCGACCAGCGCGGGACGCCTGTTCGACGCCGTCAGCGCGATCCTCGGCGTCCGCAAATCCTCCACGTTCGAAGGCGAGGCGTCCATGGCGCTCCAGTTTGCCGCCGAGGCATGGCTGGAGACGCATCCCGGACAAAACGAATCCGTCCCGCCCTGCCCCGCGTTCGGCCGCGACGCCTCCGGCGCGATCGTCCTGCCGACGGATACGCTCGTGAAAGAAATCGTCCGTGCGCGGCTCGACGGCGCGGATCCCGGCATGCTCGCTGCCCGGTTCCATACGACGCTCGCGAATATGATCGTGAAAACCTGCAAAATCGTCCGCGCGGATACCGGACTGAATACCTGCGCGCTGACCGGAGGCGTGTTCCAGAACCGCCTGCTGACGACACTTTGCGCGGGGCTGCTGCGGACCGCCGGATTCCGCGTGCTGCTGCACGGCATGATCCCCCCGAACGACGGCGGGATCGGCGCGGGCCAGGCGCTTGCCGCCATGTATCATCTGAACCACCCGAATCAAGATCAACATTCATCCATATCACATTCTTTCATACCAAATCAAGGAGACGGCTTATGTGTGTAGGTCTTTCCGCTAGAGTTGTAAGCATTGAGGACGGCACCGCCCTCATCGACGCGTCCGGCGCGAAACGCAAGGTTTCGGCGGACCTCATCGACGATCTGGAGCCCGGCGACTACGTCATGGTCCACGCCGGCGTCGCCATCGCGAAGATCACGGACACGGACGCGGACGAATCCCGCAAGATCATGGAGTCGCTTGATGGAATCGGCTAAGCAGATCATTGAGTCCTACAGCGGACGCAAGCTCCGCGTCATGGAGGTCTGCGGCACCCACACCCACGAGATTTTCCGTCTGGGCATCCGCAGGATCCTGCCGCCGCAGATCGAGCTCATCTCCGGCCCCGGATGTCCCGTCTGCGTGACGCCTGCCGGGTACATCGACGAAGCTGTGATGCTCGCGCTCGAACACGGCGCGACGATCTGCACGTTCGGCGACCTGATCCGCGTGCCGGGCTCGGAAATGAGCCTCGCCGGTGCGCGTTCGAAGGGCGCGGCGGTGAAGACAGTCTATTCGCCGCTGGACGCGGTCGATTTCGCGAGGGAGAACCCGGATAAACAGGTCGTCTTCCTGGCGGTCGGGTTCGAAACGACGGTCCCGGCGGCGTGCCTGGCGGTGAAGAAGGCTGCCGCCGAAGGGCTCGTGAACTTCTCGATCCTCGGCGCGAACAAGACCATGCCGAACGCGTACAGGGCGCTGAAGGGCAGCGCGGACGCGTTCCTCTACCCCGGACACGTGAACGCCATCACAGGAACCGCCGTCTGCGAAGACCTCGTGAAGATCGGCGTCTCCGGCGTCGTCGCGGGTTTCACCGCCGACGAGATCCTGACCGCGCTTGCGGTCGTCACCCGCCTTTCCGCCTCCGGCGAACCGTTCTTCCGCAACTGCTATCCGCGCGTGGTGCGTCCGGAAGGCTCGCCCGCCGCCCTGAAACTGATGGACGCGGTCATGGAACCGTGCGACGCGGAGTGGCGCGGCCTCGGTGTGATCCCGATGTCCGGCCTGCGGCTCCGTCCGGCGTTCGCCGCGTACGACGCCCGGCTGAAGTTCAGCCTGCCGCCCGTCGCGGGCCGGAGCAATCCCGCCTGCCGCTGCGGCGAGGTGCTTCAGGGGAAATGCAAATCGACCGACTGCAAACTTTTCGGGACCGTATGCACCCCGCTCCACCCGGTCGGGGCGTGCATGGTCTCCAATGAAGGGGCGTGTTCCGCCTACTACCAATACGGAGATATTCTGAATGGATAACTATTTAAATGACAACGAATTCGTGACGCTCGCGCACGGCGCGGGCGGACGGCAGACCGCCGACCTCATCGACCGCGTCTTCAAGGCGCATTTCTCCAACCCGGATTTCACCGGCGACGACGCCGCGGTCCTGCCCGTGGACGCCGGAAAGATCGCGTTTACCACGGACGGCTTCATCGTGTCGCCGTTCGAATTTCCCGGCGGCAACATCGGCAAGCTCAGTATCTGCGGCACGGTCAACGACCTCGCATGCATGGGCGCGAAACCGCTCTATCTCTCCTGCGCGTTCGTGATCGAGGAGGGGTTCCCGCTCGCCAAGCTTGAAGAGATCGCCGCCGCCATGAAGAAGACAGCCGACGAAGCCGGCGTGCGCATCGTGGCGGGCGACACCAAGGTCGCGGGCAAAGGCCAGGTCGACCACGTCTTCATCACCACGACGGGCGTCGGTCAGCTCACCGAAGGCGTCCGCACGTCCGGCGCGTTCGCGAAGCCCGGCGACGCCGTGATCGTGACCGGCGACGTGGGGCGCCACGGCTGCACCATCCTGCTCGCACGCAACGAATTCGAGATCGACGCCGACGTTACCAGCGACTGCGCCCCGCTCTGGGGGACGGTGAAAAGCATGCTCGACGTCTCGCGCGACATCCATGTGATCCGCGACGCCACGCGCGGCGGAGTCGGCACAGTCCTCTATGAAATCGCCGACCAGAGCAAAGTCGGAATCCGCCTCAATGCCGCCGACGTTCCGGTCGCACCGGAGGTCCGTGGCGTCTGCGGAATGCTCGGGCTGGAACCGCTTTACCTCGCCTGTGAAGGGCGTCTTGTTGTCTTCGCGCCGAAATCCGAAGCGTCTGCCATTCTTGATGCGCTCCGCAAAGGTCCCTACTCCGCCAATGCCGCGATCATCGGCGAAGTCGTCGCCGACCACCCCGGCAAGGTCGTCATGACCACCGAGATCGGCGCGCAGTCGCTCCTGCCCCAGCCCGGCGGCGAACTTCTCCCCCGCATCTGTTAACACCGCAAGCGGTGCTGTAGCAGTGTCCGGCTCCGCTCGGACACACCGCAAGCGGTGCTGTAGCAGTGTCCGGCTTCGCTCGGACACGGGGTACAAACGAACAGAATACCACCCTCGTCGAAGATCGAATGAAACTTCGGCGGGGATTTTCTTTCTTCGCGCAAGGATATGTTCAGAAAGGCAAAAAGTACATATTTTCACCTGCAAAAAGATGCGCAAACAGACAAAAGATGTAGTTTTTAACACTTTTATTGCTTTTTTATCTGCTTTTCCATTTGACATTGAACGGAAAGCATGTATTTTATGTCAGAACGAATGAAAAAACGGTGCGCAGCCGTCCTTCCGGTGTGTGCGGCGTGCCGTTCGGAAACGCAAACGACAAACCATGAACTTTTGTTATGTTTGAACTGCCTAAAAAATTCGACCGCGAATACAGCGGCATTTTCCGCACCATCGGCCGCGACGTCTTTTCCGCCGGCATCCTCAAGAAAGAAAACACCACGATCGACTGGCAGGGCGGCTCCTTCCCGCTCTTTTCCGTCTCGGTCGTGCTCCGCGGACGCGGCACCTACGTCGATGAGGACGGCGCGGAATATCCCCTGATGCCCGGCAAACTTTTCTTCCGCATCCCGCACAGGAAGCATGCCACGTTCATCGAGGAGAACAGCCACTGGCTCGAATTCTATGTGTCCTGCCATTTCATGAGCGACGACTCGGCCGACTACGGCGGCGCGCAGCCGCACGACCATATGGAGCTGGACGAGAAGCGCGAGGGGTATCTGAAGCTGAAGAACATGCCCGGACAGGACGACAAATGGATCTACTCCATGTGCAAGCACGTCTTCTGCATCAACACGCAGACGCCCGTGCGCGACATCGACCTCTCGCTTGCGCTCCTCAACGAGTGCTTCGACTTCATTTCGTTCATGAACAACGAGACGAACCAGTCGAAGATCCCGCTGGAGATGTTCGCCCTCATCACGAAGCTTCTGAAGAGCCGCCGCGAGGATTTCTCCGACCGCATCACGTCCGACATCAAGAAGATCATCCTCGAAAACCTCACGGACAACCGCTCCCTTCCCGAACTCCTGAAGGACCTCCCGCTCAGTTATCCCTCCCTGCGCCAGCATTTCATGCGCGTCATGGGGCACAATATCGGTGAATACCAGATCCAGTGCCGCATGGAGGAGGCCGTGAACATGCTGATGCGCGGCGTGAGCGTGAAGGAAACGGCATTCAATCTGGGCTACAAGGACCAGTTCTTCTTCTCGAAACAGTTCCACCAGAAGCTCGGATACCCGCCCAGCGCCATCAACCCGCTGAACCCGCGCGGAATCAAACGGTATCAGCCGAAGGACGTGTCCGCGCCGGAATCCGAACCGGCCGCCGCGACAAAGGTTCCCCCGATCAAGCCTCCGCCCGTTTCCGTTTCCGGAACCGGGAACGGGACTCCGCATGCTCCTGCCGCAAAGGCGAAGAAAACCGTCTCCTCAGCAAAAAAGACGGTCTCCGCCAGAAAAAGCAAGTAAGTATAATTCGGGAACGCCGCCGGGGAGAATGCTGTTCCCGCCCGGCCCGGTCTCGCGTGGCGTCAGGCACGACCGTTCAGCATCTCCCGGATCATGTTCGTGACGTCGGATGCTGCCGCGTTCATCGTGCCGGGGAATGCCAGCCAGCACATCCCGAACACGTTCAGGATAACGTACAGCCAGAAGACGGCCATGTAGGAAAGCTTCTTCCATTTGTGATGGAAGCGTGCCTGTGCGTATAATGCCCCCGGCCAGCCGCAGAGCAGTTCCCAGAGATGAAGATAATACTCCGGGATCCGCCAGTTCTGCTGTTCCGCCAGACGCTTGTCTTCGCGGTAGAACAGGATCGTGAGCAGGCTGTTGCATGCGTACGCGACCGCTATCCCCGGGATCGCCTGTTTCAGCATCAGTGAGACGGTCAGCGCCGGGACGACCGCCAGCGGCCAGAAACATGCCAGCCGGGCGGGAAACGGCAGTTTCCTTTTCTCCGGTTCCGTTCCTCCGTTCCGGCGGGGCGTTGCCCCCTTCGCCGGACGGCTGCGTCCTTTCGCGTCTTTCGCGTCCGCCATGATCCGCTTACTTCTTCTGTTCGTTCTTCCACTTTCTGTAGGATTCGATCTCCGCCCGGAACGAGGAAACGACCAGCGCGAAGACGGTCGCGTCGTCCACGAAGCCGACGAACGGGATGAAGTCCGGGACGATGTCGAGCGGGGAAACGAGATAGGTCACGGAGAATCCGATCGCCGCAAGGAATCTCCACGGGACGGCCCTGTATTCTCCATCCCAGTAATCGTGAAGAAGGCTCCACAGGACCGAGAAGGATCCGAGCTCGTCTCCGAGCGATTTGGATTTCTCCTCCGCCGTGCTGCTCTCCGCCTTCAGTTTTTCCAGGTCCTTTTCCGTGAATTGATCCGTTCCGTATTCCAGTGTCTCGCGAATCCGTTTCCGTTCATTGTCGTTCAATTCGTTCATCTTTCGCTCCGTCTGTTGTCCCGGTCCTTTCCTGCCGAATATGCCGGAATGAACCTGTCTCATTTTAGTATATCCCGTTTTCGCGGGATTTCAAGCCGGGAAAACGAACTTTCGGAAATATGTGCGCGGCAAGCCGGATCATTCTTTCCCGCTCCGGTTCTGTCCGAATGGAATGGTGTGGCGTTCCCGCGCGGATCACTCGGACGCGGGGCGCGGATATTCCAGTTCGCCGAGATCGAACCCGTGCGCCTTCGCCCGGTCCAGGATGCCGTCGAGCTGTTCTTTCGCCATCGTCGGTTTGCGCGCCAATACCCACAGATAATCCCGGCTTCCGGCGGTCACGACGGCATAGCTGTAGTCCGGCGCGAGCTCGATGACGCGGTAGTCGGAGTAGAACGGCCAGAAGAACGACACGCGCAGTTCGCCGGTCTGCGGTTTCGCGTCCGGGTGTTTGAGCTTGGCTTTGCCCGTAATGGACTTCGGTTCGCCGTCTTTCACGCCGCTGTTCACGACCTTGACCGTGCCGTCGTCGTTCAGCGTGTACTGCGCCTTCACTTCGTTCAGATCGCGCTCGAAATACTGCGGCAGGCGCGCGATCTCGTACCATGTGCCCATGTAGCGGTCCGGTTCGAAGTTCTGCACCGCCGCGATGTCCGAGGTGCTTCCGCATCCGGTCAGGGCCGCCGCCACCGACGATATGATCCCCGTGATCAGAAAATGTTTCATCGTGTTCTCCTCCTTGTTTGATGGTCCCGGCAGCGGACGTTTCCCCCCTGCCCTCGCCATAAGATACCACCTCATGCACGCAAATGCAAACGGGAAACGAGTATTTATTTGAAAATTTGCATGGACAGAGAAAACGGAACGTCCGCCATATCCCTTTTGCCGGGACGGGCGGACATTTGCCGATTTACAGATTTGCTGCTTTGCGGACGCCGCGGAACCGCGGGCGTCGTTGTTGCGGTCAGGCGCTTACCATCTGCCGGATGCGCCGCCGCCACCGAACGAGCCGCCTCCTCCGCCCGAATGATGGGAGCTGGAATGGCTGGAATACGAACGCGACGACGAACGTGACGAGCCGGACGAACTGCCGGAACTGGAGGAATAGTGGACCACCGCGGTCGGGTCGACGATGACCAGACGCGGAGCGGACGTCCCGACGATGCGTCCCCAGTAGGCCAGCAGGATCGCGAACAGGCATCCGAAGACGCCAATCGCGCCCCAGAGCGAATCCGAAGGATTCAGGACGCGCGGGTCATGGCCCGGCATCGCGTAGGCGATGGTCGGAAATTCGCGCACCTGCGGCACGCGGGCCGTCTTCGGCGCGGCGGGCTGCTGGCCGGGCGCCACAGTCACGCTCTCCGGACGGACGCCCGTCACGAAGTACTCGACGCCCTGCACGACCTTGATCGCGGCCTCGGCGTACTTTTCGGCGCGGAGTTCCGGCACGATCTCGCGGAGCAGATCGCCCGCGCGGGCGTCATTGATGGAGCCTTCCCAGCCGTAGCCGATCTCCAGGCGCGAACGGTGGTCGTTGATCGCGAGCACCAGCAGCGCGCCGTTGTCTTCATCCTTCTTGCCGATCTTCCATTTTGTGGCCGTTTCAAGCCCGAAATCCTCGATGGAAGACAACCCGATGGTCGGGACCGTGAGCACCATCATCTCGCCGCCGGTCTGCGCTTCCAGATGCCGGATGGCCGCCGCGAGCTTCGCCGTGCCGTCCTCGCCGAACACCTTTGCCTGGTCGACGATCCGCCAGTCGTCCAGCGGCGCGGCGGGGATCAAACTGTTTTCGGCGCGCGGGATGTCCTTTTCCACCGGTTCCGACAGCGTCGATTCGACGAAGCCGATCCCGAAGAGGATGCCGAGCACGGCGGCGGTGACCCGCAGGAACGTATTCCGCAAAATGCCTTTGCCGTCGAATTCGTTCAAGTCCACCAGCTTGAGCGACTTGTCGGTCGCGCGTTTCTTTTTGTATTTCTCCAGCGTTTTCGGGGCTTCTTCCAAGTCCTTTTTCCGCTGGACTTTTCCGGTCTTGAGCGAAACAAACGCGACCGCGCCGCAGATCGCCAGGAAGACGATCGCGTAGCGCATCGGGGAGCCTTCCCCGCCGCGTCCCGTGATGGACGAATACAGGATGCCCGAAGCCTTTTTGCCTTTGTTCTTTTCGGCATACGCTCTCATCCCGACTGTTTCCTCGTCGTCGTTATACTCGTCCGCCAGCTCGGCGTCGAGCGCGGCTTCCGCCGCCTTGTCCTCCGCATCCATCAGCTTTTCGAGTTCCTCGTCGGTCATGTTGGCGGGATTCTTCGCCGGAGCCGCCTGCTGCGCCTGCGCCGCCTGCGGATCGGCGGCTTCCGTCCCGGCGGGGACCTTCGCGGCGGTCTGAATCGAATATTTCAGGCGTTCGAGCAGCGCGACCGCCTGGGCACCGCGTTCATGGATCCTGTATTTGGCGGCTTCCTTATTGACTGCATCATAATCCCAGTCCGCCAGCCGCCAGCCGTCGCCGATCAGGCCGAGCCGGACCGACGTGCCGCGGACGTCCTGCACCAGCAGCACGCCCTTCCCCGGCGCCCATTCCGACGCGATCAGGTCGAAGACGTCAATCGGACCGGCGAACCGTTCGTCGAAGAACATCAGAGCCACGCCGCAGTCGGCCAGCTTCGATATCTCGTCCGCGAGCGATTCCAGTTTCGTCTGGTCCTCTTCCAGCAGCACTCCCTCCGGGTCGTAGACCGTGACGCGCCCTTCCGGGATCTCGAACGACGTCGCGATTTCGCCCACGGAATGATAATACCCTGTCGCGAGTCCGGTGGCGAAGAAGATGAAGATGAGGAAGATCCAGAAGCATCCGAGGCGAGGCAGGCGTGCCTTCGGTTTCTGCGGAGATGCGAGCCGGGCCTCAAACTTTTCCACGGGATCCGGGGCGGGTTTCGCGGGGGCGGCGGGAACGGATGTCGATTGTTTTGCCATGATGATTCTACAAAGATTTGATATGGTTAAGACTGTTTGAAAACGGGGAAAACCAGGCGGATGCACGAAGAAGAAAAAGGATCGGACATCCGGCTGTTTTATAAATATAAAATATACTCCCGCCCGCACGGAAAACAAGCGGAAGACGGAAAATATACCGCTTTTTGTGTGCGAACGAAGGGTGTCAGCGGCGGATGTACATTCGCGACATTTCCGGCCCGTCTTCGCTCCTGACCATGCACAGGAATTCCCAGCCGTAACGCTCATAAAACCCGATGCGGTCCGTCACGAGATAAAGCGGCGAAATACCCTTCGACTTCATATCGTCCACGACCATGTTCAGCAGCGTCCCGGCGATCCCCTGCCCCCGGCAGTCCGGTTCGGTGTAGACGGCGCAGACGTTCGGCGACAGGTCTTTCCTGTCGTGGAAATCGTTTTCGATCACGCCCAGCCCGCCGACGATCCGGCCGCCGTCCATGCACAGGAACCAGCCGTATTCCGTCTCCCCGTTCAGATAGGCGTCCATGCACGCCAGATACGCGCCCTCCGGCACGCCCCATTTGTCATGGAACCATGCGGCCGCCGCCTGTTTCAGCTCGGGGCGCTCCCGCAAAGTGATGGAATGGAAGGTTTTCACGTCAGGACAGTTTTGCCGTCAGAACGATGTAGAACGGCAGTTTTTCCGCTCCGGAATCAAGGTCGCGCAATAGGATTTTAGTCAGGTGTTCCGGGCCGGGATTCGGGCGGATAAAAAGCTTCAGGAACGAACGGAACACGCTGTCCTTCGGCTTTTCCGCGGTCTGGTCCGCGTGGTTCAACGCCTGCTGATATTCGGCGTTCGACGGCAGCGCGAAGGCGTACCCGTCCGGCAGGCTCTTCGCGAAAAAGTCGGTCAGGATCGAGCAGAACAGTTCGGCGTCCGCCGCGGATACCTCGGCAGAAGCGGCTCCGGATGTGATGGCGTCGTCAAGGCGGTTCAGCGGCACGAACTGGTCGTTGGGAACCGGGTAATAGCTGATCCAGAACGGACGGCCCCCGTCGGCGTCCTCCGGGACGCGCGTCATGGGGAGCAGTTCGCCGCCCGGCAGGATGGCGCCGAAGGCCGACGTGCCGGATTCGAGCTTCGAAAGGCTGCCGTCCGGGGGCGCGTCATCCAGATGCCCCGCGATGTGTTCGGAGGGCTCCTTCACGCTGCCGTAGCCTTCCGGGATCACCCGTCCGCCGAGGGAACGCGGCCGTTCTCCGTACAGCGAATCGGCGAGCTTCCGTTTCCATGTTCTCATGTCAAAATAGAAGCCATCCAGGTCCCCGTTCACGAGCCGCTTGTCCAGAAAGGCGGAAACGCTGTCCACGCAGATAGCCAGATCCCCCTCGTTGGCCTCGAACATCCAGTAGCGCTCCGGGTCCTTTTTGTCGATCATCAGATAGAACCACCCCTCGCTGCCGTCGTCGCCGAAATACAGGACATCGACCGAATCCGGGTCGACGTCGGGGAAATCTTCGTGGTCAATGATCCATTCGAGAACGTCTTTGCCCAAATCTATTATGTCAGAGGAATCGGTGAAATCAGAAATACGGAATTCATCCTGACACGCGAAATCCGTGCCGTTCCATTTTTTGAGGAAGCGTTTGAAATCGGAAGGAAGCCGCAGATGAGCTTTCGCCTCGAACGCCGCGATCTGTTCGTCCGTGATCGGCGTTGGCGGATAGCGCAGCGTGTATTCCATCAGTTGTTCCCTGTTCATTCCAGCGGGTCCTTTCCGAAAAGGGGTTCAGTATGATAATGTTTTGCATAAAGATACACCGGCACACTCAAAAAAGCAAGGAAAACGAAGATGTTTCTGCCGTTTTCTTCCGGCTTTGCCGGTTCAGCGCGCGCGGCCGGCGTTTGCCATGTAGACGCCGAGCACGATCAGGACCGCGCCGACGATCTGGACGGGCGTGAGCGGTTCGTGAAGCATCAGCGTGCCGGTCAGGACGGACACCAGCGTGGCGACGCCGATGAAGGATGCCGCGCGGTTCACGCCGAGCTTTTCGATGGCGGCGTTCGAGAGCCAGAACGCGAAGACGGAGCAGCCGATCCCGAGATACAGCACGGCGATCAGGAACGCCCGGTCATGGAACGGCAGCGTGACGAGCGTCCCGACGTTCCCGTCGTGGACGGCTTCGATCAGCGCGAGCGCCGTGAAGAGCCCTGCCCCGGAGAGCTGCATGGCGTACGCCAGCTCCATGCTCGTGTAGACGGACGCCTTTTCGACATAGATGAAATACAGCGAATACGACAGCACGGCGACCGTCAGGAAGAGGTATCCCGGCACGGACAGGCTGGACGTCATGCCAGCGGCGGCGACGCACGTCACCATGCCGACCAGTGTGGTCGCGATGCCCGCGGCCTGAAGCCCGGACGGACGGTTTTTCAGGAACACGGCGGACGCGATCAGCGAGATCACCGGGATGCTCGCCACGAAGATGCCGCACTCCGTGGACGTGGTCCGGCTGATGCCGAGCGTCTCCCCGAGGAAATATACGCACGGGCAGAGCAGGATCACGCTGAGAAGCGGCTTCAGGGGCTTGCCTTTGTAGTGGACTTTGATGAGCCCGGCGGCGATGCAGAGGGTCATCACGGCGGCGGCGATCAGGAACCGCCAGCCCAGGATAAAAAAAACGCCCGCCGCGTTCGTCGACTGTTTGGTGAACGCATAGCTCATGCCGTGCAGGGTCTCGCAGACGACGGCGCAGAGGCATCCAGTGAACAGGGCTTTTTTCGTGAGTTGTTTCGCAGACATGGACGGCGGGTTCTTTCGGCGTTGTTCCCCGTCAAAATTGGAACGGGGCATCCTATTAAAATACACTGTCGCGGTAGTTTTTACAAGCGGAAAGCCGCTTCGAACAGAGGATAAGGGAGCAAAAAACCGCGCGGGCGCTCAGGGCGTTCTGAGGTCGAAGAAGCGAACGGGCTTGCGCGACTGCCGGGAGATCTTCGCGCGGGCGTCCTCGATCGGGATGATCTCGACCGGGACATGGATGCGGATGCGCTTGTAGAGCTGTTCGGAGATGAACTGCGCGGTGCATTCCGGGTTGCGGACCGCGGCGAACACCCGCACCTCGTCGCTGAGCGCGCTGCCGGAGACCTCCATGTAGTAATCGGAGACGTCCTCGAGGCTGTCGAGCACGGTGAAGAATGAGTTCGGGAAGAGCGTGGTCCCGCGTATCTTCAGCATCTGCGCCTTGCGTCCGAGGATCGGCCCCAGGCGGCGTGTGTTGCGTCCGCAGGCGCACCGTTCCTCCGGGATCAGGAAGGACACGTCGCCCGTGCGGAAGCGGATCAGCGGCATTCCGGTCACGCGGAGCGGCGTCACCACGACTTCGCCGACTTTGCCCGGCGGCAGAGGATGTCCGTCCGGATCGACGATCTCCACGACCGCGAGGTCGGCGGGCGGGTGTCCGCCTGCCTGCGCCGAGCACTCCGTGAAGCTGGTCACGATCTCGGAGGACGCGTAGGTGGAGTGCGCCGCGCCGGGGAAATGCCGGTCGAGTTTGCGTCCCAGCGGCGTCAGCGCCAGGTCGCGGGTGCGGAGCGGTTCGCCGATGCAGACGAGGGTATGGACGGACGAGGCGTCGTATCCGGTTTCCGCGAGGTATTCGCCGAGTTTCGCCAGGAACGACGGAACGCCGACGATGGCGCCGGGGCGCGTCAGGCGCATGATCTCGGCGTGGCTTTCCAGCGTGTTCAGGCCGTTGCGGATGGCCGTGGCGCCCATCTGAATTACGCCCGAATAATACGCCAGTCCGGCGATGAAACAGCGGTCGATGGTGCAGGTCAGGAGCACGCGGTCGCCGGGCCTGATCCCGGCGGCGAGGAATCCCTTTGCGTCGTTGTAGCCGAGGCGGTTCAGGTCGCTCGCGCTGTAGGAGATGCGGCACGGACGCCCGGTGGTCCCGCTGGTGAAGCTGATGTCGGCGATCTCTTCGGGCGGCAGGGCCACGAACAGGTCGTTGAACTCCGCAAGATCGGTTTTCCCCGTCAGCGGCAGCTCGGCGAGCGAGTCAAGCGTGACGGGGCGATCCGGGCGGCCGCTCAGGATGCGGCGGTAATACGGCGACTTCGCGCGGCAGTACGCCACATGCTCGTTGAGCAGACGCGTTTGTTCCGCGCGGATGACTTCGGGCGATTCGAAATCCAGCCGCCCGTGCACATCGAAATCCATATTTCCGCCATCGGTTCCGCAAGCACATTTCCGCGGGAGTTCATCAGGCGCTTGCCGTCCTGTTCCCGCATCGCACGAAGGAACGGAGGCGCGATCCGCCGGCCTCCGCACACAAACAACTTCTAAATATACATCCATTCATGCGTTTTGCAAACGGGGAACGTCCGAAACCAGCAGGATTCGGGAAGTCCGGTCAAAATCCGTGCTTGCCAATCTGCTATTTGAATTTTCTTCGAACACGGCTATATTAAACAGAAACCATGAACCGCCCCATCAAGGAGAATACGATGAAAGACATGATCGCCTGCTGCGGCCTGGACTGCGAAAAATGTGACGCATACCTTGCGACTATTCACGACGACCAGGCGTTGCGCGAGAAGACCGCGAAACTGTGGTCCGAAATGAACCATGTGACCATCCTGCCCGAACACATCAACTGTGAAGGATGCCGTGTCGAAGGGAAGAAGACCTATTATTGCGAGAGTCTCTGCGAAATCCGCCAGTGCGCCATGAAGAAAGGTTTCGCGACCTGCGGCGACTGCCCGGAGATGGAACAATGCGGGACGGTCGGAATGATCATCTCGAACAATCCCGATGCGCGGAACAACCTGAAGAAATAGGAGGGAAATCCCAGGAACAGGAAAGAATTCAAAAGCTTGTTTCCATACTTTGGAATCCTCCGGCTTCCGTGTCAGTCCGATGCGGAAGTCTTTTTTTGTTTCTTCTCCCCCCATGCCCTTTTCCCGTGAAGACAAAAAGCCCCGCAGAAACCGTAATTCCTGCGGGGCGGAAGGCGGAGCCTTCACTGCGACAGTGCCCGGCTGCGCTTGGGCACGGGGAAGCGTAAAACTTCCGATGCAGTTTACTCTCAGTCCTGCTTCAGGTCGAGGTTGTCGAGAGAGTTGCCGAAGATGGTGCCCATGTCGCCGAGGGCTTCGCCCGGCTTGAGCGCGGCGGAGACTTCCTCGCCGGCAGCCTTGATGGACTCTTCGTTGAACCCTTCCTCGAGAGCCTTGATGCTGAGGCCGATGCGGCGTTCGTCCTTGTCGATCTTGATCACGACGGCCTCGATCTCGTCGCCGAGATTGAGTTTGTCTTTGACCTTTTCGACGTGGTCGCGGGAGATCTGGGAGATGTGGACGAGACCGTCGATCTTGTGGGAGAGCTCGATGAAGGCGCCGAACGCGGTGACCTTCGTGACTTTGCCCTTCACGACGTCGCCGATCTTGTAGATCTGCTCGATGTTGGCCCACGGATCGATCTCGGTCTGCTTGAGGCCGAGGGAGATGCGCTGCTGGGTCGGATCGATGTCGAGGATGACGGCTTCGACTTCCTCGCCGACCTTCAGGACTTCGTTCGGATGGTTGATCTTGCGGGTCCAGGACATGTCGGAGACGTGGATCATGCCGTCGATGTCGTTTTCGATCTCGACGAACGCGCCGTAGGTGGTCATGTTGCGGACCTTGCCCTTGATGTGGCTTCCGGGAGGATACTTCTCGGCGAGGACTTCCCACGGATTGCGGGTCTTCTGGCGGAGACCGAGGGAAATCTTCTTGTCGGCCTTGTTGACCTCAAGAATGACGGCTTCGACTTCTTCGCCGCTGCTGACGACGTCGCTGGCCTTCGTGATGCGCTTGGTCCAGGACATTTCGGAGACGTGGATGAGGCCTTCGACGCCCTGTTCGATCTCGACGAACGCGCCGTAGGGCATGATGTTGACCACATGGCCCTTGACGGTGGAGCCGACGGGATACTTGGCTTCCACATCGTCCCACGGATTCGCGGACTTCTGCTTGAGGCCGAGGGAGACGCGCTCCTTGGCGAAGTCGATGTCGAGGACCATGACTTCGATTTCCTGGCCGACTTCGAGCATTTCCTTCGGGTTCGTGATGCGGCCCCAGGACATATCGGTGATATGGAGGAGTCCGTCCACGCCACCGAGGTCGATGAACGCGCCGAAATCGGTGATGTTCTTGACTTTGCCCTTGCGGAGTTCGCCGACCTTCATTTCCTTCAGGAACTGGGCGCGCATGTCCTTGCGGGATTCTTCGAGCAGTTCGCGGCGGGAAACGACGATGTTGTGGCGTTCCTGGTTGATCTTGAGAATCTTGAAATCGTATTCCTGGTCGATGAGGTCGTCGATGTTCTTGACGGGGCCGATGTCGATCTGGGAGCCGGGGAGGAATGCTTCCACGCCGTCGAGGTCGATCAGGATGCCGCCTTTGACTTTCTTCTTCATCTTGCCGCGGATCACGCTGCCTTCGCCGAAGTCGGACGTGATCTTCTTCCAGGTCTGGATGAAGGCCGCCTTCTGGAGGCTGATGCCGGGCTGGTTCTGTTCATTCTCGAGTTCTTCCAGATAGACGTCGATCTGGTCGTTGACGTTGACTTCTTCCCAGTTCTTGAACTCGGTGTAGGGGATGAATCCTTCGGCTTTCAGACCGATGTCGACCAGCGCGCCGTCCTGGCGCTTCTCGACGATCGTGCCGGAGACGATCGAGTCGACTTTGAAATCGGTTTTGGTCTGGCCGCTCAGCAGATCGTCCATCGTCAGCTTGTCGTCGATGATGACGTAGCTCTTCTGCACGGGTGCATCCTGTTTCTTTTCTTCGCTCATTGTTTTGGTTTCCTGGTTTGGTTGTTGGTTTATTGGTTTCCAATCCGCCCGAAAGCCCGTTTGCATTTCGGGTTGAAGCATATAATATACCCCCCTGCCCCCTTTTTTTCAAGCCATGCTTCTTATTTTTTTAAACATTCCTGCATTTTCGCGGCAGGTTGTTTGGGGAAACGCCCGCCGCACAGAAGACGCGCCGCACCCGGCGCAATGCGCCGCATGACAAAAAAAGCGGCGACCGTGATTGCGATTGTCCCGAATGTGCCCAGAATCATCCAAAGCAGGGGCGGCATGCCGAGACAATGGAGCCGCAAACCGATGCGTGCCGATGTCGTCGCGAAGACGGAGTGGGAACAATAGATCCAGAAACTGTATCCGCCCGCCAGAACAAGCCATTTCCTGATGTTTCCGGGAAGATGCTTCAGCGGCACTGAAAACGCGGCAAAAAACAGAAGAGAAAGCCAGTTGAGGATCCCCCAGTTGATTTCCGTGGCTGTCTTGTGAAGAATGGCGGGGAAACAATCCGCGAGGATGCAATATGCGGGCAACAGCACAAGACACGGAAACCAGATCTTTTTCAACGGGCGGAAATCGACATCGAAATATCCGCAGAACATGCCGAAAGAAAAGAAGCAGATCGTCTTGTCCGCCAGCAGAACAGTCCCGGAGATCAGGAGAGGTAAAGACACGTATTTCGGCAGATGGCGGATTAAAAAAAGAAGCGCCGGAGAAATCACGAACAACAGCATCAAATCACGAACATACCACAAAGGAACATCTATGGGCATTTCCCGCATGTCGAGACCGTAGCTTCGTACAAAGATCTGCAGCAGGTTCATGCCTGCAAACTTTGGCGCGGGGAGGAGCGGCGATGAAATGTTCCGGAAGCTCAGGAACAGATGCGGCAGCATGATCAGTGAGTTCCAAAGAAAATAGGGAATGACCAGAGACTTGAACTTGCGCCGCAGCATACCCAAATATCCGGAGAGTCCGATGATTTGTTCTGCTCTGCTCGCGAACAGGTATCCGGAAATCACCAGGAAAGCCACAACGGCACAATGCGGCATTTTCCCGAAAGAGATGGAATTGCACAGTCGTTCCGTGCCGGGATCGGGATAATCCGGCCCCTGAAAACGTGCATGTATGAACACGATAAGAACAATCAGGGGGAAACGCAGAAGCTCTATGGAACTGGAAGCAGCCTGAAACGACAAAGACAGTCCATCTTTTCGTTCTTTATTGGTGGACTCGTCTGATGGCATTTTATCTCTGTTGGAAGCAATGGACAGGTGGAAAATCTTGAATAGTATAAAATAATCGTTCCCGCTCTTTTTTCAAGCGTCTTTTTTGTTCATCGACGTATTTTCAATATCTCTTTCCGGCAAAAACGGCGTCCTTTTCTTGACTTTTTCTTCAGAAAGTGGTACATTGAATAGGAATCGACTTGTTTTTCCCTGACAAGATTTTCAGAACACGGGAGACTGATGTGAAAGACAAAAACTTACTTGGATTCATCGTGATCGATCTGTTGTTGGCGCTCGGCGTCGCCTGGGGGCTTTACAACGGATACAAACTGCTTGGATATGGACTGCTGGTCTACTTCGTGATCAATACCCTCGCGATCGTGCTGAAACTGGCCGGGGGAAAGAAAGACGGGGATGGTGACGGCGACAAGTGACCATCCTCTGTCGTGCAAACAGCTCCCCCCTCTGTTCATAGTTATCTTTTTTCGAGAGACTTTCCACTATGCCTGACAATAATACCCGCGAAACGCTCGGTTCCCGCCTCGGATTCATCCTTCTCACCGCCGGATGCGCCATCGGCCTCGGCAACATCTGGCGTTTCCCCTATGTGACCGGTAAATACGGCGGCGCGTGTTTTGTGGCGTTTTATCTTTTCTTCCTCGCCGTCATGGGGCTGCCCCTGATGGTCATGGAGCTGGCAGTCGGGCGCGCCAGCAAACGCACGCTGTTCGGCGCGGCGAAGGTGTTATCGCATTCCCATCGTGAAAGCTGGCAGATCCCCGCGGGGCTGTTCTGCGCCGGGTGCGCCATGCTGATGATCTTCTATACGACCATAACGGGCTGGATGCTCTGCTATGCGTTCGATTATCTCTTCGGCGGGATCTCCGCGCTGGATACAGAGGGCATCGGGAAGCATTTCGGCGAACTCGTCGCCAGCCCGTGGAAAAACGTCATCTTTATGTGCATTACGGTCGTTGCCGGGTCTGCCATCTGCGGCGCAGGACTGAAAAACGGGGTGGAGCGTATCACAAAGATTCTGATGAGCGGGCTGTTCGTCCTGCTCCTGGTCCTCTGCTGCCGGGCGCTCTTCCTGCCGGGCGCGAAGGAGGGACTGAAATTCTACCTGATGCCGAACATGGAAGCGGTCCGCGAAACGGGGCTTGCCGAAGTCGTGGTCGCCGCAATGGGACAGGCGTTCTTCACGCTCAGCCTGGGCGTCGGCGCCATTACGATCTGCGGCAGCTACATCGGGCGCGAGCATTCCCTGATGAAGGAATCGCTGATCATCATTTTGCTGGACACCCTGGTCGCCGTGCTCGCGGGCATCGTGACCTTCCCCGCGTGCAAGTCCTACGCCATCGACGTTTCCTCTGGCCCCGGCCTCGTCTTCCTCTCGCTCCCGGACGTCTTCAACCACCTGGTCTGGCCGCGTCTCTGGGGCGCGCTGTTTTTCCTGTTTATGAGCGCGGCGGCGTTCACCACGGTCGTCGCCGTCTTCGAAAACCTGATCGCCCTCATGATCGACGAGCTCCATTTCTCCCGAATGAAAGCCTCGATCGTGAACGCCGTCGTCATTTTCGTGTTTTCCCTGCCCTGCGCCCTCGGGTTCAACCTCCTGAGCGGCATCCATCCGCTCGGCGGAGAATCCACGATCCTCGACCTGGAGGACTATATCGTCAGCGACATCCTGCTCCCGCTCGGATCGTTCTTCATCGTCGTCTTCTGCGGTGCGTCCGCAGCCTGGGGCTGGAGGAATTTCTTCGAGGAGGCGAACACGGGCGACGGTCTGAAACTCCCCCTCTGGACGCGCTGGTATCTTTTCACCCTGCTTCCGATCGCCATCCTCTCGCTCATCGTCATCGGCACGATCAAACGCTGGTTCCCGTAAGCATTCCCCGGCGCAAGTCCTTCCTCAAAGCCGGAAAGACAAAAAATGACCTCGCCGCGAATCCTTCAGGAAGTTCCGGCGAGGTCGAATGTTTTTTCAGGATGCCGCTCAGGCGGATTTCTTCAGCAGAGCCGAACGCACCACGCCTTTCGGATCGCGGATCAGCAGCACGGCGGTCCAGATCACCAAGGCGAGCGTGATTACGGCCAGACCGAGCAGGGAATCGTTGAGCACGTCGGCAAACGCAGGTTCGAAGACTTTCGCGCCTTCCTCGGCGTATTCGAACACGAGGTCGACCAGCCACATGATGGCCGCTCCCCAGAAAAGCCAGCACAGCACGCTGATCTTCATTTCGCGCATTGTCTTGGATGCGTACCAGACCACGGTGCTGAGAACGGCCGCGACGGCAGTCAGGATCAGACACATGGTTCAGCCCTCCGCTTCCGCGGCGGCGCCGCGCTTCACGATGAGCGACGAGACGATCAGCATACCGATCCATACGGCGACGATCAGGACGGTCATGGCGGATCCGACGGTCGCGATCTCGCGCAGGACTTCGGCGGTGTTGCCGTCGCGGACTCCGGTGAGGAAGGGGAACTGGAAGATGATTTCGCCGTGCCAGATGTGTTCGAACGCCAGCAGGACGCATCCGCCGAAGAAGAGTTTTTCGAGCCAGCCGAGCTTCGTAGCCCAGCTGATGGTTCCGGGCTGTTCGACGGTTTTTGCCGCCATGCCGCGGCGGACGATGCCGGTTGCGATCGCGGCTGCGAGGGGAGCACTGAAACAAGCCATTTTGATCTCCTGTAATAAAATGGTCGTTTTCCCGTTCCGGGAAACATCGCCTCTTCATGAGGCGGCATATTCAAGTTTGTTGCGAATCCGGGGCCGGAACGCTTCTGCGCTCCCCGGGGAAATGTCCCCACACCGGTTTGAATAAAAACCTATAAACTATATCATGCCTTGCTGAAAAATCAAGCGATGATTTTCCGCAATTCCTCGATCGCCTGCTGGATCAGATGTCCGAGCGTGAAATCGGACACGCCGACGATCACGTTGTCGCAGTGCTTGAACGGCAGCAGAATGCGTTTCGCGTCGGACTGCGCCACGGCGTTCGCCATCGCGGGAGTGATCTCCCCGCCCAGAGAATCCGCCACCACGATTCCGAGCGGCCCGACGATGATGTCGGCTTTCCGGACTGCCACCAGCACGGCGTTTTCGCCGGTCGCGGCGGTGTCGGCGCCGCCTTTCAGCATTGCCGACGTGGCGATGGTGTTCGTACCGACTGCCATAAGCTGGACGTCGGGAAATGCCTGTTTGATCTGGGCGGCAAGCTGACGGCCCACGCCGCCGCCTTGTCCGTCTATGACAAGAATTTTCATGATCTCTCCGGGTGTTGCATCGTTTGAAACAGCTTAATCATCTGTTTCGGGGACTCTTATAAAATAGCGGAACTTCGCGCTTTTTTCAAGTCGGTTCCGCGAGGTTCGGCATCTTTTGCGGAAGTTTTCCGCTTTACGCTAAGAAAAGTGCATCCTTCGGCATCCAATTCTTGAAAGCAACTTTTTGAAACGCTTTTTTTCCAAACCATGAAAGGTTCTCGCCATGAACAAAACATCTCTTTTCGCCGTCGTCTTCACCGCCGCCATGCTTTGCAGTATTCTCTCCCTACTTGTGAAGCTGAACGCCGCAGTCGAATCCGCCGCCGCGGCGTTCCCGTCCGCGCTGTGAACAATACCGGTTCTGCACGGCATGCAAGTTTTTTTCATGTTTTTTTGCAAAACCGCTAAGAATTCATACTCCGGCGCCGTCCAATTTGCAGTATGAATCCAAAACCAACATTATTGGAAGGACTCCGAAATGAATAAGATCACGATCTTCGCAGCGGCCTCCGCGGCCGCATTCCTCAGTGCCGTTCCCCTGTTCGCACAGGCCAATCAGCAGGGCGGAGGATTCGTCACGCTCGACCTCAACTGGACTGAAGCCGAATCGCCCGCCGAATCCGAACTGGACGGCGACGCCATGAGGCAGATCCTCGAGCGCGACCAGGCCCGCGTCAGAATGATTCAGGAACGCACGAAGGCGAAAGCTCCGGCGGTCAAGCCCGAACTTGCCAGGGACGGCGAACAGAAGGCCGACGAGCCGAAGACCGCGACCGTCACCCTGCCCCTCACCAACACAGGCGGCACGGCCTCCTCTGAGCAGATGCGCCAGATGCTCGAACGCGATCAGGCCAGGGTCAAAGGGATCCAGGAACGCGCCAAGGCCGGACAGGTCAAGCTCGAAGAGGCAAAGCCGGACACAGCTCCCGTCGCGCCCCCGGATTCCTCGCGCATGCGCACCATTTCTTCGGACCAGATGCGCCGGATCGTCGAACGTGACCGCGCCCGCGCCCAGGCGATGGGCGAACGCATCCGCGCAGCCCAGATCGAAGCGGAAGCCGAAAAGTACATCAAGGAACACCCCGAAGAATTCACGCCCGGCAAGACGCCCGCCGGATGGACCGACAACTTCACCGCGGCAGTCGGCAAGTCCAAGGCGGAGAAGAAGCCGATCCTCGCGCTCTTCACCGGCTCCGACTGGTGCCCGCCATGCCAGCAGCTCGAAAAGAACATCCTGCTCCAGCCCGCGTTCAAGGAGTTCGCGAAGAAGCACCTCGTGACTCTCTTCCTGGATTTTCCGCGGGAGGCGAAGCTCGATGAAAGCGTGAAGAAACAGAACGACGATCTCGCGAAGAAGTTCTCCATCGAGGGCTATCCCACCGTGATGCTGCTTTCCGCCGACGGACAGAAGGAGCTTTGGAAAGAGGTCGGCTATACGCCGCTCTTCTTCGAAAAGATTCAGAATGCCGTGAAGGGGCTTGACAAGGATTTCCCCGAAACCGCCAAGGCGGTCAAGGAAGAAATGGAAGCCGAAGCCAAGGCGAAAGCAGAGGAAAAGGCCGCCCGGGAAAAAGCCGAACTTGAAGAGTTCGAAAAGCAGCAGAAAGAGCTCGAAGAATCCTGGGAAAAAAACTCCTCTCCCGGCATCGTCGAACCCTCACCCGCCGTCATGAACCCGTGGGGTGCCGGACGTATCAACCGCCGCGGAAACGGCAACCCTCTCGACAACCTTTCCGACGCGGAACGCGAAGCGCTCTTCCGCGAACTCGACAAGAACGGCCCGATCCAGGGGCCGGATGTCCTTCCGAACGGCGGCCCCGCCCCGCTCCGCAACCACGTCAAGCGCGACTGATCAGCCTTCCCGTATTTTCTGATCCTCCGAACCGGATGCCATGCCGTCCGGTTCTTTTTTGTGTTGATTATTTCGTTCTTCCGAAATTTTTTCAGCCTTTTTTCGCTTTCATGCTTGATTTTTGCAGAAAAAAGAGGTATAATATTTGAGGAACGCGCGGGCGAATGACGTCGCCGGACGATTCGCGTTCCTGCCGGACGCCCCGGAAAACCGCGTTTTCCGGTCGGCGACTTTGGAGACAACCAGCAGGCGCCTGAACACAAAGGAGGCTTGAATCCATGAAAAGAATGTTTTTATCCGCTCTGACGGCGGCCGTTCTGATTTTGACGGCATCCGATTATGCCGCCGACGCGGAAGCCGGAACATCCCGGGAAAAAGAAACGACGACCACGACGACCACCACGGTCATCACGCAGACGGTCAAGGTCAAGGAAAAGGAAAAACCGGCATGGAAGCCGTTCAAGGTGTGCGTGCTGGATTTCACTTCGATCGACACGGCGGGGCAGATCCGGTTCCTCGACGGGAAGAACAGCCCGATCGTCATCCCGCCGCAGAACACGCTGAACGATGCCGACCACCGGACCATCAACTCCATCATGCAGGGCTATGTCCGCATGATCGACGCATGGGACAACAGCTGGACGAACACCGCGAACCGCGAGGCGCAGATCGACGACAATGTCTTCACGCGCAAGAAGGCGAT
>JBGUKN010000099.1:0-20791 GCA_045114455.1 Victivallales bacterium
CGGACGGCGTCCGCCGTGCGTGTAGACTTCCCAGCGGTTTTCGCCGGGGACGCGCCGGGCGTCGATCGCCAGCACGATGCACTGCGCACCGAACCGGTCGGACCCGGCCTTGATGAGGTCGGGATTCAGCACCGCGGCGGTGTTCAGCGAAACCTTGTCCGCGCCGGATTTCAGCATCAGTCGGATGTCGTCCGCGGTGCGGATGCCGCCGCCCACGGTCAGCGGGATGAACACCTGGTCGGCGGTCTTCGCGATAACGTCCACCACGCTGGCGCGCGCGTCGCTGCTGGCGGTGATGTCCAGGAAAACGAGTTCGTCGGCGCCCTGCCGGTTGTATTCCACGGCGGCCGCCACAGGATCGCCCGCGTCCACGAGCCCCACGAAATGCACGCCCTTCACGACACGGCCGTTGTTCACGTCCAGGCAGGGGATAATACGTTTGGCAAGCATCTTCGTGCGGCTCCTTTCTTCAATTACGGAAAATGGCGGAAGGGGTACCTCGATTCATTCAGCCGGATGGATTTTCAGCAGATAAGCAAATGGGACGATGCAGAAAGATTTGAGGTGGCTACCTGAAAACGTAACCGCCGAAAATCTTTCCAGTCGGGATTTGCTTAGATGCGAAAAGCCGCCGGATCCCAATGAATTGATGTGCCCAAAAAAATATCCTATTACTATACATGAAAAAATGCCTGTTTTCAAGGAAAATCAGGCTGTTTTCCGCGTTTTCGCGCGCGCATGAGGGACGCCGGACGGAAAAAGGAAAAGAAAAAGCCCCTCGGAACGAGGGGCGTGTGTTTGATCGGAGAAGCGGCGGAACGGTCACTGACGCTGCGGCTGGCGGCGGCGGCCGGGTCTTCCGGCAGGCGTCTCAGGCACGCTCTGAGCGGCAGGATTCAACATATCTTCCGCGCCCGGAGTCACGACCGTAGTCTTCACCTGCGCCAGCTCGGGGTCAAGGTCGCGTTCCGCGGACATATTGAACACGGGTTCGCCATCGATGTTGAAGTGGACGCGGTGGATGCCGACGCAGCGTTCGCGTCCACGGAGCGACGTCTCCCCGTGGTAGGCGATCATGAGGTTGCCGAAGTCGTCCATGAAGAACGAATTATGGCCGGGGCCCCACTTGTTCGGCACGGAGTAGAACGACAGGACGGGGGCATTGCTCTTCGTCCACGACTTCAGGTCGAGCAGGTCGGCGTTTTCGTCCGCGGTCAGCAGGCCGAGCGCGTAGGTGTAGCCGCCCGCGTCGCCGCCGGAGAAGGTCAGGTAGACCTTCCCGTTCGCGTTGAACGAATACGGCCCTTCGTTGTTGATCGTGCCGCGGACGTTCTCCCAGCCGTAGAGCGGACGGGAGAGCTGCACGGGCTCGGACGTGAGCACGCCGGGGTTCTTCTCGTCGACCGTGGCGATGTACAGCATGGAGCCGGTGTCGCGCGGGGAGCCGATGCCGACGCGGTAGGACCACACGTAGTAGGACTTGCCGCCCGCCTTGATGTAGGTCATGTCGAGCGAGATGCCGCCGTCGCCGACGCCCTTGCCGTCCTTCTTCAGGATCTTCACCGGGTCTTCCCACGACGCCGGGTCGATGATGCTCGCGCCCTTCTTCAGTTTCATGTAGTGGCACTGCGGGCCCCACGACCTGGGGCCGACCGCGAAGAGGATGTAGAGGTCGTCGCCGATCACGTGGAACTCGGGCGCCCAGAAGGTCTGGATGAGCTGGCGGGCTTCGTCCTTGTCGAGGATCAGGTGCTCCTTCACGCCGTCGGCGAAAAGGTCGTGCGGATTGTCGGCCTCGCGCACGTACAGCCCGATGTTGTTCCGGGCGTCGGTCGTGGCGATGAAGTAGAATTTGCCGTCCCACTTGAAGACGACGGGGTCGCCCCAGGCGCGGGCGAGCGGGAATCCGTAGGATTCGTTCTGCACGGTGCCGGTGATCTCATATTTGCCCGGCTTGTCGAACTGCACGTTCGAGGCGTCCCACTTCACGGGCTTGACGGTCGTGGAACCGTCGGAATACACGATCTCGGCTTTCACCTTCGCGAGCTCGTCCGCCGAAGCCGCCAGGACGTTTTCGGGCACGCGCGCCGCGACGGAAACGAGGTGTCCCCAGTGCAGCGCGGCGCGGTCGGCGAGGGAACGCGGCACGGAAACTTTTCGAGGCGAGTTTATATCTATGAGGTCTGCACCATTCGGTTCCACAATCCACTCCTGCGGATTACTATCGTCAAGGAAATCGTACGGACCGTTCGTTTTGCCCGGCGTGCCGAAATCGGTGATATCCGTTTGGTATCGTTCCCCGGATTCGGACCGCCACATGAAGGCATAGTAGGATCGATACTCCGATGGCCGGTCAATATAATCAATGCAGCCGATCTGCTCGGTCGTGCCCATGTCGACCAGGACCTGTTCGGAGAAATGGATCAGGTCCTTCGTGGTCCACAGCAGGACTTTCCCCTTGCTCTCTTCGTCCGGGGTGCCGTTTTCGTTCGTGCGGATTGCCATGATGCCGTAGCCGCCGTCCTTCAACGGGAAGATGACCGGGTTCTTCACGCACTTCGGGCGGATGGTGTTCTGTTCGGAGAGCGTGGCTTTCGCGAAGAGGATGCCGTAATTTTCGTTCATGGCGGTGAAGTTCTTCCCGTCGATGCTCCGTGCGAAGTGAACGGACCGCGCGAGGCCGTCGGGATAGCTGTCGCGCTGGGCTTCCCGGGTGTAAACGAGGATCTGTTCCGTGCCCGGATCGTACTCCGGGAACGCGGAGACGGCGGCGGATGTGAAGAAAGCTGCGGCGCAGAGCATCATGCCTGCAAAACGGGATGTTCTCATGTCGTACTCCATATGAGAATTGGGGGTTGTCGGGGAAATGGACTCGATGAAAACACTATAGCAGGATTCGAACGGAAATCAAGATGCGATCCGGACAAAACATGATGTTCGGGACGTATCATCCGTCAAAACACGCGTTATATAACGTCAAAAAAACAGCCGGACAGCGCACTGCCCGGCTGGCCTCGGTCATTCAGTTGTTTTCTGCCGGAATGATCCGATCCGGATCAGTTCGCGGCGTTGAGCTTGGTCTGAAGCTCGCGCATTTTCTCGCGGTAGGCCGCGGGATCGCTCTGGCGAAGCTTCTGGACCTCATTGTATTCTTCCGGGAACTTCTCCTGGATCTGACGAATGACGCTGGTGTTGGCTCCGCCCAGAGCGCCGCGTCCGCCCGGCTGCTGCGCGCCGCCCATGGCGCCCATGCCGCCGCGACCGCCAGCAGGTGCGATCGTGATCTTGTTCTGCTGCGCGAGCTCGTTGAAGGAGCGCATCGCAGTGGCGGAATCGGTCTTGTCTGTTTCGAGGAGCTTGTCGATGGCATCCTTTTCCTTGTCGAGGAATTCGATCGTTCTGGCTCTCACCTGCTCTTCCGTTTCGGGAAGCTCGATTTCAGCCTTCTTCGCGAGTTCGGCGAGCTTGGCGTTCGCTTCGGCGATATCCTTCTGGATCTTGGCGTAGGCTTCCTTGTCCTTCGCTTCGAGTTTCTTCAGAGCCTGTTCGCGCGGAGTCTCGGTCTTGATGCGGTCGATGGTCTGCTGAAGCTGGCCGTTGCGGGCGCTGCCGCGACCGCCCATGCCGCCCATGCCGCCCATGCCGCCTGCAGCACCGCCGCCGAAGCCGCCCATGCCGCCCTGCATGCCGCCGCCGAAGCCGCCCTGGCCGCCGCCGAAGCCGCCCTGACCGCCGCCGAAGCCGCCCTGACCGCCGCCGAAGCCGCCCTGACCGCCCTGACCGCCCTGACCGCCCTGACCGCCACGGCCACCACGGCCGCCCTGGCCACCCTGTCCGCCGGCAGCACCGCCGCGACCGCCACGGCCGCCGCCCATGCCCTGGCCGCCGCCGAAGCCGCCGCCCATATCGCCGCCGAAGTTGCCCATGCCGCCCTGCATGCCGGCAGCGCCTGCACCGGCTCCGCCGGGCTGGACCTGACCTGCGGCTGCTCCGCCGCGATTGCCGCGGTTGCCGCGGGCTCCGCCACGGCCGCCGCCGTTACCCTGCCCCTGGGCGAATGCAACACTGCCGGTAAGGGCGAGCGCCAGGATAGCAACTGTCATTTTGTTCATAGTTCCGTTCCTTTCAAATTGCAATGGTTTGGTTTTTCCGATGCGAACACCGGTTATGAAATTATTTACGTTTCAACTAGAATAGAACGCCGTTTTTCCGAAAAATCTACAGGAAAAATGGCTTTTTCATGAAAAAAACGCCCTGCGATGTTAAAAAATACGTTAAAGCTTTCATGTTCGATGCAGTTTGTGAACGGATCATCCGATGCCCGTCATCCATGCGGCATCCGGATGAAGACATGAAAAATCCCGCTCTCCGGAACGAGGAGCGGGAAATGAAACAGTCTGTGCAGTTTTCCAACCGGGCGGGCGCACCGGTGAAAACAGAGGGAAGCCCTGTCCGAGCTTTTCAGTTTTGCGGTGGACGGCGCGAACGGGGATCGGGCTTTCCGCCTTCCCGGTTGCCGCCTTCCCGGTTGCCGCCTTCCCGGTTGCCGCCGCGGTTTCCTCCGTCCTGACGCGGCGGGCGCGGAGGCCGGTTCGGATTGTTCTGCGGACGATTCTGCGGACGCTGTTCGCCCGCGGGACGATGGGGACGTTCGCCCTGTCTGCGCGGCTGTCCGTGCGGACGGTTCTGTCCGTCCTGTCCCTGTCCCCCCTGCCGCACGGGTTTCTGAGGTTGGGGAACACGGTCTTCGGCGGACGGTTTCGCATCGTCCGCGCCGGGCTGGTCCTGCCGGACGGGCTCCCCCTGCCCCGAACCGCCGCGGACCTTGTATTTGTCAAGGTACACGACCGAGACTTCGGAGGCTGGGCAGACCACGGAGTGCGTGGAATCGTCCAGCTGGATCGTGACTTTCTGGGTCAGGAGATTGCGGTCGACGACGCGGCCGCGGCCGTCCTTGCACTCGCAGAGTTCGCCGCGGCGCGGCATGGTCTTTTCCAGCTCCAGATAGCCCTCGTGCTCGTATTTCAGGCAGCATTTCAGCCTGCCGCAGATGCCGGAGATCGTGGACGGCGTGAGCGAAAGGTCCTGCTCCTTGGCCATTTTCACGTTGATGGACGCGAAATCCTTCAGGAACTGGCAGCAGCAGAGCGGGCGTCCGCAGTTTGCGATGCCGCCGAGGATGGCGGTCTCGTCGCGCACGCCGATCTGGCGCAGTTCGATATGCGTGTTGAATTCCTGCGACAGCAGCTTCACGAGTTCGCGGAAGTCCACGCGCCCCTCGGCGCTGAACTGGACCGTGATGAGCTTGCCGTCGTACGAATAATGCGCATTGATCAGCTTCATGGGCAGTCCGAGGCGTTCCACGTACTGCCCGGTGATCCGCAGGGCGGACTTCGCGCGCATCTGGTTTTCATGCGCTTTGCCCTGGTCCACTACGGTCGCCTTGCGCTGGATCGAGTAGATCTCGTTCTTTTTGGCGGAAAAAACGGTCCCGCCCGATTCCCTCTGGTCCTCCTCGGCGGGCGCGGCGGCCGTGGCTTCCGGCGGCGGCGCATCGAACTGCTTCACGATCTGCCCGTAATCCAGGTAAAAATCCTTGCGGATCACGCAGAAGTCGCCGACGTGAAGCCCTAGCGAGGAATCGCACCGGGCGTTGTACCCGGAGCCGTTGTCCAGCATTATCCCGTAAACAATATCCATACGGTTTCCGATCTCTTTTTTACATCACGAATCCCCGGCGGGACCTCCGCGGAAGCGGACATCCGCACCGGAAAATCGGATCATGTTGAAAAAAACGCCGCGGCGAAGGGCTCACCAGCTGATGACGAGCTTCTTGTTCTTGGCAAGCTTGGCGATATCCGTCTCGTCCTTGTCGCCGTAGGAGTACACTGCGACCTTGACGCGGAGATTCTGGCCGCTGCGGTTGTTGACGTTGTTGACCTCGCTCACGGCCTTGATGCCGCTGTCGATCTGTCCGTCGAAGTCGGCATCGAGGATGACTTGATACGGCTTGCCCCACGGATCCAGGATGCCCTTGTTTTCGTCGTAGCCGACGCCGACTTCATAGAAGACGGTCTTCTTGGAATTCTTTCCCGTCAGGACCTTGCACATCTCGACATAGCTGCTGCCGTCCACGACGGCGTCCTTCGAGGATATCTTCGCGGGCCAGCAGGAGAATTCCGATTCGTACATGACGATGGCGGTCTTCAGAGACTGGCATTCGCTGTTCGCCTTGGATTTCTTCGCGTTGTTGCGGACGGTCCCGAGGGCGGGGAAGACAAGCCCGGCGAGGATGCCGATGATGGCGATGACGACGAGGAGTTCGATCAATGTAAATCTTTTGCTGGAAGACGTTTTCATGGTATGGATTCCTTATGAAGGTTTGGTTCGGTTATTTTGCTCTCGGGTTTTTGAAATTCGCGATATCGTCTCCGAGGCCGGGCGACTGCTTCGCACCGTCTTCGACATCGCCGACGTTTTTGTCGCGGCCGATGGAGTACAGGTCGTAGGAACCCGTGTTGTAGACGCCGGGAGAACGGTAGCGGATCGCATTACCCCACGCGTCGCGGATCTTGTCGTCGCTGTTGCCGGTCTCGGTCGCCATTTTCCTGCAGGTCTCGTACGCCTCGCCGAGGAATTCGGGGTCCATCGAAATGGAGTGGAATTCAGCTCCGCCCTCGTTGTAGGTGGAGCCGCCGTTCGGGTAATAATATCCGTTTTTCGCCTTGTACTGTTCGTTGGCCACGCGGATGATCTCCATGATGGTCTTCGTCTTCGTCTCGTCCGCGCGGCGATAGGCGATCTGCGTGACCTTGACCGAGATTGCCGCAAGCAGGGCGATCACGATGATGACGCAGAGAAGTTCGACCAATGTAAAGGGGTGTTTGAAGCGTTTCATGGCATTCTCCCGGTAACTGTTGATTTTTCCAATACGTACTATATCATGCAATCCGGCGGAATACAACCGGATTTCCGTGAAATATTTCCAAAAACTTAAGGTTTCGCGCACCCGCCCGAAACGGCCCCGTCCGTTTCCGAAACGGAGGAAAGGATCTCCCGTTTCAGCACCTCGAACGCCTCGTCCTGCGGCAGGTTCGCGAACGGCACGCCTTTGCGGAAAAGCGCGACGTTGCCATTTTTCGATCCGGCCAGTCCGAACTCGGCATCCTTCGCCTCGCCGGGACCGTTCACCACGCAGCCCATGACCGCGATCTTCTTCAGTCCGATGCGGCGACCGGACGCTTTCAGGGATGCCACAAGCTCCTCCACGCGTTCCGCCATGCCGATCAGGTCGTACTCGGTGCGGGCGCAGGTGGGACACGACACGATCTCCGGATACGCGTCCCGCAGGCCGCAGACTTCCAACAGGGCGATCCCGGCCTTGACTTCCTCGCGGGGCGGTGCGGTCAGGCTCACGCGGATCGTGTCGCCGATGCCGTCCAGCAGCAGCGCACCGATCCCGGCTGCGCTTTTCAGGATGCCGCGTGACGCGGTTCCGGCCTCGGTCACGCCGAGATGCAGCGGGTATGGCGAACGAGCCGCGAACTTGCGGTAGGCGGCAACCATGACCGGAACGGAACTGGCCTTCAGCGAGACTTTGATGTCGTGGAAATCGCAGGATTCCAGAATGCGTATCTGCTCCTCGACCGCCTCGCAGAGGGACTCCGCCATCGCGTCGTCATGGTCTCCGCATGCGGCGAGCTTCGATTCGAACAGTCCTTTCGGCAGACTGCCGGTATTCGCGCCGACCCGGATCGGGATCCCTGCCCCGCCCGAGGCCTCAGCCACGGCACGGACACGGTCCGCGCCGCCGATGTTGCCGGGGTTGATGCGTACGCCGTGGACGCCCGCGCGGATGGACTCCAGCGCCAGACGCCAGTCGAAATGGATGTCCGCAATCACGGGGATCGGGGACTCCGCAACGATGCGGCGCATGGCTTCGGCAGACTCCATGTCCGGCACGGCGCAGCGGATGATGTCGCAGCCGAGCGCGGCGAGTTCGCGAATCTGAGCGAGCGTGGCATCCGCGTCCGAGGTGCGCGTGTTCGTCATGGACTGCACGGAGACAGGCGCTCCGCCGCCGACGGCGACGCGTCCGACGTGTACCCGGTTACTCGGCCGCCGTTTCACCCGCCACCTCCGGTTGAGCCTGCGTTTCCGCCTTTTCCGATTCCGTTTTTTCCGCAGCCCCGGCGGACGCTTCTTCCGGCTGCGCGGATTCCGCATCCGCGGCAGTTCCGGACTCTCCGAGTTCGCTCGCCGCGCGGTGAATCTTTATTTCCAGCGCATTCGTCCACTTCTGCGGGATCATCTTCTTCACGTCGAAGAACGACACGATCGCCATGAACGAGATCAGGACGAACATGAAGAAATACGTGACCGGCTGGACAAGCTTCGTCGGGACCGGGCGCCGGATCGCCATTTCGATCAGCGCGATCATGATATGGCCGCCGTCCAGCACGGGGATCGGCAGCAGGTTGAAGAGGCCGAGAGAGAAGCTGATGACCACGACCAGATACAGGCCGCGCATGAAGGACCCCTGGAACGTCATGATCATGTAGCGTCCGATCCCGAGCGGACCGGAGAGATTCTGCACGCCGATGGTGGTGTAGCCGGTCTCCTGTCCGACCTTGCTCTGGATCGTGTGCCCGAGGCTCCGCAGCGTGCGCTGCGTCATTTTCAGAACGTTGCAGAACTGTTTCCACGGGGTCGGGTGTTCGATGCGGTAGAAGCTCACGCCGATCTCGTACGGCACGACGTTGCGGGGCGTGATCTTCACTTCGATCTGTTCGCCGCTGCGCTCGACCCCCAGCGTGATCTCCTTCTCGCCGTTTTCCTCCAGGAGTTCCGGGAACGATTTGGAAACGTCTTTCAGGGACACGCCGTTGAACGTCGTGATCACGTCGGCGGGATGCAGGAGTTCCGCCGCCGGCAGGCCGGGGATGGTGTCCGCCACGATGCAGAAGTTTTTGTCGGTCGAAGGCCCGCTCCCGTAGAAGAAATTGATGCCAACCAGCAGACGCGCCTTGACGTCGGGGATCTTCGTCGGCGTCACCGGGATCTCAAGCTGTTTTCCGCCGCGCTCCACGGTGAACGCGAGCGTCTTTCCGCCGGAGAAATTGATGCGGCTCATCAGGTCGTCCGCACCATAGACAGGTTCGCCGTCGACCGTGACGACACGGTCCTCCGGCTCGATCCCCGCCTTTTTCGCGGCGGACCCGGGCATCGGGTAGACATAGACGCGGAGTTCCGGCTGGAAGAACGGCAGCGCGACTTTTTCGCCGGGCATGAGCTTGTCGTTCTCGGCGGGCGTGTAGGAGACCTCGGACGTCTTGCCGTCGCGGACGATCTCCAGCGTGACCTGCTTCACGTTGTCGTCGTTCAGCATGATCTTCTGCATGAACTCGTTCCAGCTCAGGTCGAATTCGTTTCCGTTCAGTTTCACGATGCGGTCGCCCGCGCGCAGTCCGGCGCGGTACTCGGGGCAGTCCTCCGGGACCTCGCGCACCGTGAACTCCGTGTAGCGGTCGGTGTCTGGCTGCGGCAGGCCGACCAGCCAGACAACCACACCCAGGAGAAGCCCGAAGATGATGTTGAACAGCGGTCCGGCGAACGCGGTCGCGATGCGTTTCCATGGTTCGGCGTGGGGGAGCGGGTTGCCCTCGCTGTCGGTGATCTCGTCGCTGGTGGAGTCGATCTGCGGAAGGTCCACGTAGCCGCCGCACGGGATGCAGCCGATGCGGTAGTCCACGCCGTTGATCTTCTTGCCCCAGATTTTCTTGAAGCCGACCGAAAACGCCTCGATGTGGAGGCCGCAGAAACGTGCGACGATAAAATGGCCGAACTCGTGCACGATGATGCACAGGCCGAAGAAGATCACCATCAGCGCGACCGATGCGATCAGAATCAGTGTTTCCATATATTCAAAAACTCCTTTTCAAGTTCGATTCAATTTCAATTCATTTCGAGTCGGGCAAAACGATCCCGCGGGCATATTCGCGCGCCCGGGCGTCCGCCTCCAGGATCGCGTCGAGCGTCTCGTCGCCGCACTGTCCCAGCGCGTTCATGGTCCGCTCCACGATCCTCCAGATATCCGTAAAACGTATGGTCCCTGCGCGGAACCGTTCAAACGCGATCTCGTTAGCCGCGTTCAGGACCGCGGGCAGCGCGCCGCCCGATTCAAGCGCGGCGCGGGCGAATCCGAGCGACGGAAACCGCGATTCGTCGGGACGCTCGAACGTGAGCGTTCCGATTTCGGCGAGGTCGAGCGGAGGCAGGTTCGACGCGGTATGCTCCGGCCAGGTCAGCGCGTACTGGATGGGGAACCGCATGTCCGGCACGCTCATCTGGGCCATCAGCGCACCGTCGCGGAACCGCACGAGCGAATGGACGATGCTCTGAGGGTGGACCAGCACTTCGATCCGCGGAGACTCCACGTCGAAAAGCCAGCGCGCCTCGATCATCTCCAGCGCCTTGTTCATGAGCGATGCGGAATCGACGGTCACTTTCGGACCCATCGACCACGTCGGATGCGCCAGCGCCTGCTCCCACGTCATTTTGTCCATTTCGGACAGGGGGGTGCTGCGGAACGGCCCGCCACTGGCGGTCAGGATCAGCTGCGCGACCTCGGACGGGCGCCGCCCCTCCAGGCACTGGAAGAGCGCGCTGTGCTCGCTGTCGACGGGCAGGATGCGGGCGTTGTTCGCCTTCGCCTCGTCCGTGACCAGGCGTCCGGCCATGACCATGACTTCCTTGCTGGCCAGCGCGATCGTCTTGTGCTCACGGATGGCCGACAGAGTCGGGAAAAGTCCGCCCGTGCCGACGATGGCGCACAGCACGGTCGAGATCTCCGGCGCGGAGACGGCCTCGCAGAGAGCCTCGCGACCGGAAATCACCTTGCATCCGGCGGGGACCGCCGCGCGGAGTTCGTCCAGATGCACCGCGTCATCAAGGCACACGCAGTCCGGCCGGAACTCGCGCGCCTGTTCGGCGAGTAGTTCCCAGTTTTTCCCGGCGGCGAGCAGAGAAACACGGATGCGGTCCGGGAGTGCGCGGGCAACAGCGAGGGCGCTTTTGCCGATGGACCCGGTGGACCCGAGCAGAGCGAGGTTGCAGAGGCTCATTCGTCCGCCTCCGCGTTCGGGTTCGTGGTCACGGCGTATTCCCACGGATGGGAGAGCAGGAACGTCGCCGGGCCGTCGTTTTCGAGCGAGACGAGCATGTCCGCGCCGAACCGTCCGGTCGCCGCATGCCCGACGCCCTCGGCCTTCAGGCGTTCCACGAAGTATTCGTAAAGTTCATTGGCCGCCGCCGGATCGCCCGCCGCGTCGAATCCCGGGCGGCGTCCCTTGCGGCAGTCGGCGTAGAGCGTGAACTGCGACACCACGAGCGCGTCCCCGCCGATGTCCAGCAGGGACTTGTTCATTTTGCCGTCTTCGTCCTCGAAGATACGGAGTCCGGCGGCCTTTTTCGCGAGCCAGTCGGCGTCGGCGCGCGTGTCGCCGGTCGTAACACCGATGAATAGCAGGATGCCGTGCCCGATCTCGCCGACGGTCTCGCCGGCCACGGTCACGGACGCCCGGCGGACCCGCTGAAGCAGCACTCTCATGCGTCGTTTTCCGGTTCAGCTCAATTCAAGTTCAGATCTTCGCCAGGGCCTGTTCGAAATCGGCCTTGATGTCGTCGATGTTCTCGATGCCGACGGACAGACGGATGAGGTCGGGGGGCACGCCCGCCGCCGCGAGCTGTTCGTCGGAGAGCTGGCGGTGCGTCATGCTGGCGGGATGCAGCACCATGGTGCGGACGTCCGCCACATGGACCACGATGGACGCGAGCTTGAGCGAGTCGATCGCGCGCACGCTTGCCTCCTTGCCGCCGACCGCGCCGAAGCAGAGCACGCCGCTTGCGGCGCGCAGATACTTCTTGCAGCGTTCGTGTTCGGGACTGTCCTCAAGGCCGGGGTAATTGACCCACGCGACCTTCGGATGCGCCTTCAGGAACTTCGCCATTTCGAGCGCGTTGGAGCTGTGGCGGTCCATGCGGAGAGCGAGCGTCTGCATGCCGAGGCTGATGAGGAACGCGTTCATAGGCGGCAGGATTGCGCCGGTGTCGCGGACCCACTGCACGCGGAGCTTGGTGGAGAACGGTGCGGCGGGGAAGTCCTTCGTATAGATCAGGCCGTGGTAGCTCACGTCCGGCTCGGTGAATTCGGGGAAGTTGCCGTTCTTCCAGTCGAAGTCGCCCTTCTCCACGATCACGCCGCCGATGGAGGTCTGATGTCCATCGAGGTACTTTGTGGCGGAGTGCGTCACGATGTCCGCGCCGAAGTCGAACGGACGGCACAGATAGGGCGTGGCGAACGTGTTGTCGACGATCAGGGGCACGCCGAGGCGTTTCGCCGCTTCGGAGTATGCCTCGAAATTCAGCACGCACACGCTCGGGTTCGTCAGCGTCTCGGCAAAGAGCGCGCGGGTGTTCGGACGCGCCGCCGCCACGATCTCGTCCGCAGTGGCGTCGTGCGGGACCATGGTCACCTCCACGCCCATGCGCTTCAGGGTCATTGTGAAGAGCGTCACGGTGCCGCCGTAGAGGGCCGCGCTGGCGAGGACATGCCCGCCGCAGGGGCAGACGTTCATGATCGCAAGCATGTTCGCGGTCTGGCCCGCGGTCACGCCAACGGCAGCCACGCCACCCTCCATTTCGGCGATCTTGGTCTCAAACGCCGCAACGGTCGGGTTGGCGAGGCGGGAATAGAAGAATCCGTCGGATTTAAGGTCGAAAAGGTCGGCCACGCTCTGCGCGTCGCTGTATTTGTAGGCCGTACTGTGGAAGATCGGAAGCTGGCAGGGTTCGCCGTTCTTCGGGGTCCAGCCGCAATGGACGGCCTGGGTTTCGGGTTTCCAATTCCTGGAATTCATATTGTGCGCTCCTTGTTTTGCAAACTATACGTTAATCTAAAAATAACATCCCATACAATACCATGCCTTCGGGCGTTTTTCAACTTAAATCCGCCGTTTCCTCCCGTTTTTCTCAAAAAAATCCCCCGTTGTCCGCATCCGGACGGCGAGGGAACATGTTTTTGTTCCGGAACGATTGTTTTGGAGCCGCGCTTACACCTCGGCGAGGAAGCCCGAGTTGGATTCCGGCTCCACAGTAAGATCGAATATCCGCTGCGAGATCGCTCCATTGAAGGCGCCCGACAGAGAAAGCGTCTCATAGAGTTCGGATTTGTCGTTGCCGAATTTGAGCGCGACTTGATCCGCGGAAACGCCGAAGACCGTGACGCTGTTTTTGCCATCATCATACATCAGCTCGTCGGCGTTCCAGTTGTCCTTGCTGCCGGATGCGAACCAGAGCGTGACCTTGCCGGTTTCGAGCTGTTCCACGGTGTCCATGCCCCAGTTGTCGCAGAACGTGAATACATCGTTTCCGCCGCCACCGTGCATGGCGTCGTCGCCGATGCCCCCGACGATGACGTCATCGCCGGACGCGCCGACGAGGCGGTCGTTTCCGGCATCGCCGTAGAGGGTGTTCTTCCCGTTGCCCGCCCAGATGATGTCGTCTCCGTCGCCGCCGCAAAGGGAGATATTGCCGCCCAGGTACTCGAACTGCTGGCTGGTCATGTCGATGATATCGTCGCCCGCGCCCGCGTTGATTACCCGAAGCCTGCACAGTCTGGCCGTGTTCTCCTCAATCGCCTCCGGCAGCCCAGTGTAGGCGTCGTCCAGGAAAAGGGCGTCGCCGTTTTCCGAGTCGGTCAGGAACAGCGTGCCCGGGTCGGCGGAACCGAAGAAAAGGTCCTGAATGCGGCCCTTGCCGGCGGCGGAAACCAGTTCGCCGGTTCCCGACCAGCCGTCGACGGTGCCGACGTGCTTTGCGCAATACCGGCTGCCCCACGTTCCGTTCGGCGTGGCGAAGAAAAGGTCGTCGCTGGCGTCGGTCCTGGACTGGAAGACTTTCGGTTCGTCCTTCGTGTTGTCGGAGGCGAAGCCGTTGCCGTCATACCATATCGCCCCCTCCACGTTCGCTCCCACACGCCATTGATACGTCCCGGCAGGAAGATTTAGCAGGTCGACCGCGGTTCCCGCCGTAGTGAACTGGAGCACATGCCCGAAGTCGTCCATGGAAAGCTCCAGCTCGTAATCGTCCTTGAAGGTCATTTGTTCGTACGCCTCATCCTCGTCCAGTTGATGGCGGATGTATTCCTCGATTGCCTTTTTGTTGGCCCCCACCGTACTCACGAAGTACCCCCGACACCAGAAGTGACGGTTTCCATATTTGTACTTCAGGTTCGCATGACGGTCGAATATCATCAGAGAACTTTTTCCCTTCAGATACCCCATGAATTGCGACACGCTCAGGTTCGGTGGGATACTCACCAGCATGTGGATGTGATCCGGACATGCGTTCGCTTCCAGAATCTCCACCTTCTTCTGCTCGCACAGCATCCGGAGGATTTTCCCGATGCTCACTTTGATCTTACCGTACACAGCCTGTCGACGAAATTTCGGCGCAAATACGATATGGTACTTGCAATTCCATCGCGTGTGTGATAAACTATCTGTGTTGTCTTTTGGCATTGTTTGGCCTCTTGGGTTACTTTGGGCTTTGACCGGCAGTCTATGCTTAATGTACTCCAAGAGGCTTTTCTGCGCAACTTGAATCTGAAGATTTCTCGGCTACTTACCGGCTGAGCCGGTAGTTTTTTTGACCTGAATGTGTATAATAAAAAACGCCGCAACGGTCGAACCGTCACGGCGTCAAGTTTATTTGCGTTTGTATGAGAGCGTGTCCGAGCGGAGCCGGGCGCTGCTGCAGTGCAGGCTATGCCTGCCCGACGTACTTCAAATCCGGCTTGCGGGCCGCGAGCGTCTCGTCGAGGCGGCGCACCGGGGTGGTGACAGGGGCGGCGTGAAGGGATTCCGGTTCGTTTTCGGCGGCGCGGGCGATGTCCTTCATGGCCTCGATGAATTCGTCCAGCATTTCCCGCGACTCGGTCTCGGTCGGCTCGATCATGATGGCCTCCGGGACGATCAGCGGGAAGTAGATCGTGGGCGGATGGAATCCGCGGTCGATCAGGCCCTTGGCGATGTCGAGCGTGTGGACGCCGTTCGCGTCGAGCTGGCGTTTGCCGGAGAGGACGCACTCGTGCATGCAAGGGCGCTTGTACTTCCGGTCGTAATACGCGTCGAGTTGCGACGCCACATAGTTCGCGTTCAGGACGGCGTTCTCGCTGACGCGCACAAGCCCCTCGCGGCCGAGCGTGAGCAGATAGGCGTAGGCGCGCAGGATTACGCCGAAGTTGCCGTAGAACGGCGCGATGTAGCCGATGGATTCCGGGTAGTTGTACTCCAGGCAGCAGATGCCGTCCGAACGCCGGATCACGCGGGACGTGGGCAGATACGGGACGAGCGCAATGGAGACGCCGACCGGGCCGGAGCCGGGGCCGCCGCCGCCATGCGGCGTGGAGAACGTCTTGTGCAGGTTCACGTGCATCACGTCGAATCCGATGTCGCCGGGGCGGACGCGACCGACGATGGCGTTGAAGTTCGCGCCGTCGCAGTAGCAGAGGCCGCCGGCCTGATGCACGAGCTTGCAGATCTCGGACACGTTCGGGTCGAAGAGGCCGAGCGTGTTCGGGCAGGTCAGCATGATGCCTGCCACTTCGGGCGACAGCATGGCTTTGAGCGCGTCCAGGTCCACGTTTCCGTCCGCATCGCTGGGCACAACCTTCGTCGTGAATCCGGCCACGGTCGCGCTCGCGGGGTTCGTGCCGTGCGCGGCGTCCGGGATCAGCATGTACTTGCGGGCGGTGTCGCGGCGGGCGCGGTGGTAGGCGGCGATCAGCATGCAGCCGGTGAGTTCACCGTGCGCTCCGGCCATGGGCTGCATCGTCATCTGGGAGAAACCGAGGAGTTCGGCGAGCATGCGTTCCGTCTCGTGGAGCACGATCAGCGCGCCCTGGACCAGCACGCCGCCGCGGCGGAGCTGCGGCAGGAGCGGATGCAGGTCGGCGAATCCGGCCAGGCGCACGACTTTCTCGTGGAACTTCGGATTGTATTTCATGGTGCAGGAGCCGAGCGGATAGAAATTGGTGTCCACGCTCATGTTCATTCGGCTGAGCCCGGTGAAATGGCGCACGACTTCAAGCTCGGATGCCTCGGGCAGAGCCGCGGGCTCGGTGCGGCGCAGGGCGGCGGGAACGGCGGAGGCGGCGGGGACATCGCACTTCGGGAGGACGACGCCGGTACGGCCGGCGCGGCCGGTTTCATAGATCAGCTTCATAACAGTGCCTCCATCGCGTTGGCGAGCGCCTTGATCTCTTCACGGGTGCGTTTTTCGGTCACGGCCACGAGGATCTGGTTCTTGCGTTCGGGGTAATAGCGTCCGAGCGGGAATCCGGCGGCGAAGCCCTTGTCGATGAGCTTGCCGACCAGTTCGGCGCCGTCCAGCGGGGTCTCGATCACGAACTCGTTGAAGAACGCGCCGGAACCGACGGGCGACACGCCGTCGATCGCCAGAAGCTGTTCGCGGGCGTATACGGCCTTCGACATGCACAGTTCGCCGACCTGCCGGAATCCGTTCTTTCCGCAGAGGGAAAGATAGATCAGGGCGTTCAGTGCGCACAGGCTCTCGTTGGAGCATATGTTGCTGGTGGCGTGTTCGCGCCGGATATGCTGTTCGCGGGTCTGGAGCGTCAGCACGTATCCGGTCTTGCCGTTCAGGTCCACGGTGCGCCCTACGATGCGACCGGGCATCTTGCGCATGTATTTGGACTTGACGGCCATGAATCCGAGGTACGGACCGCCGAAGTTCAGCGGGATGCCGAGGCTCTGGCCTTCGCCCGTCACGATGTCGAATCCCATCTCGCCGGGCGTCTTCAGGCAGCCGAGGGCGACCGGATAGGTCGAGCAGACCGCCAGCGCGCCTTTCGACTGGGCGGCCGCCGCGACTCCTGCCAGGTCCTCGACCTCGCCGAAGAAGTTCGGATACTGCACGATCACGCACGCGGTGCGGTCGGTAATCGCGGCGATAATGGCGTCCAGCGCGGAATCCGTGCCGCGTCCGTCCGGGATCTCGATGCGCTCCAGGTCCAGATTCCGGCAGTAGCATTCGATCATGCAGCGGAAGATGGGCGAGACTGCGGCGGAGATCACGACCTGGCGGCGGCCCGTGATGTGGGCGGCCATCATCATGGCCTCGAAAAGCGCGGTGCCGCCGTCGTACAGACTGGCGTTGGAGACGTCCATGCCGGTCAGGCGGCAGATCGCGGTCTGGTATTCGTAGATGGCCTGGAGCGTGCCCTGGGACGCCTCGGGCTGGTACGGCGTGTACGCGGTGTAGAATTCGCCGCGAGCGGCGATGGCGTCGGCTGCCGCCGGGATGATGTGGTCGTAGTAGCCGCCGCCCACGAAATTGATCAGGTGCGTGGCGTTCATTTCGGCGAGGCCGGAAAGATACGACATGACCTCGAATTCGGATTTGCCTTCGGGAATGCCGTCGAGTTTGGGCGCGGGGAATTTCACCCCCGCCTTCTCCCACATATCCTCAATAGACGCAAATCCCGCCGCGGCGAGCATCTCCCGCCGGTCGGCATCGGTGTTCGGGATGTAAGGCATGGTTTTTGCCTTTCTGCTGGTGAACGGAAAAGAGGAGGGATCAGAGCGATCCGACGAATTTGGCGTAGGCGTCGGCGTCCATCAGGCCGCCGAGAGAATCCGCGTTCACGCCTTCAATCTTGCAGATCCAAGTGTTTTCCGGGTCGGCGTTGAGCGCGCCGGGGTCGGCTTCGAGATCGGCGTTGCCCTCGCCGACTGTACCCGCAACGGGCGCGTAGACGTCGGAAACGGCCTTCACGGATTCGACCGTGCAGAGGACTTCGCCCGCCGAGACGGACTTGCCCGGTGCCGGGATCTCGACATAGGTGATGTCGCCGAGGGAATCGGCGGCGTACTGGGAGATGCCGAGCGTGGCGGTGGTTCCGTCCAGTTCGATCCATTCATGCGTTTCAGCGTAGTATTTCGCCATGGTTTTCTCCTGAAAGTGGGTTGATATGGTTGTAAAAAGGTTGATCAATCCGATCGCTGCATTACTTCGGGTTGGCCGTGCCGTGCGTCCAGAACGGCAGGGATGCGAGTTTCGCCTTCACGACGGCGCGGTGCAGTTCCACCTCGAATTCCGCGTCCGCGGGTATCTCCGCCGAGGCGTCGAGATAGGCCATCGCCACGGCGCATCCCAGCGAAGGGGCGAACGTGCCGGAGGTGATCGTGCCGACCTGAGCGCCGTTGTACAGCAGGGGCGTCCCGGTATGGGCGGCGCGGCGGCCCTCCAGCACGATCCCGCGCAGATGCTTCTTCGGCGGGACGGTGCGGAGCGCGTCGGACCCGACAAACGTGCGGCCGGACTTGTCGAGCTTCAGCAGCGCGCCGAACCCGGCTTCGACCGGAGTGGTCGCCTCGTCCATCTCGTCGCCGTACAGCGGATAGCCCATTTCCAGGCGGAGCGTGTCGCGCGCGCCGAGTCCGGCGGGCTTCACGCCCGGACATGCCAGCAGTTTCCGCCACATGTCAACCGCATGATCCGCCTCGAAGTACAGCTCGTAGCCAAGCTCGCCCGTGTAGCCGGTCCGACTGATCATCACGGTCAGCCCGAAGAGTTCGAACGATGCCCAATGGTAATATTTGGGCAGGGCTGCCGCGTCCAGGCCGAGCGAAACGAGCACGTCCGTGGACTCCGGCCCCTGCAGGTCGAATTTCGCGAGCCGGTCGGACAGGTTCTCCACATGGATGAATTCAGGGATGCGTGCCCGAATCGTCGCGAAATCGATGTCGATCCGGGCCGCGTTCACGACGAGGATAAAACTCTCTTCCTGCATCCGGTACACGATCAGATCGTCGATCACCCCGCCCGCCTCGTTCAGCAGGAAATTATAGCGGCACACGCCGACTTTCTGGTCCAGGACCGAACGCGCCAGCGCCTGATCGAGCGCACCGGCCGCGCCGCGTCCGAGCACGAGGAACTCGCCCATGTGACAGATATCGAACAGGGAAACGTGTTCCCGCGTGTATTTGTGTTCAGCGAGGATGCCTTCCCTGTACTGGACCGGCATGTACCAGCCGGCGAAGGGGACCATGCGCGCGCCGAGCGCGACGTGTTCGTCGGCCAAAGGGGTTTTCAGGAGAGTTTCGTCCATGGGAAGCGCCTTTCTTTCTGGAGCGGTACCGGGAAAATGGATACGCCGGACTCGCGGTTGCTGTCGAAAAAAACGTCTCAAAATAATATAGACGGGAAATGTTTGAAATCAAGACCGCGGGATCGGAAAACCGCCTTTTTCCACGCATTTTGAGCCCCTGCCGCAACGCGTTTTTTCATGTGCCGTCTTGGCGGTCCGCTGCCCCCGCACAACACGCTTTTTTTTCCGTCGCGGAAACTATTCCGGGTTGAAAACAAAGGGTTCCCAAAGTATATTATATTGCTATGTATTTTTATTGCGCGCGCAAACGGGCGGAGCATCCGATGCCGTCCGGGAACCGCGCAGCCGCCGGACCGGGCAGTCCCTCCGGCACAGACAACGACCATTTCACTACCTCGCAGAAGGAGTTTCCAAACTATGTCCAAGAAAGAAACGAAGGAAATGCTGAAAAAGCTTTTCCTGCATCACCTGACCTGTTCGCTCGGAAAACGCCCGGAAAAAGCCGTCAACCTGGACCGCTACCACGCCCTGGCGCTGGCCATCCGCGACCTCATGATGCGCGACTGGATCGCCACCCGCGACGAATATGAAGAGAAAAATCCCCGCATGGTCTGCTATATCTCCCTCGAATTCCTGATCGGCCGCACGCTCGGAAACGCCATGGTCAACCTCGGCGTCGAGCAGGAAGCGGCGGAAGCGATGGCCGAACTCGGATTCAAGATCGATGAAATCCGCGACGAGGAAGTCGACGCCGGACTCGGCAACGGCGGCCTCGGTCGCCTCGCGGCATGCTTCCTGGACTCCATGGCCACCCTCGAACTCCCCGCCTACGGATACGGCATTCGCTACGACTACGGCATCTTCAAGCAGATCATCCAGAACGGCTACCAGGTCGAGGAGCCGGACAACTGGCTCAGCCGCGGCAACCCGTGGGAGATCCGCCGTCCCGAGATCGCACGCGTCGTCCATTTCGGCGGCCATGTCGAGAAGATCCGCGACGACGCCAATCCCGACCGCCGCAGATGGGTCGACACGCAGGACGTGAAGGCGATGCCCTACGACACCCCGATCCCCGGCTACCGCAACCACACCGTGAATACGCTCCGCCTCTGGTCCGCCGAATCCCTCTACGGCTTCAACCTCACGAAGTTCAACCAGGGCGACTATATCAGCGCGAACCTGGAGTCCAGCCTGGACCAGAACATCACCCGCGTGCTCTACCCGAACGACAACAACTACGAGGGCAAGGAACTCCGCCTCAAGCAGCAGTATTTCCTCGTCTCCGCCTCGCTTCAGGACATCTTCTCCCGCTTCGCAAACAGCGGAGAGGACCTCAAGAAACTCAAGGACACGATCGTCGTCCAGCTCAACGACACGCATCCGGCGCTCGCCATCCCCGAGATGATGAGAATCCTCATCGACATCCACAACTACTCCTGGGACAAAGCGTGGAAGGTCACCACGAGCGTCTTCAACTACACCAACCACACGCTCATGTCCGAGGCGCTCGAACGCTGGTCCGTGAAACTGTTCGAAAAGCTCCTCCCGCGCCACCTCGAGATCATCTACCAGATCAACTTCATCTTCCTCCGCCAGGTC
>JBGUKN010000100.1:0-14284 GCA_045114455.1 Victivallales bacterium
GTGCTCGGCCGCTTCAACCACTCCGGCAAGTTCCACATCACCTACGGCGACCGCGTGGTGGCCGACATCGACATCAAGTTCATGCACGAGGGCCTGCCGAAACTCCACCTGAAAGCCGAATGGAAGCCCCCGGTCTTCGACGAGCCGGTCATCTCCGGCCGCGACCTCTCCGCCGACCTCGTGAAGCTCATCGGTCGCCTGAACATCTGTTCCGACGAATACAAGGCCCGCCAGTACGACCACGAGGTGAAGGGCCTCAGCATCATCAAGCCGTTCACGGGCGTCTGCCGCGACGTCGCCTCCGACGCCACAGTCACGCTCGCCGAACCCCTCGCGAAGGAAGGCATCGTGCTCTCCGCGGGCATCCTCCCGCGCTACAGCGACATCGACACCTATCACATGATGGCCTCCATCATCGACCTTGCAGTGCGCCGCTCCGTCGCTGCGGGCGCCGATCCCGACCACATCGCCGGCCTTGACAACTTCTGCTGGCCCGACCCCGTGCAGAGCGAGAAGACCCCGGACGGCGAATACAAGCTCGCACAGCTCGTCCGCGCGAACATGGCGCTCTACGACTGCACCAAGGCGTTCAAGGTGCCCTGCATCTCCGGCAAGGACAGCATGAAGAACGACAGCACGCGCGGCGGTCGCAAGATCTCCATCCCGCCCACCGTCCTCTTCAGCACCATCGCCCGCATCGACGACGTGTCGCACGCGGTTTCACTGGACGCCAAGTTCGCGGGCGACGCCGTGTACGTGCTCGGCGAGACCAAGCCCGAGCTCGGCGGCAGCGAATACTACGCCATGCTGGACGCGGTCGGCAACAACGTCCCGAAAGTCGACATCCCGAAGGCGTCCGCGCTCTACCATGCGCTCGCCGAGGTCATCAAGGCGGACATTCCGTCCTCCATCATCTCCCCCGCGCTCGGCGGCCTCGCCATCGCCGCGGCCAAGTCCGCCATCGGCGGCCGTCTCGGCATGACCATCGACCTCGACAAGCTCCCCGGCATCGAAAACCTGAACGACGCCGAGGCGCTCTTCTCCGAGTCGAACTCGCGCTTCATCCTGACCTGCCGCCCCGAACGCTGCGCCGAGCTCGAAAAGATGCTCGCCGGGCAGACGTTCGCCCGCGTCGGCACGACCACGGAGGCGCAGGAGCTGGTGTTCACGCGCGGCGGAAAGACCGTCGTGTCCGCCAAGCTCGCCGATCTCATCAAGTCCTACAAATCCACGCTCGAAGGCATCTGAGGAGGTTTCCGCATGATCCGCACCATCATCACAGGTTCCGCCGGACGCATGGGCAAGGCCCTCGTCGCCGCCATCGCCGCCAATCCCGAATTCCAGCTCGCGGGAGCCACCGAATATCCCGCCAGCCCGCTGATCGGGCAGGATGCCGGGACCGTTGCCGGAGTCGCCGCGCTCAATGTGCCTGTCTCCGCCTCGCTCACGCCGGAAATGCTCGCGAACGCCGACGCCGTCATCGACTTCAGCACCGGAAACGTGCTGGAGAACGCCCGCGCCGCCGCGAAGGCCGGGCTCTCCATCGTGATCGGAACCACCGCGCTCACCGACGCCGACAAGGCCGCCCTCCGCGAACTCTCCGCACAGGGCGCGCGCATCGTCCAGACGTTCAACTACAGCGTCGGCGTGAACCTGCTTTTCTTCCTTTCCGGCAAGACCGCCTCGCTCCTCGCCGACGATTTCGACATGGAGATCATTGAGGCGCACCACAACCAGAAGAAGGACGCCCCGAGCGGCACCGCCGTCCGTCTGGCGGAAGTCCTCTGCGAAGCCGCGGACCGCACTCAGGACGACCTCGTCTACGGCCGCCAGGGCATCGTGGGCGCGCGCACCCGCCGCGAGATCGGCATCCACGCCGTGCGCGGGGGCGACATCGTGGGCGACCACACCGTGCTCTTCGCGGGCGACGGTGAACGCATCGAGCTGACGCACCGCGCGTCCAGCCGCATGACGTTCGCGAAGGGCGCGCTCCGCGCCGCCAAATGGCTCGCGGGCGCTTCCGCCGGGTACTATGACATGCAGGACGTGCTCGGGCTGAAATAATCCCGTTGCAAGATAGGGAGCCGCAAAAATGCCGATCGGACTCAAAATCGGAAAACTCGTGAACCGGACCGTCTGGAAGCCGGACAAAAAACAAGTTGTCATCGACCAGACGCTTGAGCTCACTTGCGACTGCGGCACCACCATCATCATCGAACAGCACATCGACGGCATGACCATGATCGAGGGTGTCCGCCACCCGATCACAGCCGGCAACAATACCCTCGAACTGAAGCAGATGCGCATCGTGAACCCGCGCACGGCCCGCCCCGACGGCGAACCCGCGCTCTACGACCTCGCGGTCCGCGTCTACGCCGTGGGGATCGACCCCATCACCGTTTCCGAATCCGTTTCGTTCCTCAACCTCATAAAGGACCATTCATGAGCTATCAGAAAATCCGTCCGGTCGACGGCGACCGCATCACAGCGAATCCCGACGGCAGCCTCATCGTCCCCGATCAGCCGATCATCCCGTACATCGAAGGCGACGGCATCGGCCCCGACATCACGGCGGCCTCCATGCACATCTGGAACACAGCCATCGAGAAAGCCTACGGCGGCAAGCGCAAGATCGCCTGGATGGAGGTCTTCGCCGGCGAAAAATCCTGCGAAGTGTACGGCGAGGGCATCTGGCTCCCCGAGGAGACGCTCGAGGCCATCTCCGACCACCGCATCGCCATCAAGGGCCCGCTCACGACCCCCGTCGGAAAGGGCATCCGCTCGCTCAACGTGACGCTCCGCCAGAAGCTTGACCTCTACGTCTGCCTGCGCCCGGTCCGCTATTTCCAGGGCGTCCCGTCCCCGGTCAAGCACCCCGAGCTCACCGACATGGTCGTCTTCCGCGAGAACACCGAGGACATCTACGCGGGCATCGAATGGGCGTCCGGCACGCCCGAAGTGCAGAAAGTCATTTCCTTCCTTCAGAACGAAATGGGCGTCTCCAAGATCCGCTTCCCGGAGACCTCCGCCATCGGCATCAAGCCGGTCTCGAAGGAAGGCTCCGAGCGCCTCATCCGCGCCGCCATCCGCTATGCCATCGACAACCATCGCAAGAGCGTCACTTTCGTCCACAAGGGCAACATCATGAAGTTCACCGAGGGCGGTTTCCGCGACTGGGGTTATGCACTCGCGAAACGCGAATTCCCGGAACAGACCGTCACCTGGGATGAATGCAACGGCGCGGTCCCCGAGGACAAGATCCTCATCAAGGACTGCATCTGCGACGCCTTCCTGCAGCAGATCCTGACCCGGCCCGCCGAATATGACGTGATCGCCACGATGAACCTGAACGGCGACTATGTTTCGGACGCCCTCGCGGCCAGCGTCGGCGGCATCGGCATCGCGCCCGGCGCGAACATCAACTATGTCGGCGGCAAGGCTATCTTCGAGGCCACGCACGGCACCGCCCCCAAGTACAAAGGGCTCGACAAGGTCAATCCCTGCTCGCTCGCGCTCTCCGGCGAAATGCTCCTCCGCCACATCGGCTGGACCGAGGCCGCCGATCTCGTGATCCGCGGCATCGAACGCGCCATCGCGTCCAAACGCGTCACCTACGACTTCGCGCGCCAGATGGAAGGCGCGACCGAGCTCCGCTGCTCCGAATTCGCCCGCGTGATCGCCGACAACATGTAATATCCCTCCGGGGGCTTATGGATACGGGCAGGCAAGATCAGCTCAGATATTCGATCACGAAGGAACTCCCGCGCGCGGACGCGCTCGCGCTCTACCGTGCCGCGGGCTGGTTCGGCCCGTCCGATCTCGCCCCGGAACTCGACGCCATGATCGCGAATTCGTTCGCCGTGTCCGCGGCGTTCGATCCCGCCGGGCGTCTGGTCGGCATGGCGCGCGCGCTGTCCGACGGCGTGAGCGACGCCTATATCCTCGACGTCGTGGTCGATCCTGCGCACCGTTCGCAGGGTGTCGGCCGCACCATCGTAAGGTGCCTCGCCGACCACCTCGCATCGTTCGGCATCGACTGGATCGTCTGCATCGGCGTGCCCGGCACGGAGGCGTTCTACCGCGCCGCCGGAGCCGCCCCCATGGACGGCCATACGGCGTTCCGGTTCAATACGAAAAACGGAGCGGACGGCAAATGAGCGCACATGATCTTCAGCCGCCGGAAGGCTTCCGCCGTCTCGCGCTCGAAGACCGCGCGGTCCTCGAACCCTTTCTGCTGGCATCCGGCCGCCAGAGCTGCGAATTCGCGTTCACGAATCTTTTCCTGTGGAGCGGGACCTACCGCCCCGACTGGTGTTTTATCGGCTCGCACCTGTATTTGCTGCTCGAAACAGAAGATATCCTGATGTTCGCGCCGGGTGGGTCGCGCGGCCCGGAACCGGACGAGCTCCTCGCCGTGTCCGACCGCCTCATTCGCGCTGGCTACAGCGGTTCGTTCGACCACGTGGACCAGGAATACCTGAAGACGCATCCCGACGTCGGGACGCGCTTCTCCGCCGAACGCATGGACGACCGCTACGATGAGTACATCTACTGCGTGGACGCGCTCGTCGGCCTGCATGGACGGCTGCTGGCGAAGAAACGCAACCTGATCGCGCAGTTCTGCGAGGATTACCCGGACGCCGCGCTTGAGCCGCTTTCCCGCGCGAACCTCGACGAGGCGCTTGCAGTTCAGCGCGACTGGCTCGCGGCGCAGGAACAGCCCGTTTCGCTGGAAGCCGCACAGGAGGATGCCGCCATCGGGATGCTCGCGGAGCATTTCGAATCGCTGCCGGTCGAAGGGCTCGTCCTCCGCGCCGGAGGCCGCGTCGTCTCCTTCGCCGTGTTCAGCCCGGTCTCGCCCGATCTCTGGACCGTCCACTTCGAGAAGACCCGCTACGAATACAAGGGCGCGTCGCAGTACATCACGCACAGCACCGCCGCCTCGCTGCAGGGCCGAGCCCGTCTGCTCAACCGCGAACAGGACCTCGGCATCCCCGGCCTCCGCCAGGCGAAGAAATCCTACGACCCGCTCTTCCTGCTTCAGAACTACAAGCTCGTCCGCCGGACCTAAACCACCTCAAATACGCACGAAAAAGCCGTACCGCGGATAAACCGGAGATACGGCATGATTCGGCAAAAAACGGGATAGTGAAGTGCGTAAGTTCGGTGGTTGCCGGAGTGTCAGTCGAGGCTCTTGCGTCCGATCTTGATCTTGCCTTCCGGGACCTGGAACACGTCGTCACTGAACGTGACGTTGAGGTCGAATTCCTTCAGCAGGATGACTTCGTGGCGGTTCTCGCCGATGGTCGTCTTGGTGATGGTCGGCATCAGCACGCCGCTGCGCTTCTCGAAGCGGTCGGGAAGCGCGACGTACAGGAGCTCCTGTCCGTCGTCGGTGTACAGGATCGTTTCCATTTTCGTGGTGACGAACGTGTCGGCGTTGACATACATCACATACGGGGCGATTTCGAGGTCATCGACGCGGCAGACCACGCGGTAATGGCGCGCGCCGCGGAGATACACGGTGGAGATGTCGATGGTGCTGAAAACGTCCTCGAGGTTGTTGTTCGGGTGCGAGAACGAGTTGAAGACGTGGAACAGACGGAGCTGGTGGCCGGTGATCTCGGTCGCCTTGTTCTTCTTCGGGTCGATCGTCCAAGCCTGGCCGCCCTTGAACAGCAGGATGTTGAACGGTTCGCCGTTGCGGTAGGACACCTGACGCTCGAAGTCGGGCTTGCGGTACTTGATCTCGGATTCGTACTGGTCGACGGACGTCTTCATGCGCTGCGTGAACGGACTGTCGTCGGCATCCACCTGGGATTCCTCGACGATCACCTGACGGAGGATGTAGGATTTCGCGTTCTTGAAGTTGCCTTCCGGGTCGGTCGCAGCCTCCATGTGCTTGATGAGTTGTTCGACCGTGAGGTTGGCGGGTTCGCCCGGGTCGTTCAGCCCGAGCATTTCGTCGATTTCCGCTTCGGAGAGCTTGCATGCCGGGAGCATGGCGCAGAAAACGAAAACAAAAAGAATGGCAGAGAGGAATCTGGTCATGTGTGAGCCTTTCCGGAGAGGGTTCGAAAAAAGAATTCAAACAGCAATATACCACAATCTTGGGGGAAATCAATAGCGGCGTGTCTTTTTTTTGGAAAAAAGACGCGCACGAACGTGTTGCAACGTGGGATTTGAGGCGTAATATAAACGTAGCCCCCAGGACGAAGGGACAAAAAAAGACGCCCTGTCGCCAGGGCGTCCCGCAAAAAGGATCAGGGAATCACTTTTTGAACTTATCCCAGTCTTCCTTCTTGACGAAGGCGGTCAGAGAACGACCATCTTTCGTCAGGGCCTTGAAGGCGTAGCGGGTGCGGGTGCCTTTACCGAATTTGACCGCGGCGGTGACATCGGCAGAGACTTTCTTCTTCATCTTGACGTCGTAGAAATTGTGTTTCATGGACACTCCTCCAGGTTAAGGGTTAGCTCAATATACCCCCATAGTTGAGCATTGTCAAGTGGAAAATCGAAAAAAAATGCGATTTTCTTTAAAAAAAACCGTTTTTCGCGGAAACATGGCGTATTTTCAATGGTTTTTTGCGTTGTAAAAAAAGACGGACGAGGAACCGCGGCACGGCGTTTTGCCGGGGGGCGTGACGGGAGACGGGGAAAAAAGCGATGTGTGATGCAGGATCGACCTCGTTCCCGATCCGTTTTTCGGTTCGTTTCCGAACACGTTTTGAGCTTGCGGCGAGCTTGGTGGGCGTGCCGGTCGCATTATCTTTCTCTGAGCTCAAACTGAGCTTGGATTTGATCCTGGGGCGGTTCAGGGGACGCATTCCTCGGCGGGATCACGGCGAGGAAGATCTGGTGCGTCTTGGTCTTGCCGAACGGCGCCTTGTAGTTGAAGAGAAAGTATTTCGACTTGCTTTTGAGCGTGTCGACGTCGATCTTGAGCGCGTCCGCCAGCGGCTCGATATCCCGTTCGTGAAGGTAAACGCAGAGTGCGCCCTCATTGTCCAGGATCGAACGGAATCTGAATTCGTCATACGGATCCTCGAACGAGCCCGCGAAAGGATGTTCGGGCAGGTATTGCATGATGCACCCCGCGTACCACATGTCGCCGAACGCGAGCGGGATGTCGCGTCCCGTCTGCTTGCGGTAGTATTTCTGCGCCGTTGCGGCGAACTCGCGCGCGACGAAGTGCCCGCGGTTGCGCGTCTTCGTGAACCAGTAATAGACATCCGAGACCTGAACGGCCACGAACAGGATCATGAGCACGCAGAAAAGCTTTTTGAACTCGCGGGGCGAAACGTCGTCCTTCCAGAACGCCATGAGGAAGAACCCGGTGATGAAGTAGACCGGAAACTCCCACATCGAATCGATCATCATGCCCGTGCCCGCCATCAGCGTCAGCAGCGCGATCGGCGTGAACTGGACACAGACGGCGAGGCGCGCCGCCAGGGGATCGGACGGACGCAGGGCGCGCGGACGGAATTTGAGCAGGGATAGAACAGGATGGTCCATGGTGAGCCACAGCAGAAGCAGCGGCATCGCCAGCGGGTAAATCGACTCGCCCAGAATATTGAAAAAGTTCAGAACCGGGTTCAGATGTTCTTCCGAAACGCGGTCCGCAATATATGTGAACGGCGGAAAGTCGTTTCTGAACAGCCAGACGATGTAGGGCGTGAGCACGAGCAGGAAGACGGCGAATGCGACGTACGGTCCGGGCCGGAGGAAGAATTTCCGCGTTTCGCGTCCGGTCAGGATGAACAGGAACAGCGCGAGCAGGAGCGCGAACCCGAAGAACTTGCTGAGCACGGAGAGCGCGGAGACGGCGCCGAACAGGATCCAGTCGGTCATGCGGTCATACTTCACGCCGCGGCAGCAGTAGAACGTCATCATGGGCCACAGCGCCATGTGCGGGAGATTGACGTTGAACTTGGCCGAGTCGAACGAATAGAATAGGATCGTGCTCAGAAGAATGACGGAGAAAACGGCCTTTTCCGTGCTGAAGAACTCTTTCCCCAGGCGGTAAACGTAAACGAACCCGATGACCATCATCGTCTGGCTCAGCAGGTACATCGCGAAGTCCGTGTGCGCGAACACGACCGTGAAGAGGCCCGCCAGCCATGCCGCGAGGGGCGGATGCTTCGCGTTGCCCATGGAGAACGGATGGCTCCACATGATGGTCTCGATCGTGTCGAGGGGGAGGACAGTGTATAAGATCGAGGGGATGGCGGTCAGAAGGACGAACCAGACGGCCATGAAGACGAGAAGACAGCGCACCAGGCGCTTATCGTGATTGTCAGGATTCATGATGCGGGAGGATGTCTGCCGGATTGGTTCCGGGGTTGTGGAACGGGTTATTCCAAAGGGGCGTTTGAAAAACAAAGAGTAACTGAATAATCTACATCTGAAAAGGCGTTTTTTCAAGCCTCATGCGCGGAAGCGTTTCAGAATTTCAGTGTCGGAGAACGGGTGTTTCACGCCGCGGATTTCCTGTGTGGTCTCGTGGCCCTTTCCTGCCACAAGCAGGATGTCGCCCTTCCGCGCTTCCTTCACGGCGAGTTCGATGGCCTTTGCCCGGTCGGGTTCCACGAGGTAATGCGTCCCATGCGGGATGCCGGATTCGATCTCGCGGATGATGTCCATCGGGTTCTCGGACCGCGGATTGTCGCTGGTCAGGATCGGCAGGTCGGAGAGCTTCGCGGCCGCCGCGCCCATTCTGGGGCGTTTCGAGCGGTCCCTGTCTCCGCCGCACCCGAAGACCGCGATCAGGCGCCCGCCTGCCGTCAGAACCTCCCGCAGGCTGCTTAAAACGCGTTCCAGCGCGTCGTCCGTGTGGGCATAGTCCACGAATCCCGTCGCCCCGCATGCCAGCGGCACAGCCTGAAGACGCCCGGGGACATGCGGCATGGCTGCCGAAGCCTCCAGCAATGCGTCGAACGGAAGTCCGATCCCGTATGCCATGGAAAACGCGGTCAGGCAGTTTGCGGCGTTGAATGCGCCAGGCAGGGGCAGGTGAAAGACGGCGGCATGTCCGTCGAGCCTGAATTCGAGATCGGAAAACGCCGGAGCGAGGCGGAGTTTCCGCAGGGAGCAGAACGCATCGGGGCGTCCCGAGAAGGAAACGGTCAGGACGCGGATCGCGGGGCGTTCGTGTTTCAGCTCGGAAACGAGGCGTGCGCCAGCCGGATCGTCGGTATTGACGACCGCCGGTGCGCCGTCGGCGAGAAGTTCGCGGAAGAGGATCTTCTTCGCCTGATAGTAGTTCTCCATATTGCCGTGGTAGTCCAGGTGGTCGCCCGTGAGGTTCGTGAAGGCTGCCGAGGCGAATTCGAGCGTGCCGGAACGGTGCTGGTGCAGGCCGTGGCTGGAGCTCTCCATGACGGCGTCCGTGACGCCGTTGGATTTCATCGCGGCGAACATCTCCTGAAGCGTGAACGCGTCCGGCGTGGTGTGCTCGGACGGTTCCGGCCCTGCGCCGAGGTCGCAGCAGACGGTCGAGACCAGCGCGGTCTTCGAGCCGGGTTTGACCGTGTCGAGGAAATGCCGCATGAAATACGCGGTCGAGGTTTTCCCATTGGTCCCCGTGACCGTATGCACGCGGAAGGCATCCGCGGGCCGCCGGAAGAACGTTTCGCAGACGACCGACCAGGCGAAATAGGAGTCCGTGACGCGCAGAACGGGCAGGCCCGGCGGCAGGGGGCCGGCGTAATCCGCCGCGACGACGAGCGCGGACGCGCCTTTCCGAACGGCGTCAGGCAGGAATTTGTGGCCGTCCGTCTTTGCGCCTTTGACCGCGAGGAAGAGCGTGCCGGGCGTGACTTTGGAGGAATTGTTCTCGACTGCGGAAATGAGCGGGTCCGGGGCAGGAGCGAACGGCGCGGTCAGCAGCGGTTTCAGCGCCTCCGCGAACGTTGACAGTGGCAGCGGCCGCATGGCGTCAGGCTCCGGCGGGTTCCAGAAGTTCGAGGTGGGTCGAACGGGACGCCTTCAGGAAGACGAGACATCCCGCCTCAATTTGAACGGACGCCGCCGCGGCGTCCTGCGCCGACGGATAAGCCGTGCAGTCCAGTCCGGTTTCTTCCGCCGCGGCCGTCATGCGTGGTCCGACGACGAGGAAGCGGGCTTCGGGGAAGAGATGCTTCGCGAGGACGCAGACGGAACGGTGTCCCTCGGCGGACGATTCTCCGAGTTCGCCCATGTCGCCGAGGACGAGCACAAGCTTTTTCGGATCGGCGAATTCCGAAAGCCAGTTCAGCGAGGCCGCCATGCTGTCCGGGTTCGCGTTGTATGCGTCGTTGATCCATGTCGAGCAGCCGTGTTCTGAGATGCGCATGCGGAGTCCGGGGAGCTTCGTGCGGGAAAGCCCCTCCGCGATTTTTTCGAACGGTATGCCGAAGGTCAGCGCGGCGAGCGCGGCTGCCGCGGCGTTCCCGGCCTGATGCCGTCCGGGGATGCTCCATTGCACGGAGACTGTCTCGCCGGTCGAGTTGCGTGTGAGCGTGAACCTTGCGCCGTGCAGGTTGCCGCCGAGATAGTTTGCCGTGACGTCGGCATCCGAACCGGCGAATCCGAACGTGCCGGTGCGGAACTGCGCGGCGGCGCGGGCGAGGATGTCCTGTCCGGGGCACTGCGCGGGGATGACGGCGAATCCGTTCGGCGCGAGGTGCGTGAAGAGTTTGGATTTCTCCTGCGCGACGCCTTCGAGCGAGCCGAGGAATTCGAGGTGGCAGTTCGCGATGGAGACGATGATCGCGAGGTCGGGCATGGCGCAGTAGGAAAGCGGCTCGAGTTCGCCGTGGTGGTTGGTCCCGGCTTCCAGAATGGCGATGCGGTGGCGCGCGTTGAGGCGGAGCAGGTTCTGCGGGAGCCCGATCTGGTTGTTGGTGTTGCCTTCGGTCGCCAGCACGCTGATGGAGTCCATCGCATGTTCGAAGATCGCCCGGAGGGATTCCTTCGTGCTGGTCTTGCCGCAGGACCCGGACAGCAGGATGACCTTCAGGTTCGGGAAACGCATCCGGTGGAACCGCGCGATGCGCTGGAATGCGGTCACGGTCGAGGGGACGACGATGGCGGGCGCGTCCGGCGGGAGTTTGTCGATCCTGTCCTCCTCGATGCAGAGGAGCGAAGCGCCGTTCGCGACGGCCTGCGCGAGGTAGTCGTGAGCGTCGAACTGTTCGCCGGAGAACGCGATGAAGAGGGCATTTCCTGCGGTTTCCCGGGTGTCCGTGAAGACGGAGTCGACCGCCGCGGGCGCGCTGCCGCCGACGAGGCGCCCCTCCGTGGCGCGAAGCAGCTCATGAAGCGTGAATGAAACGTCGAACATCAGAAATCCTTCATGTTGCGGAAATAGTCTATTGTCAGCCGGAGTCCGTCCTCAAGGGAGATTTCCGGCGCCCAGTCGAGAAGCTCGCGTGCGAGCGTGATGTCGGGTCTGCGCCTGGCGGGATCGTCCTGCGGAAGCGGCTTGTAAACGATCTTCGATTTCGAATCGGTGAGGCGTATGATGGTTTCCGCGAGCTGGCGGACCGTGAATTCGCCGGGGTTGCCGAGGTTGATCGGGCCCGTGACGCGGTTCGGCGTGTGCATCATGGCTTCGAGGGCATTCACCAGGTCGAAAACGCAGCAGAAGCTGCGCGTCTGGGAGCCGTCGCCGTAGATCGTGATGTCGCCGCCCTTCAGCGCCTGCATGATGAAATTGCTGACGACGCGTCCGTCGTTCGGGAGCATGTGCGGCCCGTAGGTATTGAAGATGCGTACGACCTTGATCGGGATCCCGTACTGGCGGTGATAGTCGAAGAAGAGCGTTTCGGCGCAGCGTTTTCCCTCGTCGTAGCAGCTGCGGATGCCGATCGGGTTCACGTTGCCCCAGTATGACTCGTGCTGGGGATGCTCCTGCGGGTCGCCGTAGACTTCGCTTGTGGAGCTCTGGAGGATCGGAATGCGGAGGCGGCGCGCAAGTTCCAGCATGTTCATGGCGCCGAGGATGTTTGTCCGGATGGTCTGGACGGGGTCGTGCTGGTAGTGGATCGGCGAGGCGGGGCAGGCGAGGTTGTAGATGGCGTCGACTTCAAGTTCGATCGGGATGGTAACATCGTGCCGGATGAGCTCGAACGAAGGATTCGAGAGCAGATGCCGGATATTGTTTTTCGAGCCGGTAAAGAAATTGTCGAGGCAAATCACGTCGTTGCCGCGTGAGAGCAGCAGCTCGCAGAGGTGGGAGCCGATGAATCCTCCTCCTCCTGTGACCAAAATCGTTTGTTTTCGCATGGAAATCTGCCTGTTGAGCGGGCCGCGGGTTCGTGCCGGAGCGATCAGCGGCCTTTCTTTGTTGAGGTGTTTTTTGTGGAGGTCGAAGATGCTTTCGAGGACGTTTTCGTGGGGGTCGAAGATGCTTTCGAGGAGGTTTTCGTGGAGGCCGAAGATGCTTTCGAGGAGGTTTTCGTGGAGGCCGAGGCGGTTTTCGGCTTGGCGACGCCGATCTTCACGTAGCCCCAGTCCAGCAGGACCCGGACGAAGTTGTCGCGGTCGGCGGCCGAGGGGAAGCCCGTCACGACGGCCAGCAGGTTGCGTCCGCTCCGTTCGCACGATGCCGCCACGCAGAACCCCGCGCGGTTGGTGAATCCGGTCTTGATGCCGTTCACGCCGGGCGCAGCAGTCTTCGCGCCGGGGAGCAGATTGTTGTGGTTCTGAAGCAGGATGTAGTCGGGCGAACCTTTTTCGCGGAACGGCGCGGTGCGGAGCGCGGCAAGCTCCATGAGGTAGGAATAGTTCCGGAAGACGAGGCAGAGGCGGGCGACGTCCTCCGGCGAGGCCTGGTTGTCGAGCGCCTTGCTTTTCCCTGGAAGTCCGTGCGCGTTGAAGTATGTGGTGTGCGTCATGCCGACCTCCTTCGCTCTGCGGTTCATGTCTTCGATGAACTTGTCGGCCTTGCCGCCGCCGAGGTGTTCCGCCAGCAGATGCGCGGCGTCGTTGGCGCTCCTGACGGACGCTGCCACGAGGAGTTCGCGGATGGTGAACATCTCGCCTTTCTTGAAGTAGACTTTGCTCGCTTCGGTATTGATTGCCTCGGGCGTGACGGGAATCAGGGATTCGAGCGTGTAGGGGGAGCTGTCGTCCATGGCGATCTCATAGGCCAGCATGATGGTCATGAGTTTGGTGAGGGATGCGATCGGGACGGCTTTGGACGGATTCTTCGCCCAGAGGACTTTGTTGTTGTCCATGTCGACCAGGATGCCGGTCGTGGCGAGCGTGATCCCCTTCAGCCCGGAGATGTCGTCGCGTGCGGCGCCGGTGAAATCCAGTTTCGGCACAGCCGTCTTTTTCGGCTTGCGGACGTAGGTCGTGGACGGAACGGACGGCACGGGCTTTTCCTTGCCGGAGGGCAGACCGTCGAGCGCGTTTCCTGCGGAATTGCCGGACTGCGTCTGCGCTGCGGACGCGGGCTTCGGGTCCGTCTGCGATGCCGTGCCCTGTTTTTCCACGGCCGGTTCCGTTTTCTGCACGGGCGGGGGCGGGTCCGCCTGTTCGTCAGACGGCGGGACAGCGCCGCCGCTCAGTTCGGAGTACAGGGCGTCCTCTTCCGCGATCTGCCTGCGGGTCTCGGCCGCCTGCTGTTCGTTGGAATCGGTGGCGACGAGCAGCCACAGCAGGATGCCGTGTATGGCTATGATCGCGAGGATCAGTATGATCATGGCGCGGCGGCTCATTTCGGAAGAGCCTCCGTTCCATTGGAAAGATTGAAATCAAACGTGTTTGACATGACGATTCCTGATTTGCAGATACGATTGAGATACTATATCACGTTTCCCGGAAAAAGAAACTATGTTTCTTGTTTTTTTCCGCAAAAAACGCGAATTCGCGGCGCGGAGGCGGGATTATCCCCCGGTTTTGCCCCTCTTTCTCTTGACGAATCCCTGTTTTTATGCTATATTAGAACGATATGCCAGAAACGCGGACCGCCGGACGGGAAACCGTCCGCGAAACCCCTATCTTCTCCGGAGAAACCCTCATGACGATGTATGAACCCGTGATCGGGATCGAAGCGCACGTGCAGATCCGCACGAAAAGCAAGATGTTCTGTTCCTGCCCGAATACCTACGGCGCCCCGCCGAATACCGATACCTGCCCCGTCTGCATGGGCATGCCCGGCGTTCTGCCGGTCGTGAACAAGGAGGCGGTCCGCAAGGCCGTCGTCGCCGGCATGATGTGCGGCTGCGAGATCGCGAAGTTCAGCAAGTTCGACCGCAAGAGCTATTTCTACCCGGACCTCGTGAAGGACTACCAG
>JBGUKN010000101.1:0-28893 GCA_045114455.1 Victivallales bacterium
CGATCTCGCTTCCCTTCAGGGCGCGTTCGATACGCTCAAGCAGTTCGGCGTGCCCTTCCGCGCCAGGATCCTTTCCGCCCACCGTACCCCGGACGAGGCGGCGGATCTCGCCAAAAACGCGGCCGCCGAAGGCACGAAAGTCTTCATCTGTGCCGCCGGCATGGCCGCCCACCTCGCGGGCGTGATCGCCGCGCACACCACGCTTCCCGTCATCGGCATCCCGATGGCCTCCGCGCCGTTCAACGGGCTGGATTCCCTGCTCGCCATGGTGCAGATGCCCCCCGGAATCCCCGTGGCGACCGTGACCGCCGGTTCCGCGGGCGGCAAGAACGCCGCGCTGCTGGCGATCGAGATGCTCGCGCTGTCCGATGCCTCGCTCGCCGCAAAGCTGAAGGATTTCCGCAAAGCCCAGGCGGACAAAGTCCTCGCGGACGACGCCGCGCTTCAGGACTCGCTTCCGCAGTAAGACGCGTCGAACATTTTTTTGATTCATAAAACACCCGGACATCTCTCAAAGAGTTGCCCGGGTTTCTTTTTGTTCGTGTTTTTGAGAAGATGCTTCTCAGCTGTTGAGCTTGCGGAGGGCCTTGCGGATGATGTTTTCGCTGGAGCGTTCCTGTTCGGGCAGGGCGGCGACGAGGTCCGCGACGGTTTTCTGAATCTTCGCCCGCTGGAATCCGAGCTGTTCGAGCGCGAGGAGCGCGTCCTCCATTTCGCGCGACTGCGGGACGTCCTGCGGGAGGCTGGAGAACGTAAGTTCGGGGAACATTTTCACGATCTTGTCGCGGAGTTCGACGATCATGCGTTCTGCGGACCTGGGGCCGATGCCGCTGATGTGCTTCAGGACCTTGATGTCGGCGTTGACGATGGCGTTGCAGAACGTCGGGATGTTCATGCTGCTGAGGATGGCGAGGGCGGTCTTCGCGCCGATGCCGTTCACCGTGAGCAGGAGCTTGAATATCTCGAGTTCCTCCTTCTTCGCGAACCCGAAGAGCTGGAGCGCGTCCTCTCGGACCTGAAGCCAGGTCAGGACCGTGGCCGTGCCGCCTTCGCCCGCTTTCAGCAGTACGTCGTAGGTGCTCATGGGGATGGAGACGAAGTAGCCGACGCCGTTCACGTCGAGGATGAGTTCGGTAAAGCTCAAAGAAACGATTTTTCCTGTAAGCTGAGCAATCATGGGAGGATGTCCTTAGCGGGCGGGTGCCGGTTGAAGTTTATCTTGATGCAATACTATACACGCATTCGCGGAAAAATCAAGCACGGGTCAGCAGCCGAACGTCGCCGCAGTTCAGCCTGAGCGTGCGACCGTCGTCTTCGTCGAGGATGACCGAGCCGTCGTCCGCAATGTCGCGGAAAAGTCCGGTGAGGCGGGATCCGTCCCCTGCGAGGAATTCCACGCGTTTCCCGAGGAGTCCGTTTTCGGTTTTCCAGCGGGCGAAAAGCGTCTCCGGGGCGTTTTTGAGCGTTGCGGCATGGTCGTGCAGGATTTCCTCGAACCGCCGGAGCGCGGCCTCATAATCGCACGGTATGCCGGTCAGGATGCGGACGGACGTGGCCTCCTGCGAGGTTCCGGCGAGCTGTTCGCGCGACATGTTCAGGTTCACACCCATGCCGGTCACAAGCCCGCCGGGCGCGCCGTTTCGCGGGCAGATGTACTGGGAGAGGATGCCGGAAATCTTCGCCGTTCCGCGGAAGATGTCGTTCGGCCACTTGATATGGAACATTTCCGCGGGGGCGAGTTCCCGCACGAGGTCGAGGACGGCGAGGGAACCGACCGCGACGCCGAGCAGGGGACTGGCCACGCCCTTCTGGATGAACGTGGCGTAGATGTTTCCGCGCGGGGAGATCCAGGTCCGGTCGAGCCGGCCGCGGCCGGCGGTCTGCACGGCGGCGGCGATAAGTTCGCAGTCGGCGAGTTCGCCGAAATGCGCGGCGGCCCAGGTGTTCGTGGAGTCGATGGTGTCGAAGAAGATCATTGCGAGCCGGTTCAGACTTTGCGGCGGCGTCCCGCGGGCGTGAAGGTCAGAGTGGTGCACTTGTCCGCGCCGATCAGCTCGGCAATGCGCGCGAGGATGGCGGCCTGCACGGCTTTTGCTCGGACGGACGCCAGATAGGCGGGATGCTCCACCTCAACAAACAGTGTCTTGTTGGAGAAGGAAAGCGGCGTGGTGTGCCGTGCGGCGACCTCGCCGGCGATCTCCGTCCAGCGGTCCGAGACCGTGCGGAAATCCGCGAGACCGTGCGGCAGTTTCTTCTGCATGACACGCTGAAGGACATCCCCGACCGGCTGCGAGGACGGCAGATACTTCATGAGTTCGCCGTCTCCGCCGTCTCCGTACCATTCGCGGAGAACGGAGCCCATCTTGTTGCGGGCGCGGCCTGTGGCGGTTCCTTCGGGCGGACGTTTTTCTGTCGGCATTGTTCAGCGCGTCCCCGCTAAACGCCGATGCCAAAGATCGCGAATGGTATCAGGCATATGTTCCCTGCGAAACAGAACAGCCCTAGAAAACCTTGTCCCACATGACTTATTCCGCTCGAAATGCGCCAGGGCATGATGATGCACTCCACGAGTCCGACCGGGATCAGGAAGATCTTGATGAAGTATTTCCCGGAACGGAGCCCGACGATCGCGACGTTTTTGAGGCCGCGGATCACATAAGGCGCGAGGATCTTCGCGCCCTGGATGGCGAGCGGGGTCAGGATTGCGAGCGTAACGGGGTCGAACGCCTCGGCCTTGGGCTGGGGCGTGAAATAGAACGTGCCGATGAGCACGAGGGTCAGAATCAAAAGAAAACGCCGGGTCATGGTTCGGGTCCTTCCAGGCTGTTTGAGGGTGCGATGTGTTTCTTGAAAAGGGCATATTCCACGGAATCGGCAAGCGCGATCCAGGAGGCTTCGATGATGTTTTCGCTGACGCCGACGGTATCCCAGACGCTCGTGGAGTCGTGGCTCTGGATGCGGACGCGCGTCTGGGCCGCGGTCCCGTTCAGGCTCTCCAGGATGCGGACCTTGAAGTCGATGAGCGAGACGTCGCGGAGGGCCGGATAGAAGCGCTCGAGCGCCTTGCGGAGCGCGAGGTCCAGCGCGTTGACCGGGCCGTCGCCTTCCGCTGCGGTGAGCTGGGAGACGCCGCCGACGCTGACCTTGACCGTGGCTTCGGAGACCACGCGGTCCCCTGCGCCGCGTTTTTCGATGATAACGCGGAAGCCGTCCAGCGTGAAGTAGGAGGGCCACAGGTTCATGACCTTATGCATCAGCACGACGAACGACGCTTCGGCGGTTTCGTATTCGTATCCGGCGCGTTCGCGTTTCTTGAGTTCCTGAAGTCCGGCGTTGCCGAGGCGGGAATCCCGCAGGTCGATGCCGAATTCGGCGGCCTTCATGGTGAGCGAATGGCGTCCCGAGAGCTCGGAGATGAGGATGCGACGGCGGTTGCCGACGGATTCCGGGCGGACGTGTTCGAACGTGACCGGATTCTTCGCGATGGCATCGACATGCAGTCCGGCCTTATGGGCGAACGCGCTTTCGCCGACGTACGGAGCATGCGAATCCGGCCGCATATTGGCTTTTTCACAGACGAAATCGCTGACGTCCTTCAGCATGGCCAGGTGGCCGGGCGGGAGGCAGCGGAAGTCGGTCTTCAGCTCGAAATTCGGTATGATGGTGCAGAGGTTGGCGTTGCCGCAGCGTTCCCCGATGCCGTTGACCGTGCCCTGCACGAGGCGGGCGCCGCTCCGCACGGCCACGATGGAGTTCGCGACGGCCGTCCCCGAGTCGTTGTGGCAGTGGATGCCGAGTATGATGTTCTCGGGGAGAAACGCGCGCACCTGCTTCGTGATGTCGAGGATCTCGACGGGGAGCAGGCCGCCGTTTGTATCGCAGATGGTGACGGCGGAAGCTCCGCCGTCGCAGGCGGCTTTCAGGACCTGTTTCGCATAGGCGCGGTCCTCCTGCCAGGCGTCGAAGAAATGTTCGGCGTCGAAAAGGACCTCGCGTCCGGCATCGGCGAGGAACCGGCAGGATTCGCGGATCATGTCCAGGTTGTCTTCTTCGGAAACGTTCAGGATCTCGCGGACCTGGGAGGCGGGCGTCTTGCCGACGATGGTGCAGACGGGTGCGCCGGAATCGATCAGGGCGCGCAGCTGCGGATCGTTTTCCGCGGTCAGTTCTTTGCGGCGCGTGCAGCCGAATGCACAGAGTTTCGCATATTTGAAGGAATGTTTGGCCGCCTCGCGGAAGAATTCGGCGTCGCGCGGATTGGAGCCCGGCCAGCCGCCTTCGATGTAAGCCACGCCGAGTTCATCCAGTTTTTCGGCGATACGGAGCTTGTCGTCCTTCGAGAACGAGACATGTTCTCCCTGGGCGCCGTCGCGAAGCGTGGAGTCGTAGATCAGGATGTTTTTGTCTGGCATGGCGTGTTTTCCTTGTAAAAGAAACAATATAACGCCGTTTTGGAGGAAAACAACCGGAAAACGGTTTTTTTTTCGTGTTTTCCGGCTTTTTTTAAAGAAAAAAGACGAAAACGGATGGTCGGGACCGGAAAATGGACCTGTCTTCAGGGAATGACGTTTGAGTCGGCGAGGGAGCTGCACCGCTGTCCATGTGCCGGAGAAATCATGCTTCCGGCGTTTCCAGCGGTTTCTGTTCCGGTTCCTGCTCCGGTTCCTGCTCCGGCTCCGCCGTTTTTTTGTTCGCGTGCGGAATGATGAACCCGCCGACGAATGCGGTGAACGGCGCGACGAGGACGAGTCCGAAACTGCCGACGAGCGTCTTGACGACTTCGGAGGCGACGTAGGGATTGTTGATGAAGTCGAGCGGGCCGACGCCCTGGGCGGCGAACGTCATCATGAGCGTGAGATAGCCGCCGGAGTAGGCCAGAAGAAGCGTCGTCGTCATGGTGCCGACCACGCTGCGTCCGATGTTCATGCCGGACCCGATGAGTTCGCGGCGCGGGATGTCCGGGCGCTTTTGCAGGATTTCGACCATGCCCGCGGAAACGTCCATGGCCAGGTCCATGACCGCGCCGGAGCTGGAAAGGAAGATCGCGCCGATGTAGATGTCCGGGAGGCTGAGGAATTCATAGCCGGAATAAAGGAGCGTCTGGGAATAGGGCATCATGCCGCCGCTGATCTTGAAAAGCTTCGTGAAGATGTACGCCATGGCGCAACTGGCGAGCACGCCGAGGATGGCTCCGAAGAAGGCCGTGACGCCCTTCCGGGTCATGCCCGCGACCAGGAAGATGATGACCGCGCTGAGCAGCGTGACTGCGGCGAACGTGATGAGGAGCACGTTTCCACCCTTCAGCGCGAGCGGGATGACGAGTTTCCAGATGACCATGCAGCTGAAAACGAAGGAGAGCAGGGCGTTGAATCCCGTGATGCCGGCGAAAACAAGCAGCAGGAGCCCGAAGAGGCCGAAGAGCAGAAGCGCATATCCGATGCGGTAATGGTCCTGCGCGATGACGGTGAAGCTCTCGTCGACGCCGTACGGGATGGCGGCGAGCGCGAGGTCGCCCGGCTCGAACACCTTGTCGAGCTCCATGTTGGCGCGGATGATGTTCGTGCCGTTGAACTCGCGTCCCTTGTACGGGCCGGAGAGGATTCTCAGGCGGACGTGCTGTTCGCCTTTCTTCAGCAGGCCGATCGTGAAGACATTGCTGTTGTCGACGGAGAGGACGCGCGCCCTGCACTTGACGCCCTCCGGGGGAGGGGCGGTGTGGAGAATGTCGAGAAACCAAAGCGCGACGCAGGCAAGGAGGAAAACGACCACCATGACTGCGTCGCGTCTGGATATTTTCCAATGATTGAACATGGAAAACGGATGTTTGTTTCAGGAAGCCTTATTTCACGGGAACGGAGACGACGGCCTTGAGTTTCTTGGCGATGTCGGAGTTCTCGTACATGCCGCTGAAGAGGTTGGAGTTCACGCCGTAGGCGCTGGTGTCGACGGGGAGGGCGGTATGCGCGCCGCTGGTCCAGCCGACGGAGCACTTGTTGTCGAAGATCGCCACAACGGTGTTTGCGACAGCGTCACGGCCGTTGCCGCCGAAACCGCCGGCGCGCTTGCCGTTCGGGAACTGGCGGTTGAACGCATCTTCGATGCGGTCCTGTTCGGACTTGGTGAGGACGAGGCTGAGTCTGTTTCTGTCGCGGGCTTCCTTGTCCTTGGTGCGGAGATTGACCTTGACGTCATTGTTCGCGGAGGAGGTCTTGTTGTCGAAAATCAGGCCGAAATTCTCGGTGATGAGCGGCTTGATGTCGTCGAACTTGATGGTCTTCTCTTCCTGGGGAGCCTGAGCCTGGTTGTCCTGGTTCTCGTTCCTTCTGCCGGGGAATCCGAACTGTCTGGGGCCGAGGATGCTGTCGGCGAAGCTGTTGACCTTGTTCTTGAATTCGTCGCTGGAGCACTTCTGGTTGCCGAGGAGATAGATGGAGGATTCATACTCGGTGTTCGCGAAGCCGAGGGTCAGGCCGCCGGTCTCGTGGTCGCCGGTCACGACGACGAGCGTGTCGTTCGGGTGCTTCTTGGCGAAGTCCATGATGACGGTCACGGCACGGTCCATTTCCATGGTCTCACGGAGGCTGGCACCGGCGTCGTTGCTGTGTCCGTGGTGGTCGATGTTGCCGCCTTCGACCATGACGAAGAAAGGCTTGTTCTTCAGCATGAGGAAGTCGATGCACTGCTGGGTGTATTCGGCGAGGCCCCATTCATCCGCCGGTTTGTCGATGGCGTAGGGGAGCTGGCCGTTGTGGCCGCGGACGAAGAGCTTGTCGGCTTTCTTCAGGTCGACTTTCGGAACCTCGTCCTTGTATGCGACGGTATAGCCTTTCTGCTCGGCGATCTTGTAGATGTCATTGTCGCCGTTTCTGTTGCCCTGAAGTCCGCCGCCTCCGAAATAGTCGAAACCGGAGTTCACGAGGTCGAGGCCGATGTCGTAATAGTTGTCGCGGCTTTCGTTATGGGCGTAGAACGAGGCAGGGGTGGCGTGGTTGATGGTGATGCTGGTGAGGATGCCGACGGAACGGCCGTTCTTCTTAGCGACTTCCGCGACGGATTCGAGCTTGCGCTTGCCTGCTGCGTCCATGCCGATGCGGCCGTTGTTGGTCTTTTCGCCGCAGGCGATGGCGGTTCCGCTGGCGGCGGAGTCGGTGATGAAGTTGGTCAGCGAGCTGGTCTTGGAATAGCTCTGCTGAGGCATGCTGTTGATGGTGAGTCCTTTGCCCATGGTGGACTGGCTGAACTCCTCCGCCAGCATGCGCTGGGGCAGGGACATGCCGTCGCCGATGAACAGGAAGACGTATTTGGCGGGTTTCAGGTTCTTGAGCTGGTCGTCGCCGGTCTGGGCCGCGACCTGGGCCGCAGAGAGCGCGAGGAAGGCGCCGGCCGCAAGCATTGCAAAGAAAGAACGTTTCATGGTGTTACTCCTGAAAAGTTAAGTGTGTGGACAGAAGTGAGGGTGAACACTATATGAAAAATAACCTTCATGTTCGATTTGTCAAGCGTTTTTTTTAAAAAAGGCTGAAAAAGACGTGAAATTCAGCGAAATGACATATTGTTTCGACATGCGGATAAAAAACGCTTGAAAAAGCGCGATCGCGTGATATATTATGCTGTATTTGTCTGTTCCAAACGTCAGCGGAAACATGTTCGCGGACCGCGGCCGGACGAAACCCGAATCGATATCTGCGCCGAACGGCAACCGAAGGATGACAATATGGGCATTCGCATTGCGGGGACGGGCTCCTACCTCCCTGAAAAAATACGGACAAACGCCGACATTGAGAAGCTCGTCGACACCAACGACGAATGGATCCGCACACGCACCGGCATCGAAGAACGCCGTATTGCCGCGGAGGACGAGACCGCGTCCACCATGGCGATCCGGGCGGCGGAAAAGGCTCTGGCCGAGGCCGGCGTCGACGGACGCGACATCGATGCGATCGTGCTTGCCTCGATTTCTCCCGATTACATCTTCCCGAACACCGCCGCGCTGGTCCAGAACCATTTCCAGTGCAGGCAGGCGTTCTGCTTCGACCTCTCCGCCGCATGCGCCGGATTCGTTTCCTCCCTGGAAGTCGGATTCTCCCTCATGCGGTCCTTCCCGAAGAAATACCGCAACGTGCTGGTCTGCGGTTCCGACAAGCTCTCCGTGATCGTGGATTGGACCGACCGCAACACCTGCATCCTCTTTGGCGACGGCGCAGGATGCGCGCTGCTTCAGAACGACGGCGGCGACACGCAGGACGCCATCCTTGCGAGTTCGCTTCATGCCGACGGCGGCTACACCGACGTCCTGCGGATCCCCGCGGGCGGCAGCAAGGCGCCGGCCAGCATTGAAACCGTCCAGAGGCGCCAGCATTTCATCTACATGGAAGGCCGCGAGACCTTCAAACTGGCCGTGAACGCCATGGTGTCGTCCAGCGAGGAAGTGCTGGCGCAGGCGGGCGTGACGGTCGACCAGCTCGCCCTGGTGATCCCGCATCAGGCGAATCTCCGCATCATGCAGGCCGTGGCGAAACGCCTCGGCGTCGGCGAGGACCGTCTGTTCTGCAATATTCAACATTACGGCAACACCAGCTCCGCCTCGATCGGCATCGCGCTCGACGAAGCGTGCCGTTCCGGGCGCATCAAACGCGGCGACATGGTGCTGTTCACGTCGTTCGGCGGCGGCCTGGCGTGGGGCTCCATGCTGATCCGCTACTGAGTCCGCATTTCCGCAGGGCGGGTCTTCCGATCCGCTCTTTCTTTTTGTCCCGATGCTTTGATTTCAATAAACTTCGATTTCCTGCGAGGATCCTATCCGCTTATGAATACCGTCATCCTGAAAGAAGGCCGCGAGAAATCCGTTCTGCGGCGCCATCCGTGGATTTTCTCCGGCGCGATCCGCGAGGTCGCGGGGAATCCCGGACCCGGCGAAACCGTCGAAGTCCGCAGCGCGTGCGGCGAATTTCTGGCGCACGGGGCATACGCCGCGGTGTCGCATATCCCGGTGAAGCTCTGGAGTTTTACGGAATCCGAGGCGGTTGACGAGACGTTCTTCCGGAATCGCCTGGCGTCGGCATTCGCGCTCAGGAAGACCGTTTTCCACGGCTGCCTGCCGGATGCGTTCCGTCTGGTCTGCGCGGAGTCGGACGGCCTTCCCGGCCTGATCGTCGACGTCTACGGCGCGTACGCCGTCTGCCAGATCACGGGCGCGGGGATGGAACGCCACAGGGATCTGATCGGAAAACTCCTGCTGGATTACGCGAAGGGCGTGTACGAACGTTCCGACGTCGACAGCCGCGCGAAGGACGGTCTGCCGTCCCGGACGGGGCATTTTGCCGGAGACGCCCTGCCGGACGTGCTGGAGTTCACGGAGAACGGCATCCGGTACCGCGCCGACTATCTGGAGGGACACAAGACCGGATTTTACCTCGACCAGCGCGAAAACCGCCGTCTGGTGGCCGAATGCGCCGCCGGAGCCGAAAGCGTACTGAACTGTTTTTCCTACACGGGCGGATTCGGTCTTTCCGCGCTGAAAGGCGGCGCGAAGCATGTGCTGAACGTGGATTCCTCGGAGCCCGCGCTTGCCCGCGCCCGTGAACTGGCGGCGCTGAACGGTTTTTCCCCCGACGCGTTCGAGACGGCGGAGGCGGACGTGTTCCAGTTCCTGCGGAGCTGCCGCGACGCGCGGAGGAGCTTCGACCTGATCGTGCTGGACCCGCCGAAGTTCGCGGAGACCGTGTCGCAGCGGGAGCGCGCCGCCCGCGCCTACAAGGACATCAATCTGCTGGCTGTGAAGCTCCTCAATCCGGGCGGACAGCTGTTCACGTTCTCCTGTTCCGGCGCGATCGACGACGAGCTTTTCGCGAAGATCGTGGATTCGGCGGCGTCGGACGCGCGACGGCCTCTCCGCACGGTGCGCTGGCTTTCCCAGGGACCGGACCATCCCGCCCTGACTTCGTTCCCGGAGGGGCGCTATCTCAAGGGGCTTCAGCTTGCCGCTTCGATTTGAACGGAACGCCGTTTCGTCCGGTTCAGTGCCAGTGCCGGATCAGGTGGATCGCGACCGCGAGGACATCCACTGCCAGCACGAAGAATGACGCGCCGAACAGCAGACGCAGGATGCGTTCCTGAAGGATGAAATGGTCGAAAAGTTCGGGCGCGGTATGCCGGATGAAATCGTCGCGGTCCGCAATCTGCCTTTCCCTCCGGCAGTAGCGCCGCCACGGCGCATAATGGGAGCCCGACGGGGCGAGTTTGAAGAACGGGTAATCCAGTTCATGCGGGCAGGGGTCGTCCAGTTTTTCCGCGCTGATGCGGCGGATCTTTTTTTTCAGGACCTCGTGCGACATGTCCAGAAAGATGAAGGCAAGCAGAAAAAGCGCGGAGACCAGCAGGATGAAAACCATGATAGACGATTGCTCGTGTATGGTGAAGCGATTGATTCAGGGATACCATTATAATACATCCCGGAACGGCGAAAATCAAGCGGGAATCGGGAAAAGTGCATGTTTTGCCCGTTTTTTTCGGGCCCGGATTTGCAATCGGCGCAAAACGAGGTAAATTGTTAGGATGGAATCGTTGTTTTACCCCGGACCCCCCGCAGAAAGGACGCCTCTTCGCGCATGAAGGGACAATTCTGGACATATCTGGTCAAGCGCCTCGGCCTCGGCTTCTTCACGCTTTTCGTGATCCTGCTGGCGAGCTATGCCCTGATGCGCCTTGCGCCAGGCGACCCGTCCAAAAGCACGTTCCTCTCCGCCGACGGAGGCGGCAAGAACGCCGCGGGGTCCATGTCGAGCGACAAAAGCGACCTCGGGCGCAACAAGATCATCGAACAGAAACTCCACCTCGACAAACCGATCGTCGTCGGGTTCGGCCTGTGGATATGGGACGCGCTCCACGGCGACCTGGGGGCGTCCGTCGCGGTCGACAAGGGGCGGCCCGTGACCGATCTGATCATGGAACGCCTCCCCATTACGATCAAGCTCAATCTCTTCGCGATCCTCGTCACATACATCCTGTCCATCCCGATCGGCATCCAGACCGCCGTGCGGCATGACACCGTGTTCGACAAGACAACGACGCTGTTCCTGTTCTTCCTGTACTCCCTGCCTGCCATCTCCGTGGCGCTGCTGCTTCAGGCGACGCTCTGCGTGGGCGGCCTCGCGCCGATCTTCCCTTTGAAGGGGCTCACGCCCGACATCACGCAGGGGATGAGCTCGTGGAAGATCATGTGGGTGACGGCGATGCACTACGTCCTGCCGGTCTTCTGCCTCAGCTACGCGTCTTTTGCCGGGATCGCGCGCTTCACGCGGGCGGGCATGCTCGACGTGATCCGCCAGGAGTACATCCGCACGGCGCGCGCGAAGGGCCTGCCGGAAAAGGATGTCATCTATGTCCATGCGTTCCGCAACGCCCTCATCATCATGATCACGCTGTTCGCGGGCATCCTGCCGGGACTGGTGTCCGGCAGCATCCTGATCGAATACATCTTCAACATCCCCGGCATGGGCGCGCTTTCCATGCTCGCGCTCAGCAGCCGCGACATCCCGCTGATGATGACGCTCTTCGCGTTCAGCGGATTCCTAACGCTCGCCGGCATCCTGCTGTCGGACATCCTGTACGTGATCGCCGATCCGAGAATCGGCTTCGAGTCCCGCGTGTAAAAAAATCAATCCTTCTGAGCACAATAATAAGTCCTATAAGTCGTATAAGGCCTATAGGACTCGTTTTTTGGGAAAAGGGTTAGTTCGCGTGCATTTGGTCGGCGACACTGCAGGCAGTGCTGAAGTAGTGCCGTGCTTCGCGACGGCACACTGCAAGTGGTGCTGAAGCAGTGCCCGGCTATGTTCGGACACGGGAAATGATGTGCAGGAGCGTCAGCCCGGCACTGTATCAGAGGAGGACTTGTCCTCCCCGCGGAACTGTTCGGCGACGTCGGAGATGATCCGTTCGAGGGGGAGTTCGGCTTTCCAGCCGCAGATGCGTTCGATCTTGGCGCAGTCCGGGGCGCGGTGGAGCATGTCCTCGAAGCCCGGTTCGTAGGCCTTGTCGTAGGAGACGACCTCGATCTTCGACTTGCTGTGAAGCTGTGCGATGATCGTTTCCGCGAGCTGGCGGATCGTGATGCTGTGCGTGCTGCCGATGTTCAGGATCTGCCCGAACGACGCTTCGCAATCGGGAAGGAGACGGAGCGCGCGGATCGTGTCGGACACATGGCAAAAACAGCGGGTCTGCTCGCCGGTGCCGAAGACGCGGAGCGGCTTGCCCTGAATCGCGGCGGAGACGAAGCGCGGGATGACCATGCCGTAGCGTCCTGTCTGGCGCGGTCCGACGGTGTTGAAGAAGCGCGTGACGGTGCCGGGGAGGCCTTTCGAGCGGTGATACGCCATGAGCAGGAACTCGTCGATGAGCTTGCTGCAGGCGTAGCTCCAGCGGGAATGCGTGGACGGGCCGATGATGAGGTCGTCGGTCTCGTGGAACGGCACGGCGGCGGATTTGCCGTAGACTTCGCTGGTGGACGCGATGAAGACGCGGCGGCCGCCGAACTTGTCGGCGAGCTTCAGGATACGGCTCGTGCCGGAAACGTTGGTCTCGATCGTGCGGATCGGGTCGTGGACGACCAGCTCGACGCCGACCGCCGCCGCCAGATGGTACACGACGTCGGCCTTCTTCACCAGTCCGGGCAGCGCGCGTGAGGAGATCACGTTGCCCTTCACGAACTCGACGCGTTCCCGATGCGGGAGATGCTTCAGGTTGTCGAGCGAGCCGGTGGAAAGGTCGTCGATGATCGAGACGCTGTGGCCGTCCTTCAGCCAGGATTCGGCGAGATGCGAGCCGATGAATCCGGCTCCGCCTGTGATGAGGATGTTCATTGTTTCCGGTCTCCGTCTTCGGCGGCGTCCTGTTCCGGTCCCTGCGGGGAACTGGAGCCCGGGACGAGCGGATGCGTGTGCTTCACGAATCCCATCTTGAGCGCGAAATACGCGATCAGGCCCCACACGACATAGATGTTCACGAGGAGGAAGGGGAAAAGGAAGGGATTCACGAGGAAGGACGAGACGAGCCAGGCGAGGAGCAGCAGGGCGATGACCAGGAGGCGGTCCTTGTGGTAGCGCGCGGAGGCCAGGTATTTGCCGAAGTGCAGGTACGGGACCTGGCTGACCATCAGGAAGCCGAGGATCGTGGCGTAGATCGGCAGATAGCGGAAATATTCGCGGAGGGTGTTGCTGCCTTTTTCCGTGGCGGCGAAGAGGATGATGGTGCAGAGCGCGGCGGCGGCTCCGGGGGAGGGGAGTCCGGTGAAGACGTCGCTGCTCTTCTTTTCGTACATGGCGTGGACGTTGTAGGTGGCGAGGCGGAGCGCGGCGCATCCGAGGTAGATGCCGCAGAGCATGCAGATGGGGACGAATTCGCCGGCGCGTTCGATGTGGCGCATGTTGTGGGCCATGACGGCAACGAGCGTGGCGGGTGCGACGCCGAACGTGGTCATGTCGGCGAGGGAGTCCATCTGGATGCCGTGCAGGCTGGAGGCGTGCAGGAGGCGCGCCGTGAAGCCGTCGAACATGTCGAAGACCATTGCGAACAGGATGAGCCCGGCACTCCAGGCGAAGATCGTGGCCATGGCGTGCTGGTCGTCGACGTGCTTGTATGCCTGAAGCGTGACGAGGATGGCGGCGTAACCGCAGAGGGAATTGCAGAGCGTAAGGCTGTTCGGGACGAACTGCAGCCAACGTTCCAGTTTCCGCGAGGACGGCGCAACGCGTTCCTGTCCGTTTTCGTCGTTCATTTCATGTCCTTTGCGGCGGCCTCTTCGGCCAGCGAGTGAAGTTTCGCCTTCGCCTCGGGGCGGACGAACGCGAGGATGGAGGAACCGGCGCGGACGGCTTCGCCCACGTTCACGGCCACGTCGATGCCCATTCCGGCGGGGATGTAGAGTTCCGTGCGGGACCCGAATTTGATCATGCCGTACCGCTGGCCCCTGGCATAGGTCTCGCCGGGGTTGACCGGGCAGACGATGCGGCGCGCGATGGCGCCTGAGACCTGGCGGACGGCGACAGGGAACGTTTCTCCCTCGAACGGGCAGGTGCCGCCGAGAAGCATGGATTCGTTGACTTTTCCGGCGTCCGGGTCGCGGGCGTCCAGATACTTGCCCGGCTTGTAGAATTTGAATTCGACCTTCATGTCCCACGGCGCGCGGTTGATGTGCACGTTGAAGACGGAGAGGAAGATGCCGATGCGGAGAATGTCCTTGTCGTGGAAGAGGCGGCGGAGATCGTCGCATTCGAGCGTCTCGGACTTGATGAGCTCCACGTCCTTGATGACGCCGTCGGCCGGCGATACGATGGCGGACGGATCGTCGGCGATCCTGCGGTGCGGATCGCGGAAGAACGCGCAGGCGGCGAAGCAGACGAGCGCGGCGAAGGCGATGATGGCCAGCATGATACCTGGCCTGAGGATACTGAGAAACACGGATGCGATGCTGAGTCCGCTCACGCCGAGGAAAGCGGCGAGCGCCAGCCCCCATTCTTTTTTACCGTATTTTGTGAGAATCATGACGTGCCTTCCGTTTGTTCAGATCGGTTGAGGTTGCCTGACGATGCCGTTACAGGCGCGCAGGACCAGATTGCCGTGGCAGTAGGCGAGCGCGAGGGCGTCCGTGGCGTCGTCCGGGATTTGCGAGATGTCGAGTCCGCCTAGGTTCGCCATGATCGCGGCGACCTGGCTTTTGTCCGCTTCGCCGAGGCCGGTCGCGGCGCGTTTCGCGCTCTTCGGGGAATATTCGAACGCCGGAACGGAGCATTCGGCGAGGGCGGTGATGACCGCGCCGCGGGCGAGGCTCAGGATCATGGCGGTCCTGACGTTCCGTGAGACGAATGCCGATTCTATGGCGGCGGCTTCGGGCTTGAACGATGAAACAAGTTCGCGAATGCCTCCGGCGAGACGCCTGAGACATTCGCTGTGGGGTAGGGAGGGCGCGTTGCGGATCAGGCCGCAGTCCAGGATCTGGATGGAACCGCCGGTCCGCATGTCGATCACGCCGTATCCGGTTTTTCGGATGGCCGTATCTATGCCGATGATGATCATCCGGGACGCCCTCCGTGCCGGGAACGAAACCGCAGGTCAGCCCTGGGCGTCGATCTCGTCGAGGACTTCGCTGGCGATGTTTTCGTTGGAGTAGACGGCCTGGACGTCGTCGAGCTCTTCGAGGCGTTCGACGAGACGGAGGACCTGCTGGGCCTTGGAGAGGTCGTTGATGCCGACGGTGTTTTCCGGCTTGCGGGTGAGCTTAGCTTCAGAGCATTCGATGCCGGCGTCTTCCAGGACCTTGGCGATGTCGGCGAAGGCTTCCGGAGCAGCCCAGATTTCGGCGATGCCGTCTTCGGCGGTGATGTCTTCCGCGCCCGCTTCGAGCGTGAGTTCCATCAGCTTGTCCTCGTCGGCGTTTTCGCCTTCGACGATGAAGTGGGCCTTGCGCTGGAACATCCAGGACACGGCGCCGCTGGCCGCCAGGTTGCCGCCGTTGCGGTCGAACGTCATGCGGACGTCGCCGATGGTGCGGTTGCGGTTTTCCGTGAGGCATTCGACAACGAACGCGGTTCCGGCGGGACCGTATCCTTCGTAGGTGATTTCCTCATAGGCGACGTCGCCGAGTTCGCCCGCGCCCTTCTTGATGGCGCGTTCGATGTTTTCACGAGGCATGTTGCTGGCTTTCGCGGAGGCGAGGGCCATGCGGAGCTTGATGTTGGAAGCAGGATCCTTGCCGCCCTGCTTGGTGGCGACCATGATTTCCTTGGCCAGACGGGAAAACGCCTGACCTTTCTTCTTGTCGGTTGCCTCTTTTTTGTGCTTGATATTTGCCCATTTACTGTGACCGGACATAATAAATCTCCATTGTTTGAGGGTTTTTGCCTTAAAGACACTTATCCTATAAATATATCACAGGAAAGCCGATTGTCAACTCTTTTTTCTCGCTTCATCTCACCTTTTTTCCCGTTTCGCCTGAATCGGCATCGGGATGGACCGGATACCTGCAGTCGGCAAGACGGAAATCCGGTGCGGGGAGAGGGCGTCCGGCGAGGAAGTCGCGGCAGAGCGATTCGGCGGCGTCGATCTGGTCCGGGCGGAGCCAGTGGATCGGACAGCCGTCGTTTTCGAATTTGCGGAACCAGGAGTCCTGGCGTTTCGCGAACTGACAGATCTTCGCATAGAGCTGGCCGTGCATCTCCTGCTTCGAGAGATGTCCCCGCAGATAGCGCGCCAGATAGCGGTATTCCAGGCCGAGATAATCCATCTTTTCCCAGCTCATACCTTCCGCATGCAGACGCTCCGCCTCTTCGACCATGCCGTTTGCGAGTCGTTCGTCCAACCTCTGAAGGATGCGGGCGCGCGTCTCCGAACGTGGCCGGTAGAGCCCGAGCACAAGGAAATCGGACGAGGGGAAGGGGCGTTCCAGATCGTTCGGCAGTTCGTTCGCGTTCGCGGCGCGGGCGAGCTCGATGGCGCGGATCAGGCGGATGCGGTTGTCCGGTTCGTTCGCGGGGACGACGCTTTTCGGGTCGAGCTCGAGCAGGAGCCTGCGGAGCGCGGCGGTGTCGAGGCTGCGGAGATACGCCCGGAATTCCGGGACGGGCGCTCCCGGCGCAAGATGATACGAGAAGACCATGCCGTGCAGATAGAGGGCGGTGCCTCCGACGAAGAGCGGGACGCGTCCTTCCGCTTCGACTTCGTTCACGGCGTTCGCGGCGTCGCGCAGATATTCGGCGAGGGAATACTCCGCGTCCGGCGGCAGGATGTCGATGAGCTTGTACGGGACGGGGGGGCGTCCAGGCGGGGCGTATTCCGCGAGGTCCTTGCCGGTCCCGATGTCGAGGCCGCGGTAGATCTGCCGGGAATCCGCGCTGAGGACGGCGGCATGGATGCGGGCGGCGAGCGCGACGCCGAAGGAGGTCTTGCCGCATGCGGTCGGACCGAGCAGAATGATGATGCGATGTCGGTGGTTCATGTCCGGAAAGTCTCCGAAAAGGGCGAAAAACAGGGAAAAAAAGAGTTTTCTTTATAATATAACGCCATTTCGACTGGTAATCACGCGAAAAAGAGTTAAATTACAGAGAAAAATCTTTTTTTCCGCAACCAACCATTGGATTTTGAGAAAGCCATGCCGAAACAGAATACCGTAAAAGGCCCGGCCGTCGTCAAGGGCATCGCCCTTCACACGGGAGCCCGCGCCACACTCCGCATTCTTCCCGCACCCCCCGACACCGGGATCGTGTTCCGCCGCATCGACATGCCCGGAGCGCCCGAGGTCCTGGCAAACGCCCGGAACGTGATCGACGTCCGCCGCGCGACCACGATCGCGTCCCGCACGACCGGCGCGTTCGTCGTGACGGTGGAGCATATCATGTCCTCCCTGCACGCCGCGTGCGTCGACAACGCCGTCATCGAGATGGACGGACCGGAACCGCCGATTGCCGACGGAAGCGCCAAGCCGTATTTCGAGGGGATCCTGGAGGCCGGCCTTCAGGAACAGGACGCCGAGGCGCATTACTGGACGGCGAAAGCCCCGATCGTGTTCGAGGAAGGTTCCGCGATGCTGGCCCTGCTGCCCGCCGACGACCTCCGCATCTCGTTCACCACGCAGTTCGGCTACAGCGACCTCGACACGCAGTTCTTCAGCTGCCAGGTCACCACGGAAAGTTTCAAGCAGGAGCTTGAGGGCGCACGCACGTTCTGCCCGTACAAGGAGCTGGAACAGGTCATCGCCGCCGGACTTGCCAAGGGCGGCAGCCTCGACAACGCCATCATCCTGCACGACGGCGCCCTGATCTGCAAGGATGGCCTGCGCTACCCCAACGAGCTCGTCCGCCACAAGATCATGGACATGATCGGAGACCTGTATCTGGTCGGCAAACGCGTCCATGCTCATGTCATGTCGGTCAAATCCGGCCATCCGACGCACTGCAAACTTGCTGCGCTCATGCTTGAACAGGAAGCCGCGGCCGCATCCGCGAAATAAAGGAGTAGATTGATGAAACCCGATACCGTCCTGTCCGTCCGCGACCTCCGCGCGATCCTGCCCGTCCGCCCCGACTACCTCATGCTCGACCGCGTGAAGATCGTCGACGAAAACCATCTCGCCGGATGGCGCAATCTCACCATCGGAGACCTGTTTTTCCAGGGGCATTTCCCCGGACGCCCGATCGTTCCCGGCGTGCTCCAGGTCGAAGCCATGGCGCAGCTCGCGGAAATTGCGGTGCGCGAACGCCTCGACCCTCAGAATTCGCTTGACATTTATGTGAAAAGCATCCGCAACGTGAAGTTCCGCCGCCCGAACATCCCGGGCGACCGCATGTTTGTCGAAGTCGCGGTCAATGAGATCGCCGACGGCGAAGCCAAGCTCAGCGGGACCGTGAAGAACAACGGCGGACTCGCCTGCCAGGCCGAACTCGTGATGGCCGTGCGCGAACGCGTCCTGTCGATTCCCGAACCTCCGCCGTTCGGCCCGTTCGACAAGAAGGACGACGATCCGCGGGACATTTCCTCCGTCATGGACGTGATCCCGCACCGCTATCCGTTCCTTTACGTCGACTATGTGTCGAAGCTCGAAGAGACCCGCGTGACCGCGGTGAAGAACCTCGGCAGCTGCGAACCTCCGATCCGCACCTATTCCGACGGCTACATGGTGCTGGCAAATTCGATCCAGTCGGAGATCATCGCCCAGTCCGGCGCGCTTCTCCTGCTCGGCCATGAGGCCAACAAGAACAAACTCGCGCTGTTCATGGGCATCGAGTCCGCCGAGTTCAAGGAGCCCGTCTTCCCCGGCGACCAGCTCGTCATGATCCTGGAACTGCCGAACCTCACCCGCAGATTCGGCAAGGGAACCGGAACGCTGGCCGTCGGCGGCCGCGTGGTCACGGAACTCGCCATGGCCTTTGCGCTCGTCGACAAATAATTCTTTCAGGTCAGGAAGCGGGCGGCCCGGCGCCGTCCGCCACCCCCAAGGAAACAAGTTCAAACAGGAGACCCGATCTATGAGACAAAAAATTCTGATGCTGGCGGCGGTGTTTTTCGGCGTGCTGGCGTTCATCTTCACATACCAGCAGATCAAACAGGAACGCAGCAAGATCATGAACAGCGCGGTCCGGGTTCGACTGATCAGGATGAAGACCGACGTGGCCGAGGGCGACAAGCTCATGGAATCGGACATCGAGATGTACGAGGGCATGCGTTTTGCGAACGCCGCCGCAAACACGCTCGAGATCCCATGGGACCGCCGGACAGACGTGATCGGTTCTCCGCTGCGCTCCATGGTCCGCAAAGGCGACATCCTCACCTGGCGCGACTTCAAGCAGGTCTTCACCAAGGACGACCGCACCGGACTTCCCGCGCAGACGCGCTCCGGCTGGCGTGCGATCTCGATCCCCGTCAGCTCCGTGACGTCCGTTTCCGGACTTATCCGGCCGAACAACTTCGTCGACGTGATCGGCACGTTCCATTTCCCGGACGCCAAGGGCGACGCTTCGCTTGACACGGTCACGATGACGATCCTCCAGCGCGTCAAGGTCCTGGCAACCGGCACCGATATCGGTTACGCGCAGCAGAACGGCGCGGCGCCCGCGGCGCGTTCCTACAGCACCGTTACGCTCGAACTGACTCCGAAAGAGGTCGAGATGATCATTTTCGCCCAGCAGAAGGGCTCGCTGACGCTGTCCCTGCGGAGCTACGAGGACCCGAACATCACGACCGATGTCCAGAGCGTCGACTGGGCGTATCTCCAGCAGCATATCAAAGAATATACGGCTGAACGCGAACAGCTGCTCAGAAAATCGGCCGGATACTGATTCTGACAGGGAGTTCCATCCATGGTCGAAGTCATTTTGAAAATGCCCGGAGAGCCGGATTCCCCGTTGAGCATTCCGCCCGGACAATACCAGGTCGGCTCCTCCGAGGCCGTGCCGATCCAGCTGCCGTTCGTCGGCGTCTCGAAGCTCCACTGCGTGCTTCAGGCGCAGGAATCCTCGCTCCGCATCGCCGATCTCGGCAGTTCCAACGGCACCTACCTGAACGGCCAGCGCATCGGACGCGATTTCGTGGACGTGCCCGCTGACAGCGACATCGAGATCGGGTCCGTCCATATCATTGTCGGCGCCGGACGTTCCGAAGCGCATCCTGTGCACGTTGCATCGGCTCCTTCCCCGGTTGCGGAGCCGGTCGATCCCGAACAGATGTACAAACGGCGCATCCTCGCGGTCAGCGGCATCCCGATGTCCGCACGCCCACTCGTGCAGGAGATCAAGAAGCAGGCGCACAGCGAACTGCTGGTCCGCCTGAACATGAAGCGGCTCGCGCTCAACAGCGTTTCGGAGAGCGACCTGGAGGAGAAGGCCCGCGTTACCATCCACGAGATCCTGAACGAGCTTTCCATTCCGCTGCCGGAAGGCGTCACGCAGGAGAAGATCGAAAACGAGCTTCGCCACGAGGCGATCGGGCTGGGGCCGCTGGAAGACCTTATCGCGCGCGACGACATCACAGAAATCATGGTCAACGGCCCGGACAACGTCTATGTCGAACACAAAGGCGTCCTTTACAAGACGGACACCGCGTTTGCCGACGACCACCAGGTGCTTGCCGCCATCGAGCGCATCGTTTCCCCGCTCGGACGCCGCATCGACGAAAGTTCGCCGATGGTGGACGCCCGCCTCAAGGACGGATCCCGCGTGAACGCCATCATCCCGCCGCTCTCCCTGGTCGGACCCTCGATCACGATCCGTAAGTTCGCCAAGACTCCTCTCACCGTGGAGAACCTGATCTCCTACGGATCCATCACCGCCGAAATCGCGCATTTCCTGGATGTCTGCGTGAAGATCCGCAAGAACATCCTGATTTCCGGCGGTACGGGCAGCGGCAAGACGACCCTGCTGAATATTCTGAGCGGATTCCTGCCCGCGCAGGAACGCATCATCACGATCGAGGACGCCGCGGAACTCCAGCTGCGGCAGGAACACCTCGTCCGCCTGGAATCCCGCCCCGCCAACATCGAAGGCAAGGGAGAAGTCACGATCCGCGACCTGGTGCGGAACTCCCTGCGTATGCGCCCCGACCGCATCGTCATCGGCGAATGCCGCGGCGGCGAAGCGCTCGATATGCTCCAGGCCATGAACACCGGTCACGACGGCTCCCTGACCACGATCCACGCCAATTCTCCGCGCGACGCGCTCGCACGCCTCGAAACGCTCGTCCTGATGGCCGGATTCGACCTGCCTCTGCGGGCCATCCGCGAACAGATCGCGTCCGCCATCTCCATCGTTGTCCAGATCAACCGCCAGAAGGACGGCAGCCGCAAGGTCGTCAGTGTGAGCGAGATCACCAAGATGGAAGGCGAGATCATCACGATGCAGGAGCTTTTCACGTTCCACCAGGACGGCTGGAGCGAGGACGGCCGTATGCTCGGCCATTTCGAGCCGACCGGAGCGATCCCGACCTTCATCGAGGATATCCGCCGCGCGAACCTCGACCTTGACATATCCATGTTCACGCCGCAGAAAAAGCCCGGCATGAAGGGAGGCCTGTGACATGGGGTTCATCTATGAGAACATGTATCTTCTGGCGTCGGTCTGCGCCGGACTCTGCGCGCTGTTCGCCACGTTCGTGATCGTGGAGTTCACGGCGTACACGTCCGCCCGCTACAGGGAACGATTCCTGGCCGAAGCCGCGGTCGAGCTGGACGACGTCCTGCTTCAGCTGCCCGCGAACCGGATCCTGGACCTGAGCATCGCGGTCGCCGCCGTGTCGTTCATCCTGTTCGGCGGCCTGAGTTCGTTCCTGTCGAGCGAAGTTAACTGGATCCGCACCATCGCGATCGGCTCGATTGCGGCGGTCGTGGCGTTCCTTGCGCCGCGGTTCTACCTGAGAATGCTGAAAAAACAGCGTCTGGCGAAGTTCAACGAACAGTTGGAGGACGCGCTTCTCTCCATGAGCAGCGCGCTGAAGGCCGGATTCAGCATCACGCAGGCGCTGGAGAACGTCGCTTCGGAGAACCGTTATCCCATTTCCTTCGAATTTACCCTGCTCACGCAGGAACTCCGTCTCGGCGTGCAGTTCGACACCGCGCTCCGCAAGATGGCCGACCGCCTGGAATCGCAGGATTTCGAGCTTGTGGCCGTGGCGATCATTACGGCGCGCCAGACGGGCGGTGAACTGACATCCGTGCTGGAGGAGCTCGCCAGCGTGATCCGCGAACGCATGCGCATCATGCAGCGGGTCCGCGCCCTGACGTCTCAGGGCCGCATGCAGGCGTGGCTGATCGCGTCCGTTCCGTTCGTCCTGATGTTTGCGATGATGCACCTGGCGCCCGACCTGATGGACGCGTTCTTCGGGTCTGTCGTGGGGATCGTGGTGCTTCTGGCGGTCGTCGTCATGGTCGTCTGCGGGTTTCTGTGGATTCGGAAGATCACGACGATCGACGTGTAAGGAGGATATGCTGAATGGAACAGATTTTCATGCTTCTGGCAAGCATTTTCGCGGGACTGTGCGCGGCGTCCGTCGTGCTTCTTGTCGCGGAGATGATCTCCTCGATCGACGTGGAGAAGGCGCAGTTCGGCGAAGACGCCCGGCCGATTCCGGTCATCTTCCGTATCTTCCTGCCCTTTACGCCGAATTTCCGGCGGCTCTGCGCTTCGGAAGCGCTCGGCGGCACGATGAAGAAAATGCGCGAACAGCTCGCCATGGCGGGTTATGAACAAGTCCTGACCGCCGAGCAGTTCATGACGGTTCGCATCATGACGTGCGCCATCGGGGTCCTTTTCGCCATCCTCTTTTTTGCTTCGAACAAAGCGGCGATGGGGCTGCTGGTGCTGCTTTGCATCGTGCTGTATCCGCAGGTCTGGCTCCGCGGCCTGGTCGCGAAACGCCATCTTCAGATTCTGAAGGCCCTGCCAAATGTGCTGGACCTGCTGACGCTGTCCGTCGAGGCGGGCAAGGACTTCGTGACCGCCCTTCGCGACATCCTGGCCCGGCGGCAGGCTGACGAACTCGGACTTGAGCTCCGCAAGGCGCTCCACGAGATCCAGCTGGGCAAGCCGCGCCATACCGCTTTGAAGGAAATGACGCAGCGCGTCCGCCAACCGGAGCTCACCAGCGTCCTGAACGCGATCATTCAGTCCGATGAGCTCGGCGTAAGCATCGGCCAGGTCCTGCGGATCCAGGCGGAACAGCTCCGCGCGAAACGGTTCGCCCGTGCCGAGAAGCTCGCCAGCGAAGCGCCCGTGAAGATCCTTTTCCCGGTTGCGCTGCTGATCTTCCCCGCCGTGTTCACCGTTGTGATCGCGCCGATGCTGATGCGTGCGCTGGAGGTGTTCAATTGATCCGGAACCTGACAAGAAAGACCGTGCTGTCCTACCGGACGTTTCACGCGGTGTCGTTCGGCGACCGCCTGAGGGGGCTGATCGGACGCCCGTTCGAGCAGATCGGGATCGACGCGATGGTCTTTCCGTCCTGTTCCGGCATCCATACTTTCTTTATGACGTTTCCCATAGACGTGATCTTCCTCGGGGCGGAAAACACCGTCCTGAAGACGTGCCCCGGATGCCGCCCCTGGCGTCCGTGCGTCCGGTGCGGAGGAGCACAGTCCGTGATCGAGCTTCCCGCGGGCGCTCTCGCGCATACGGGAACTTTGCCCGGCGACCGGCTGGATCTGAACGCCGAGACCGTGCCGCCGGAGAAACTGACTAAAATTTCCACCCATACGGCCGGGGAACAGAGCACTGTGTGTCCCAGCAAGGAGAATCCGACAATATGAAAATCATGTACCTGAACGGCGCCCTGACCGGGCAGACGGTGGAGCTTTCTTCTGCGGGCGCGACGATCGGCCGCGAAAGCGACAACGTCATCCAGCTTCCGATGGGCGGCGTTTCCCGTTACCATGCGAAGATCGAATGCGACGCATCGGGGAACTGGCTGATCCGCGACCTCGGCAGCACCAATGGCACGCTCGTCGACGATATTCCCGTGACCGGCTCCGCACGGCTCGCCGCCGGTTCCGTCATCACGATCGGCGAACAGCTTCTGCGCTGCATGGACTCCGATGCCGCTCCTGCGCCTGCTGCTCAGTCCGCCGCTCAATCTGCCGCGCCTGCGCCCGTCAGCCAGACGCAGCAGGCGTTCTTTTTCCGTCCGCAGAACACGACTGCGACCCGGATCAACACCGACACCGGGCCGATCCCGGAACAGCCGAAACCGGCTCCCGCCCCCGCGCCCGCCGCTCCTGCGCCTGCCGCTCAGCCTGTCGCTCCGGCATCGCCCGCGGAAATCCCGCACGGCCTGTTCAAGAAGAAAACGAACGACAGTCGGCAGACGGGGCACACGAAAAAATTCCTGAGCAACGTGATCTTCGCCGTGATCGTGATCCTGGCCGCCTGCATCGGGTTGTGGATATTCCTCAAGCTGAACGAAACGCCGCAGACGCCCGCCAGCCAGCCCGCGGTGAAAAAGAAAGTCGAGAACCCGTTTGTCCTCTATTACGAAAAGGAATCCGTTTCGGGGACCGCGGTGTTCCGCTTCGTGCTCCAGGTCGAAAACGGCCGGATGGAGGTCACGCTGGACGAGCCCCTGAACAAACGCCGTTACTACGAGCTTTTCAAGGAGCCTCTCCCCGACGCGCTGATCGAAAAGCTCAAGCAGCAGATCCTGGAGTCCGGCTTCATGGAGCTCCAGCAGGAGAAGATCGCCGGGACCTCGCAGGACAACCGCCAGCACCGCCGCATCATGGTCGGCTTCGGCAGCAAGTTCTGCGACGTGAAGGTGTCCAACGATGTGTCCGAAACGTTTAACCGTGTGGAGACCATCATCAACGAGACCCTGCTCGACGAATATGACCTCGGCGTGATCTCCCAGAACGTCGACCGGATTCTGGAGGACGCCCGCACGTTCCTTTTCGTCGCCGAGGAGGCGTTCCGCAGCATCGATACCACGCCGTCGAACCTTCCGAAGGCCATCACCAACTACAGGCTCGCCCTGCGCCGCTACCAGCTTTTCGACGATCCGAAGCCCGCGGAGTGGAAGGCCGCCCGCGACGGGCTCGCGAAAGCCGAGGCCAAGCTTGATGAGATCCATCAGGAAGGACTGAAGAACGTCCGCCTCTTCTACGAGCTCCGCGAATATGACAAGGCGATCGCCGAATGCAACCGCCTGCTTGAGATATTCCCGCCCGACAGCAAGACCTATCAGGCCATCCGGGAAAACAAGATCAAAATAGAGAAAAAACTGTCTCTGGGGAACAAATGATATGATGAAACGTCTTATTCTCTCTGTTGTCTGTTCCGTCTGCGCCGTCGCGCTCGTGTTCCTGCCCTCCTGCGAAAAGAAGGCGCCCGAACAGGATTTGAGCGACTACGGCAGCATGAACATCACGTCCGAGCCGACCGGCGCCGAAGTCTCCATCCTTGGCAAGGTCATCGGCACGACTCCGCGCGTGACCAATCCCGTGCCGTCCGCCATGTACATCGTGAAGTTTTCCATGGACGGCTACGAGCCCGCCTGGCTTCCGGTGACGGTCACCCCGGGCCGTCAGGTCGAGGTGCACGCCACGCTCGTGCCGGAGAACGCCACGGTCATCATCGACTCCGAACCGTCCGGCGCGCATGTGCAGATGAACGGGAAGGAGATCGGCGACACGCCGGTCCTGCTGTCCGACCTCGCTCTCGGTTCCTATTCCGCCACCGTACAGATGCAGGGCTACACGCGCCGCGACATCTCCTGGAAGGTGCAGAACGGACGCCCGATCCTGATCAACGTCCCGCTGATGAACAACATCGGCACGCTTTCGCTGACCAGCGACCCTGATTCCGCCGAGATCGAGATCGACGGAAAGACCTACGGCTACACGCCGTTCAAGGATTCCTTCGAACAGGGGCAGCACAAGATTCGCCTCACGAAGGACGGATACAAGCCGTATGAAAAGATCGTGACGGTGAAGCGGGACGAGACCACGGACGTGGCCGCTGCGCTGGAAATGCTTCCCGGCTCCCTCTCGCTCGATTCCGAACCGACCGGCGCTGCGCTCTTCATCAACGGCATCGACTACGGCGTGACCCCGTACAAGCGCGACTCCATCGAGGCCGGCGACTACACGGTCCGCATGACCAAGGACGGCTTCGACACGCTGGAACAGACCGTCACGGTCCATCCCGGCGAGCCCATGGAACGCACGTTCACGCTTGAAGCGAACACGGGCAGCATCGTCCTTACCGTGAACCCGCCCGGCGTGAACATCTACCTCGACGGCAAGTTCATCTGCCGGACCGAGGCCGAATCCAAATCCCGCGACGTCTCCAAGCGCGTGACGGTCAAGAACCTCGCGGCGGGCGAACACACGATCACCGTGTCGAACAAGCACGCCAAGCCCGACGTGAAGAGCATCACCGTCACGGTCGGCAAGGGCAGGACCGTGCAGGTGCCGGAAGTCACCCTCTGGCTGCCGGATACGGAGATCGTCCTGAAGAACGGCAGCAAGTACACCGGCCGCCTGTCCGACAAGTACGCCGAAGATTCGAAAAAGATCGCGTTCCGTCATTCCGCGGGCATCACCAGCGAATACAACAGGGATGACATCAAGGAGATCATCCCCCTGAACATCATCGACGAGGAGTGATTTGTTTTCATGCCGCTTTCCGTCGTTCTCGCAATCGCCGCCGCCGTTTCGCTCGCCGCCGCCGCCGCGTTCATCCTGACCGTGCGGCGCGAACCCGCCGTGTACAGCTGGTTCGAACGGCTTCCGCGCGAACGCATCTCCGGCACGGTCCTGACCGTGGTCGCGCTGCTCTGGTGCGTCCCGAACATCCGCCCGATCTTCATGCCGGATTCTCCGTTCCAGAATCTTATTTTACCGCTGATCCTCGTCGCCATCGTGCTCGCCGCAGTCTTCCTGAACTACCTGTTCGCACGGGCCGCCGCCGCGATCCTGATCCTCGGCGCGCATTCCGTGCTGAAGATGGCGTATCCGGCGCAGCTGCCGGGCTATCCGGTCCTGGCCGCGCTGGTGCTGGCGGCGGGCGTGATCGGGATCCTGATCTCCGCCAAGCCGTACTGGCTCCGCGACTGGTTCCGGCTGTCGTTCCGCAATCCCGCCGTGCGCTGGACCTCCGCCGCGTATTTCCTGCTGCTGTGCGCGATGTCCTGCTTCTGCGCCGTGGAGGCGTGAACATGATTGCTCTGCCGCCGCCGGACGACGCCGAACGCGCGTTCCTGCTGGAATGCGTCGGGGCGGACCGCATGGACCCCTTTCTGACGCTCTGCTCGCGGTACGGCGAACTGCTGTACGAGACGAACGAATCCCTGAACCTGACGGCGATCCCTCCGGAATCCTACTGGAGCAAGCATGTCTGCGACTGCGTGCTGGCGCTCCGAGCCATGCCGGAACTCTTCGCCGACGGCGTGCGCATGGCCGACGTCGGATGCGGCGCGGGGCTTCCGGCGTTCCCGCTGGCCGCCGCGCGTCCCCACCTCGACGTGACCGCGATCGATTCGCGCGGCAAGAAGATCGCGTTTCTGGAACGCGCCGCCTCGGATTGCGGCCTTGCCAATCTCCACCCCGTCCACGCCCGCGCAAACGAGCTCGCGGCGAAACCGGAATACCGGGGCGGATTCCGCACGATCACTGCGCGCGCGGTCGCCGGAGCCCCCGAACTCGTGAAGGAGTGCCGCAATCTCCTGGGGCAGGGCGGCAGCCTGTGCGTGTTCCGTACGGAGTCGCAGGCCGCGGACGAATGGCCCGCGTTGACCGCCGATAAACGCATCCGCGCCGAACGCACCCCGGAATTCCCGCTGCCGCACGAGGCCGGGACGCGCCTATTCCTCCGCATCCGCAAACCGTAAGAACGTATCCATAAGGAGCCGTTATGCATTTTTACCGTCTTGACGTTTATGTGCCGGATTCGCATGTGGAGGCCGTGAAAACGGCGATCTTCGAGGCCGGGGCAGGGTATTTCGGCAATTACGATTCCTGCTGCTGGCAGACCGAGGGGACCGGGCAGTTCCGCCCGCTGGATGGCGCGCATCCGTTCTACGGCGAACAGGGCCGCGTGGAGCACGTGAAGGAATGGAAACTGGAGTTCGTGGTCTCGGAAAACGTGCTCGGAGCCGTCCTGACCGCCCTGAAGGAGTCGCATCCGTACGAGACGCCGTCCTTCCAGTATTGGCCCGTCAACCGCCACTGGCAAGCGTAAAAGGGGCGGGGGAAACAGTGAGGAGGAGCTGAATGGAAATGATAAATCCGGAGCGGGATTACACGACCATCGCCGGCGTCATTGCCGTCGCCATGATCTCCACCCTCGTTTTCCGCTGCTGGAAACGGGACCGGGACGCCGCACGGCGTCTGCTGATCCCGGATATTCTGATCGGACTGAACATGCTTGCGGGGTTCGTGAATGATTGGTTGCAGCCTTATGCGTACGGTATGTCCGCCGATGAGCCTGTCAGCTGGTTTACCTCCATGATCCGATTGCTGTACATGGCGCTGGGTATTTTCTACATCTGGTCCGTTCCGGGAATGATCCTGTATCTGTTTTTCTACCTGAGACCAAAAGACAGGACAAAGCTTGTCCTGTGGGAGGGGCTTGCCATTTTTGTTTTCTATCTTGTGGTCACGCTGTATTGGACCGGTGTCCGCCTCAGCTAGGCTTTCTTACTTGCGGAAGATGAAGAAGACGGCGCCGCAGAGGCAGAGGGCGGCCCAGATGAAGTCGAGGCGGAATTTTTCGCCCATGAAGAGCAGGGAGAACGGCACGAAGACGGAGAGCGTGATGACCTCCTGCATGATCTTCAGTTGCGCGAGCGTGAGGGCGGTGTAGCCGATGCGGTTCGCGGGGACCTGAAGGAGGTATTCGAAGAGCGCGATGCACCAGCTGACGATGG
>JBGUKN010000102.1:0-5572 GCA_045114455.1 Victivallales bacterium
TGGTTCATGGACTATGTGAAGAAACACGACTTCAAGCTCTTCGGCTGGTACCGGATCGTTCTCGGCGCCATCCTGCTGATCCTGTTCTTCTGCGGCGTCGTGAAAATCTGAGCGTACCGCCACATTCACTTTTTTATGAAAAAGGCATACCGGATCGCTTTCCGGTATGCCTTAAATGCTTTTTTGGGGCAGGGGGGAGGACAAGTCCTCCACTGCGAATCACTTCTCGAATTCGACCTTGAAACAGAGGGCGATCTTCAGGTTCGGATCGGATTCGGGCGCATCGATGGCGAGCGTGGACCCGTCATTCGTCCACTTCACGTCCTTGTCGGAACCGAGGAGCGTGACCTTTCTGACCTTGGCGTCGAGGTCCGGGACGGCGATCTTTGCGCCGGGCCGCGGGATGGCGAGCGTGAAGACGTAGAGGCTGCCGTCTTTCGTGGTGTAGCGGAGGTCTTCGGCGGTGGCGCGTCTGCCGCGTCCTTCGTTGAATCCCTGCGCGTTGAGGCGTTCGCCGGGGCCCTCGGCCTGCGGACCGGAACCGAATTTCTTCCAGGTGCGCGTGCCGTAGATGCCTTCGCCGTTGACCTTCATCCAGTCGCCGATGCCGGCGCAGACGGCGCGTTCCTTCTCGTCGACGGTGCCGTCGCCGCGGATTGGCACGCTGAGGAGCAGGTTTCCTCCCTTACTGACGATGTCGACAAGCATCTGGATGACGGTGGCGGCGGACTTGTAGCCGTTGCGGTCGTAGAGTCCGCGTTCGTAATGCCAGGAGCCGATGCAGGTGTCGGTCTGCCAGTATGGAGTCACCATGCCGCCGGGCACGCCGCGCTCGACGTCCCAGACCATCGCCCTGCGCTGTTCCTCGTTCAGGACCTTGCCGCACGCCACGACTTCCTGTCTGCCGCCGTTCTTCCGGTACATGGTGTTGTAATAGTAGGCGGTCAGCTCGACGCCGTCCTTAAACGTGGGATAGAACGGGACCACGGTGTCGTCGTAGTAGAGGATTTCCGGTTCGTACTCGTCGATGAGCTGTTTGTGGCGCTTCATGAACTTGTCGCGGTATTCCTGCGAGGGCGGCACGACGCGTTTCGGGTCCCAGTCCCAGTGGCGGTTGTCGGGGGATGCCTCGTGGTCCTGCGCGTAGAGTTCCTGCGGGTCAAGGCCGAGCTCTCCCCACCATGTGCCCGCGCCGTCCTCCTTCTCCAGCAGGCCGTCGTAGTTGCGCGAGGGTTCGTACCAGCACCATGCGTGCGAGGCGTGGACGCTGGCGCCCCAGTGCATGCCCGCGCCCTGCACGGCCTTCTTCCATTCCTTCGCGATGTCGCGCTTCGGGCCGAGGCGGACGGAGTTCCATTCCTGGTATTTGCTGTCCCAGAGGTCGAAGTTGTCGTGATGGTTCGCGAGGGAGACGACGTATTTCGCGCCCATGCCGCTGAACAGTTTCGCGAGGTCCTTCGGGTCCCAGTTTTCCGCCTTCCATTCGCGGATGATGTCCTTGAACCCGAACTCCTTCTGGTCGCCGTACTTCTCCTGATGGCGCCGGAACTGCCATTCGTTCGGGATGTACATGTTCCGAGCGTACCAGTCGCCGGATTCCGCCTGGCACTGCGGACCCCAGTGCGCGAAGATGCCGAACTTGGCGTCCTTGTACCATTCCGGTGTCCGAAAATTCGCCTCGAGCGATTCGAGCGTGGGGGCGAACGGCGGTTCGACCGGTTCTTCCGTCGCGCAGGACGGCAGCGCGGATGCGGCGGCAGCGGCGAAAAGGATCGCGGCCGGTTTGAGGGAGCTTTTCATGCGGGGTATTCCTTTCGGCGGTGGGGATATGTCTGTTGCTGCGGGGCGTTTCTCCCACAAATATACCCGTCCGGAAGGCATTTTCAAGAGTCGCAGCGGATCATAACGTAAACTTAACGCACAAAAAGAAGCGTTCCGTGCTGTGCCGTGCGGGAGAAAAACGGGGAAATATCGAAAAAAAGCCCGTCGCATGAGAGAATGAGTTTGAAAAAATGAAGAAAGATATTATAGTATGGTTTAGAAATGAAACAAACATTCATTCGTCTTTTTTCACATCAACATGAGGAAATTCAACATGCTGAAAAAAATCTTTCTCTCCGCATGCTGCGTTCTCGCGCTCGCTGCCGCACGGGATGTTTCCGCGCAGCAGACGTCCCAGATGAACGCGGCCGCCGTCCCCTACGTCATGTTCGACAGCGCGCCCGGCGCGTTCCAGCTCGCGAAGGACGGCGTTTCCGCAAAGATTCTGGTCGACGCCAACGACTGGGCGGGCGTGATCCGCGCCGCGAAAGACCTCGGCGACGACGTCGGGAAGGTCACCGGCAAGGCTTCGGAAGTCGTCACGGCCGACAAGATCGAGCGCGGCTCCGTGGTCGTCGGCACGATCGGCAAGAGCAAGCTCATCGACGGCCTGATCGCCGACAAGAAGATCGACGTGTCGAAGATCAAAGGCCAGTGGGAATCGTTCCTGATCCAGACCGTCGACGGCTGCCTGGTGGTCGCCGGCAGCGACAAGCGCGGCACCATCTTCGGCATCTACGACATCTCCGAGAAGATCGGCGTGTCCCCGTGGTACTGGTGGGCCGACGTCCCGGCGAAGAAGCACGACTCCCTCTTCATCGTCCCCGGCGCGTTCCTCCAGGGACCGCCGAAGGTGAAATACCGCGGCATCTTCATCAACGACGAGGAACCGGCGTTCGGCCCGTGGTCGCGCGCGAAGTTCGGCGGCATCAATTCCAAGATGTACGTCCATATGTTCGAGCTCATCCTGCGCCTCAAGGGCAACTACATGTGGCCCGCGATGTGGGGCAAGGCGTTCAACGAGGACGACGAGGACAACCCGCGTCTGGCCGATGAATACGGCATCGTCATGGGCACCAGCCACCATGAGCCCATGATGCGCAACCAGGAGGAATGGACGAAGCGCAACCGCGGCAACCGCCTCGGCGCCTGGAATTACAATACGAACAAGGATAACCTCTATTCGTTCTGGAAAGAGGGCATCACCCGCAACGCCAAGTACGACAACCTGGTGACCATCGGCATGCGCGGCGACGGCGACGAGCCCATGGGCGGCCGCGGATCCAAGATGGAAGACAACATCAAGATCCTGACGAACGTCATTAACGACCAGCGCGAGCTGATCGCCGAGGCGTACGGCAAGCCCGCTTCCGAAGTCCCGCAGATGTGGGCCATCTACAAGGAAGTTCAGGACTACTACGACAGCGGCATGCGCGTTCCCGACGACGTCACCATCCTCTGGTGCGACGATAACTGGGGCAACGTGCGCCGTCTGCCCACTCCGGAAGAGCGCAAGCGTTCCGGCGGTGCGGGCATGTACTACCACGTCGACTACGTCGGCGGCCCCCATAGCTACCGCTGGCTGAACGTGAGCCCGGTCCCGAAACTCTGGGAACAGCTGAACCTTACCTACCGCTGGGGCGCGGACCGTCTCTGGATCCTGAACACAGGCGACCTGAAGCCGATGGAGATCCCGATCGACTTCGTCCTGAAGTTCGCGTATGACCCGGACGCCATCCCGCAGGACAAGATCGGCGAATACATGGTCAACTGGGCGAAGGAACAGTTCGGCGACGAGCACGCCGAGGAGATCGCCGACATCGTGTCGAAGTACGCGAAGTACAACGGATGGCGCAAGCCCGAAATCCTCGACGCCAACACGTTCAGCGTGGTCAATGACCGCGAGGCGGACGACGTCGTCGACGCCTGGCTGAAGCTCGTCGACCGCGCCGAAACGCTCAAGAAGAAGATTCCGCAGGAATACCAGGACGCCTACTTCGAGCTCGTCTATCATCCTGTGAAAGCCTCCGCGCAGGTCGCCGAACTCCAGGTCTGCGTCGGAAAGAACCGCCTCTACGCCCGCCAGGGCCGCGCTTCCGCCAACGATTACGCCAAGTATGCGCGCGATCTCTTCCAGGCGGACAAGGACCTCGCCGACGTGTACAACAATGAAATCGCCGGCGGCAAGTGGATCCACATGATGGACCAGCCGCACATCGGCACCTCGCAGAACGGCTGGGACACCCCGAACAGCAACCAGATGCCGCGCCTTACCGAACTGAACGTCCCGGACGTCTCCGAGATCGGCGTGGCGGTCGAGAACAACGAAAACGCCTGGCCCGCCGTGCAGGATGAGCTCATGCTCCCCGTGTTCGACAGCTGGAATCCCACCAAGCACGTTTTCGAGGTCTTCGCCCGCGGCTTGAAGGAAGCCAAGTTCACGGTCAAAGCCACCGAAAAATGGATCAAGACCGACGTGACCGAGGATTACGCCGCCGTCGTCGATGTCCCCGTGAACGTCGAGATCGACTGGTCCGCCGCGAAGACCGGCACGAACACCGGCTACATCGAAGTCACCGGCCCGAACGGCACCGCGAAGATCCGCGTCTCCGCCGTCAAGGCCGACGCTCCGGCCGCCGCCAAGGGCGAAAAGACCCTCTGGGGCGCGCTCGCGGGCCCGATCTCCATTCCCGCCGGGCAGCCCTCCAAGATCAACGCCGTCGGCGATGTGACCTGGAAGCTCATCCCGGACTACGGGCGCGCGGACGGCGGCATGTGCGTCTTCCCCGTGAACGCCGACAGCATCACCGACCACACCAAGGCCCCGAGCATGGAGTACCCGATCTACATCTCCGAGCCGGGCAAGTATGACATCACGCTCTACACGTCCCCGACCCTGAACTTCGTCCCGGACCGCGGCCTCCGCGTCGCGGTCGGCATCGACGACGCCAAGCCGAACGTGATCGACGCTTACGGGAACGTCCAGCGGACGTCCTACAGACAGGCTTTCGAGTCCGGCGGCACCAACTGGGACCAGAACGTGAAGGAAAACATCCGCAGGATCAGAACGCAGCTCGATGTTGAGAAGGCCGGTCCGCACACGTTCAAGATATACATGGTCGACCCGGCGGTCGTCGTCGAGAAGATCGTGATCTCCACCGGCAGACTCCCGCAGACCTACTTCGGTCCGAAGTTCAGCACCCCGGTGAAGACGAAATAACATCGGTTTCCAGCTGAATTATACGAAATCCCGCCATGCCGGACGCCCCGAAACGTCCGGCATGGCTTTTTCTTTTGTCCGCCTTGCATTCGGAACAAAGGGCATTATATTATAAATTTATAAAGCACGAAACCGCCTCAATCCGAAACGGAGAACACCCCATGAGCGAAGAGACGAACCATATTCCCGAAACCGACGAACAGCTCCGCGCGAAGAAGCGGAAACGCCGTGTGCGGTTTGCGATTCTGTATACCGCCATCCTGATCGCGCTTTCCTTCCTGTGCTATTTTTTGTACAGGATTGACGATTTCGTGCATGTCTGCCGCATCCCGCCGGGGACGACCGTCGTCGATTCCGGTTCGATCAAACCGTACGACCCGGTTTTCAACGATTTCTTCCGAAGCGGAAAGAATCCGAAACTGCTGTCGTACCTGATGTACCGGCATTACGTGATCCCGGACGGCGTGAAGGAGATCGGCGAAAGGGCGTTTATTGAGAGCATGTGCCTCTTCCTCCGCAGCGTCGAGATCC
>JBGUKN010000103.1:0-7550 GCA_045114455.1 Victivallales bacterium
ACGTAGAGCTGAATCAGGATACGACCAGAACAAAGTTTTATATCGACGGCGACGACGGCGGCAACAACTGGCTGTACGACAAAAAACTCATGGCACAGAGCGAGAAGGCGCTGAACGGAAACGTGACGGACTCCGATCCGGTGAAAATCGTTTCCGAGGGCGAAGTGATCCGTTTCGACGCGGCTCCTGTCTGCGAGGAGGCGCAGGCCGACGGCTGGAGCGATTTCGTCGGGTACGGCGATGCCGCCGACTATGTGAAGATCAGCCTGGACGCCGCCGCGGAGCTGGTATTCAGCGCCGAGGCCTCGGACAAGGCGAAGATCACGGTTTACAGGATCGACTCCAAAACGAATAGCAAAGGCGTTGTCGCATACACCCTGAAGACGCTGAACACCAAAACGCTCAAGAAGGCGAAGGACACGGGAATTTACGCCGCGGAGACGAAGACGCTCCAGCTTGATGCGGGCGATTATTATCTCTCCGTAAAGTCCACGAACGCGTCGAAGGGCGGATGCGCGTACTACAGAGTGACCGTCAAAACGTGTCAGGAAATCCTGCCCGCCGATGCACACGACGCCGGCGCGCTGGCCATGCCCGAATTGGAGTCCGCTGCCGTGCAGGATGTTTTGAGTCTGTCCGGCGAATTCATTGCCGGAACGGGGAGCGATGAACTTCTCTCCGGCGCATCCGCTCTTTCCGGCATTCAGCAGGACGACTGCCCGTTTGCGCCGTCCTCCGGTCTACTGGCATGACGCCCGGCTGAGGCTTCGTCCGGCGGGAAGGCCGGATCACTTGTTGCGCATGTGCTTCTCAAGCCAGGCGTCGCGGAGTTCCTTTCCGCGGGCGAATTCGCGCTGGAACGCGTCGTAGTCGCCGGAAGCGATTTCGGCACGCAGGACGTCGAGCTTCTTCTGGAAATTATCGAGCGCGTTCAGGATCGCGGGCGTGTTGAACTCGATGATCTCGCGCCACATGACGGGGTTGCTGGAGGCGATTCGGCTGGTATCGCGGAATCCGCCCGCGCATCCGGCATCGCGGAGCATCTTTTCGCGCGGGTCCTCGCTGCCGAGGATCGTAAGAGCAAGCGCGGACGCCACGATATGCTGGACGTGGCTGGTGTGCGCGACCAGGTCGTCATGCTCCTTCGGTTCGATGCGGATCACGTTCGTCTTCACCGCACGCCAGAATCCGGCGACGGTCTCGACATGCTCTTCCGAGGCGTTCGAGCCGGGGCACAGGAAAACGTCGGCGCCCCGGAACATCGTGGGGAACGCGTGAACGTGCCCGGAATACTCGGTGCCGGCCATCGGATGCCCGCCGACGAATATGACGCCGCGCGGCACGACGGTGCGTTCGGCGGCCTGCAGGATCGCGCCTTTCACGCTGCCCATGTCCGTCACGATGGAGCGGGGACGCCAGAGGTGCGCGTAATCCGTGAGGTACCGGACGATAACGGGGAGCGGAAGCGCCAGAAAGGTGACGTCGGCCTGCGGAATGACTTCGGCGGGATCGTCGGAGACGGAATCCGCCGCATGTGCGGCAAGCGCCCATTCGCGGGCGGCCGGATTGCGGGTGCAGCAGAGACGCCGGATGCCGGGCACGCCGTCGAGGGCGAGTCCGAATGACGCTCCGAGAAGGCCGAAGCCGATGATTGCGACGTTCGTCACGCCGGTGCTGTCATTCATTGCCATAGCGGACGATGCATGCCAGGATTTCGAGCGTGTCCGTGCCCTCGCAGGCGACGGAGTGGCCCTCGCCGGACCGGGTGATGACGGAGTCTCCGGCGGAGGCGATGACCTCCGTGCCGTTGTCGTCGATCCGGGCCTCTCCCGCGAGAATATAGAAAATCTCCTCCTCGTTTTCGTGAACGTGCCAGCCGATGGAGCATCCGGGGCGAAGGATGAGGCGGGAGAACATGCGGGCGGGAGATCCCATTTCGACGCCGGGCTTCCAGATGTGTTCGAGGGAAACGGAGCCGTCGCCGCCGCGCATGGCGGTGCGGACTTCGGAATTGAAAGCGGCATGCTGTTTGAACATGGGGGGAATCCTTGAACATTATGCGGGTTGTCAGTGTGAATTCGGACGTAAAACTATAGCACGAAAAGAAGGCGATTCCAAACGGAAAATGAAAAAAAACGCGCGAAAGAACGAAAAAAGCATGCAAAAAAACGCGTATCCGCTTGAAAGTTGCGTTTCGCGTGATAGATTATAATTACGGTATTCAAATTACTTGTCCGCGTCTGACGCAAACAAGTCAGGCATGAAAGGAATCCAGCCATGTTCAAACATATTGCCACGATTGCCGCCGCCATGTTCATCTCCCTTACGGCGTTTGCCGGCAAGCCCTACTCCGTCTTTGTGTTCGACGATCTCTCCCGTCCGGCGTCCTCCGACCAGCAGGACAGCCGCACGACCTCGCTCCTGATCGAATATCTGAAGTCCGAGCTCGCCACGCATTCGCAGATCTGCCTCTGCGACGCCGAAGCGGTTGAAAAGGCCATGAAGGATTTCCGCATCAAGCACAAACAGGGCGTCAAGTTCTCCGAGGAAGAGGTCAGGGAAGTGCTTGCCAGCGCGAAAGGCGATTACATGGCGCTGCTCTTTATCGAGTCGAAAGACGACCAGAAGACTGTTACCGTGACCGTGTACGACAAGAATGGCAAGAAGTACGATCCCCTGTCCGTGCCCATTGCCTCCATCCGTGAAAGCGATCTGCCCGCGGTCGTGCTCGCTACCGGCATCGCCCGCCTCATCCGCGGCGAAAGTCCCGTGGATCGTCTCTCCTTCGAGCGTGAAAAACAGCTCCTCGCCGAAACCGCCGAGGACCGCGAACGCGAAATCAACGAAAACAAGGAAAAAGCCGCGGCCCGCGCCCTCGAAATCAAGACTCGCGAGGAAAATGCCAGGAAGGCATATGAGGAAATGACGAAGAAGGACGAGACGAAATAACCTCGTCTTCACGCTGAATGGATAGAATCATTCTGCGAGGTCTGCCCGTCGGCTGCGTGATCGGGACGCTTCCCGCTGAACGGACGACGCCGCAGACTCTTTTTTTCGAACTCGAACTGTACGGAGATTTTTCCCGTGCCGGACGGACCGACGAGCTCGCCGATGCCGTCGACTACACTGCGGTCGAACGCTGCGTGAAGGAATATGCCGCCGGAACGTCGTTTTATCTGCTTGAGCGTCTGGCCTATGCGTGCGCCGGAAAATTGCTGGAGCAATTCCCTCTCCTGGACCGCGTCACACTCGGAATCCGCAAGCCGGACGCTCCGGTGGAATCGGAATCCGTCGCGCTGGAGATTACGCTCGCCCGTTCCTGAAACTCTTATCCTCTGAAATCCGCATAAAACATCAACTCCGCACGGCCAACCGGTCATGCGGAGTTTTTTGTGCCGGAACGGGAAGGGAGGATGTGGATGTCAGCGGATGTCGAGTGTCACGCGGATGACTCCGGCCTGCGGCGGTGCCGGCACTACCTTCAAATCCGCCAGAAGCGTTTTGACGGCGGAATCGATCGCCTTGTTGCCGGACTGACTGACGATGACGGCCTTGGTGACTTCGCCTTTTTTGCTGATGGTGAGATCGACGGACGGCCAGTTGGAGATGTTGCCGCTGAGCTCGACGCTGGACGGGGAGACGGCATTCCATTTCGGGCGGATGAAGGCGACCAGCTGGTCATAGTAGTCGCGCATCTCCTTCGTCGCCAGGACGCCCTCCTGTCCGGGATTCGTAGTGCCGTATCGGCCAGCCTGGGACCCCGCGGCGTTGCGGATGTCGGCGATAAGCTGCTCGCGCGCCCTCGCATCGGCCTTTGCCTTGGCCTCGGCTGCCTCGCGCGCCTTTCGTTCGGCGTCGATCTGCGCCTGCGTTTTGGTGTTTGTGTTCCGGGGTTTGATGTTGATGTCTTCCGGCTTCAGGACAGTCGATTTCGGAGGATTATCCTTCGGCTTGGCCTTCGGCGGCGGCTCGACGGGCATCTTCGTTTCGACCTTCGGCTTCACCGGCGGCGGCTCGACTTTCTGCTCGACCTTCGGTTCAACCTTCTGCTCGACCTTCGGCGGCGGTTCGATCTTCTGTTCGGGCGGCAGATCGGGAACCGACTGCGGATCGGGGATGTCGTCCACGGAAACGGGGTCCGGTTCGGAGGTCGTCGGCGAGGGGATGTCGGCGGGAGCCCCGGCTTCCGGGGAATCTCCGAGAGGCAGGTCCGCGAGACCGACCTTCATGACGATGACCGGCGGATCGAAGAACTCCGTGAGGGAAGCGTAAATGAAGGGGACGGCGATGATGCAGAAATGCATCAGCAGGACGCCGAAAAGGATCGCTTTCGCCCGCTTCGGATTGGCATAGGGATCTTTGAGGATCGCCGCGTCCATTATTTCGCCTCCTCCTGCATGACAAGGTTGACGTTGCGGAATCCCGCCGCCCGGATGAGCTTCATGACGTTCATCACGACGCCGTATCTGAGGTCGCGGTCCCCGCGCAGGAAAATGGCCGTTTCACGCCCGCTCTGCTGTTCGATGCGGGACAGAACGACCTGGAGTTCCGCCTCGGTGACGGTTTTCCGGTCATAGACGATGGACCCGTCGGCCTTCACGTTGATGATCTTGGAGTCGGAGTCCGGCTTGATCGGATCGGCGTTCATCTCCGGGGGCGTGACGTCGACAGAATACTCCAGCAGCGGGGCGGTGATCATGAAGATGATCAGCAGGAAAAAGAGGGTGTCGATCAGATTCGTGAGGTTGATCTGGTCGTATGCCTCGACTTGAAATCTTCTGCGTTTCGACGGCATGGGGAGTACGCTCCGTTATTCCTGAGCTCCGGCGGATGCGCGGTAGGAGTCGAGCTGTTCGATCTTGAACTTGGCGTAGACTTCGTCAACGAAATTGTCGAGGTGCACCGTGATGTCCTTGATCATGGACGCGATGAAGTTGGAGCCGATCATGGACGGGAGCGCCACGAGGAGTGCGATCACGGTGGTGAGCAGCGCGCCGGACACGCCGGGGGCGAGCGTCTGGACGTCGGCGCGCCCCGCCTGCGCAAGTTTCGTGAACGCGACCGTGATGCCCCAGACCGTGCCGAACAGGCCGAGGAACGGACTTCCGCTGACGGCGGTCGCCAGGATCATGGTGCGTTTCTGAAGGATGACGAGCTGGTCCTCGACGGCCTGGTTCATGGCGGAACGCATCACTTCAAGCTCGTCATCGCTCATGGCACGGCGTCCGCCGCCGGGCTGTTCGAGATGGAACGATTCGATGCGTTCGCACGCGGCCAGATAGACCGCCGCGGCAGGCGATTTGGATTCCGCTGCTTTCTCCTTCAGTCCGAGCGGATTGCGCTTTTCGCGGAAAGCCCGCAGAAACGCCTGGCTTTTCTTCATGGCGCCGTTCAGGGAGCACGCCTTCTCGCCCATGATGAACCACACGACGACGGAGGCGATGAAGAGGATGACGCAGATGGCCTGTCCGACGACGTCGCTTTCCTTGAAAGCATAGACGATGCCGTTGGCGGCGAGAAGAGGAGGAACGGACATGAAAACGCTCGAAAACATAAAAGAAACCTCTTTTTTGGGAAAAAATCTTAAAAACTCTAATAAATTACTTTGCCAAGACCGATTTTTCAATGTATATTGTAGTGGTTTTTTCTGTTTTTTTCATGTTTTTTTTCCGAAAGGAGTCTGAAATATGGCAAAGCCATTCCCGATCCTCGGTTTCGATGTGGGCGGCACGAAGGTGGCCGTTTCCCTCGTCCTCAGCGACGGCACGCTCGTTGCGTCCAGCCGCGTCCCGAACAAGGAACGCGAACCGGACGACGTCCTGCCCGCGATGGTCTCCGCCGGGAAATCCCTGCTCGCGGACGCCGGGCTGACCCGGGATGAACTGAAAGCCGTCGGGGTCTGCACGCCGTCGCCGCTTGACTTCAAGAACGGGATCGTGATGGCGCCGCCGAACATGAAGATGTGGAAGCACGTACCGATCCGCGACTATCTGGCGGAAGCGTTCGGCGTGCGCGCATTCTTCGACAACGACGCCAACGCGTCCGGGCTCGCCGAATGGCTGTTCGGATCGGGCGTCGGCGCGCAGGACATGCTGTACATCACCATGAGCACGGGCATCGGTGCGGGCGTGATCGCGAACGGACGCCTCATGCGCGGCGCGACCTGCGACGGCGGCGAAGTCGGGCACATGATCCTTGACGTGAACGGACCGCTCTGCAACTGCGGACTGCGCGGCTGCTGGGAGGCGTTTTCCGGCGGGCGCGCCATCGCCCAGCGCGTGCAGCGCGAGCTCGCGAACAGCCCGAACAGCACCATCGTGAAGCTTGCCGGCAGCATCGAAAACATCGACATGAAAACGATCTCCGATGCGGTCGAAGCGAACGACCCGTACGCGTGCGCCGTCTGGGACGAGATGATGGAACGCAACGCGCAGGCCATCGGCATGCTCCACAACATATTCAACCCCTCGATCATTGCGCTCGGCACCATCGCCATCCAGTGCGGCGACCTCTTCATGAAGCCGCTCCTCGAACGCGTCAGGAAGTACGGCTGGAAGCAGCCGCGCGAGGCATGCTCCATCGTGCCCGGCAAGCTCGGCTCCAAGCTCGGCGAGTATGCCGGAGCCTCCGTCGCACTCTACGCGCTCCACGAAATCGGCGAATGGGATCTTCCCTGGAGCGCCGAATGAACGGGCGTCCCCGCCTGAAGAACGACTGAACGGAATCCGACTATGAGCAAGATCGACATCAACAAGTATTATTCCACGAAGCGGAAACGCGACGTCGTGACCGGCGCCGCCATCCTCCTTTTCGGTGCGCTGATCGTCTTCCAGCTTTACATCACGATCGTCTTCCCGCTCCAGCTCCGGCACCAGCAGCTGCTGATCGCAGACATGGAGAAGGACGAGATGTACGAGCAGATCGACCGCATCCGCAAGCTCATCCGTTCCACGGGCGGAAAAAACGTCGCGCAGCGTGGCGAGATCAACCTCGTGGCCGGTATCATGGACCAGTTCGCGCTTCATGTGAGGGAAAACGGCAAGGAGATGACGCCGGAACAGGTAAGCGAACTCCGGAACGTCCTTTCCCGCTACGAACTGATCGTGATGACCTGGCGCGAGAAAAAGACGGACAATTTCCACATCCGCCAGAGCATGCTCGACACCGCGCCATCCGCAAAAACGATCGAAACAGATATCCTGAATCCACACTGAGGTCATTTTCATGCTTCCCCCCATCTCTTCCGAACGGTTTTCCACGCTCGTCGAAGCCTCGAAACCGCTCCGGATCGCCGTTCTCGGCGATCTCATGCTCGACACCTACATCTCCGGCAGCGCGTCGCGTCTCTCCCAGGAGGCGCCCGTCCCCGTGCTGCGCGTCCGGAACAAAAACATCCGTCTCGGCGGCGCCGCGAACGTCATGCGCAACCTCAAGGCGCTTTCGCCCGAAGCGAAGGTCTTCGCGTTCGGCATCGTCGGCGTCGACGAGCCCGGCGAAAAACTCCGCGCGCTGCTCGCCGGAGCCCGCATCAACACCAACGGCATCGTCGG
>JBGUKN010000104.1:0-25710 GCA_045114455.1 Victivallales bacterium
CAGGCGGTCCGTATCCAGCAGGAAAGGATCGCCTCCGGATACCAGGACGTCGTGAATGCCCGGATTCGAGGCGATGTATTCGATTCCCCGGCTCAGGCTGGCTTCGTCCACGCACATCGGCGTGCGGAATTTGCGTTTCCGGGTACAGAACCGGCAATAGCAGGCGCAGCAGTTCGACACAAGAAGCAGGCAGTGGTCGGGATAACGGTGCACCACGCAGGGAGCCGGTGTCAGGTCTTCTTCACCGAGCGGATCGTCCATCAGGTCGCCGCTCTCATGGAGTTCCAGTTCGTCCGGCACGCACTGCCGGTAGATCGGATCGCCTTTCGCCCGGATCAGGGACAGGTAATACCGCGTGATGCGGAACGGAAACACGGCGGACACACGGCGGACAGTCTCCTCGGAGAGGTCGAAGCGTTTCGCAAGTTCGGAGACGTCCGTCAGGGCGTTTCCCAGATTTTTCTGCCATTGTTCCATAAGGTTGAGTTTGTCCCCGGTTCCGATCCCGCGGCAGGGAAGGTGTCATGTGTTCGGGCGGTCGAAGGAAACGTCTCCCGGACACAGGAAAGCGGGAATCGGACCGTTTTCTTTTTGCCCTAAATAATGTAGCATTTTTGTTGAAAAAATCAATCGTTTCGCCGGTTTTTCCGTGAATTCATGTCATGCTTCGTATGAAGGAAGCGCCCGGGCGGCGATCGGCGATATGCCCCCGGAATGTCCCTGCAAGGATATTTTTTCCCTTTTTTTATTGCAGGAAGGTTGAAAAAAGGCGCAAATGATGCTAATGTAGAGGAGTAGAAACAACCATGCAGGAAGCGATTCCCGGCCGCCGGATACGGAACGGATTCTGGAAACGCTTCAACCATAACGGATTCCGCCATGAATGAAAAAAAGTCTTCGACCGCAGCGTCGAAAAAAAACACCACATATACCGTCGTAAACCCGATCATTTCACAGCCTGCCGCGAAACGGAAAGCGCCGCCGCTCATCGGGCCGGAAATCGGTCCCGATCCGCGCAGTTCCATCGGCGCCCGCATATCCATGGCGGAACTCCCCCTGTTCCAAAGCGAAAGCGGCATCCGGTTCGACTTCGCGTTCGGGTATCGCGTCAAATTCCCCGAGGGGAACAAACAGTACAAACTTCGCGTGTACGACATGGACAGCGGCATGCCGCTGGAAGAGCACATACACAAAGGCGGCGATTTCATCGTCGGAACGAACAAGTATTATGTACGTTACCGGCTTGAGGTCTATGCGGATGGCGAGCTCGTTTTCGAGCATGACTATAACTGCGAGGACCAGGAAGTCTGCATCGTCATCCCCGACGGCGGACTCGGCGACAATCTCGCATGGCTGCCCTATCTGGAAGAGTTCCGCATTCTCCGCAAGGCTAAAGTCACGGCGGTCATGGGCGAATGGATGATCCGCCTCTGCAGCGCCCAGTACCCCTCCCTCAAATTCATTCCGCTCGGCACGAAACCCTCCCTCAAGTTCGCCTACGCGATCTACTTCTGCGGTATTTTCGAGGAAAATCGCAAGCCGTGGCGCCCCGTCGAGCATCAGTATCTGGGAATGCAGAAATCCGTCGCGCAGATCCTCGGCCTTCCTCTCGAGAATCTTCATTGCAGGATCCCGCTCGGATCGCCCCGCCCCGTCAAGGAGCCTTACGTCTGCATCTCCACGATGGCGACCAACCCGACGAAATACTGGAATTTCCGTTCCAACGAGAGTTTAAGGGCCCCGGATGGATGGAACATCCTCATCCGCTGGCTCAAGTCCTACGGCTACCGGGTTTTCGTGCTCGACCGCGACAAGGAGCTCACGTTCACGGACAAGCATGTCTACCGCGTCCCGAACGAAGCGGAAGACCTCACAGGACGGATTCCGATCACCGAACGCATCCATTACCTTGAGCATGCGGATTTCTTTGTCGGACTCCCCAGCGGACTCAGCTGGCTCGCCTGGAACTGCAATATTCCGGTCGTCATGATCACCGGATTCACCATGGACGGAAGCGAATTCCCGACCCCCTACCGCGTCACGAATTATCTTTTCTGCCACGGCTGCTGGAACGACACGCATCTCTTCTTCGATTCCAAGGCGCCCGTCTGGTGTCCCCGCCATGTGGGCACGCCGCGCGAAATCGAATGCACCAGGACCATCACCCCGAAAATGGTGCAGGAGACGATCATGCGGATTCCGGCTTTCCAGAGGCATGTTTCCGCGTTGACGGAACGCGAGCTGCTGGATTCCTTCCGGGAAGAGTTCACTCCCGGCAAAGCAGGCACGCTGATCTCGCTCCCGCCGAGGGACCAAAAAAAAAAGCTCCGGTAATTCCGGCAAAAAAGACCTGTGACGCCACGATCCTGCTCCCCGTCTACAAGGCGAATCCCGACTATCTAAGGATCACGCTCGACTCCGTGATCCGCGTTGCGGAAAAGCAGGGCAGGACCGAAGTCATCCTGTTCAACGACTGCTCTCCCGACGATTCCCAGCGCATCATCGACGAATACGCGGACCGTTATCCCCGCATCGTCCGCAAGATGAAATCCGAACACAATCTCGGCGTCGGGAACGCCCGCACTGAAATGTGCAAAGCCGCATGCGGACGCTATATTCTCTCGTTCGACCAGGACGACATCATGCTTCCGTTCGACCTCGGCGGCGTGATCGCCATGATGGACAAAAATCCGCGGTACGGCGCCAGCTATTCCATCAAATACCTTTTCGACGACAAAGGCCTTACCGGAGAAGTCCACGGCGGACCGGTTTCCGAATTCAACGCTTTCTTCACGCCGAAACTCAACATCAATGCAATGGTCATCCGTGCCGACGTCCTCGCCGAACACGAGTATTTCCGGCCGGTCCCGAACTGCGCCATCAACGACGACGTCTTCCTTATGATCCGCCTCGGCGCAGACACGGAGTTCCATTTTGACGAGGCCAATCCGCGCGTTCTCTACCGCATGCACGCGAAACAGAACTCGCTTCGTTTTCATCACGAAAACCAGAAGCCGTTCCAATGGATGGCCGAATACATGGCGGATCAGCGCCCGGAGCTCTACAAACGCATTCTCGCGAACGATCCGCCCGAACTCACGCCGGAGAACCGGCACTGGGTCCTCGGTCTGATGGGAACGGCTATTTTCCTCAATCAGACGAATTCGGACCTGGCGATTCCGATTGCGGTCAGGGCATGCGAACTCGCACCGGATGACTACGGCGCCTGGGAACACAGGCTGCTGCTCCTCGCCATCGCGAAAAGACACGACGAATTCATGAAGGCATTCCAGCTCGCCGTGAAAAAGTTCAGGAGTCAATCCCCGTTCAAGGAATTGGCGTTATACTTCGCGATGAGCATTTACTTCAAAACCGCCGGAATGAATCTCCAGAAATCCGATGCGAAGCGGTTTGCCGAGCTCCAGGAACTGATCTCCATACCACCACGGATCGTCCTGGAGAACCTTCCGTCACGGCAAGCGGCACTGAAGTAAAAGCAGTGCATCAACACCGCCTGCGATGTGCACGAGCGAAAGCCGTGCACGGGGCATATCATTCGGGAGGGCGGCTTACGCCTGCGGGACTTTGATGTCCATGGAGATGTCGCTCGACTTCACGGAATGCGTGAGAGCGCCGGAGGAAATGAAGTCCACGCCGGTCTCGGACAGCGACGGGATACGGCCGAGCGTAACGTTTCCGCTGGCCTCCAGACGCGCCTTGTTGCGGGCGATCCCGACGGCTTTCACCACCTGCTCGTTGTCCATGTTGTCGAGCAGGATGTACTCCGCGCCGGAAAGCAGCGCCTCGTCCAGCTCGTCCAGGGAGTCGACTTCCACCTCAATCTCCAGCTGCGGGTACATTTCGCGGGCGCGGCGCACGGACCGCAGGATGCCGCCCTTCCCCTCCATGCCGGCGAGTTCGCGGTGATTGTCCTTGATCATGATGCGGTCGTACAGCCCGATGCGGTGGTTGAACGCGCCGCCAATTGCGACGGCGTATTTTTCAAGGTTGCGCCAGCCGGGCGTCGTCTTGCGTGTGTCCAGGATCTTCGCGCGGTTTCCGGCGAGCTCCTGATACTTATGCGATGCCGTGGCGACGCCGCACAGACGCTGGAGGAAATTCAGCGCCGTGCGTTCCCCGGTAAGCAGAATGCGTGCCGGACCGGAGATCTCCGCCATGACCGTCCCCCGGGGGCATTCCTCGCCCTCCTGCACCTTCGCCGTGAACACAATATCCGGGTCAAGCGTATGGAACAGGCGTTCCGCGACGGGCAGACCGGCGCAGATCAGGTCTTCCTTCGCGATCAGCACGGCGGTCGTCTTCAGGTCGTCGGGAATGACCGAATTCGTGGTGGCATCGCCGAGGTCGCCGAGGTCTTCCTCCAGGGCAAGTCGAATCAAAATATCCGCGCGTTTCCAGTCGATTTCGGGTTTCTGCATCGGGGTGTCTCCTGTTATCTCAAAAAATCGGTTCAGTTCGTTTCGTCCGGATTGTACATGACAGAGATGGGCTTGATCTCCAGCGCCTTTCCGCTCATCATATCGTAACGGACCACGGCGGCGTCCAGACGGATCCCGCTCTCGACCACGGGAAACTTGTGCGGCATTCCGGTGCGGAATTTCGCGATCACGTCCGGCACGGCGCGTCCGAGGATCGAATCCGCCGCGCCGACCATGCCGACGTCGCTCAGGAACGCCGTTCCGCCGGGCAGAATGCGGGCATCGGCGGTCTGCACATGCGTATGCGTGCCGAGCACCGCCGTCACACGTCCGTCCAGGAACCACGCCAGAGCGGCCTTTTCGCTGGTCGCCTCGGCATGGATGTCCACGATGATGCACTTGCAGGTGATCGGGATCTGGGTCAGGATCTGTTCGGCGGTCTCGAACGGGCAGTACGCGCTGTCCTTCATGAAAACCTTGCCCATCAGCGAGATCACGGCCACTTCGCCGCCAGCCGGATTGCGCGTGTACAGCCATCCGCGTCCGGGCTGGAGCTTGCTCATGTTCGCCGGACGCACCACGTTCTTCATGCCGCGGATCTCGTCCTCGAATTCCTTGCGGTCCCATGTGTGGTCGCCGGACGTGAAGACGTCCACGGCGTCCATTTCGCTCAGGCAGGATTTGTTCATTCCAGCGCCCGCGGCGCAGTTTTCGCCGTTCGCGATCACGAACGTGCACATATACTGCTGTTTGAGGCGAGGCACAAGCGCCTGGACAGCCTTGCGGCCGCCCTTGCCGACGATGTCTCCGATAAACAGCAAATTGAGCGATGGACCGTTCAAAATCAAGACCCCTTAAATCATAACTGTTTTCCCGTTTCGATTTGAAAAATCTGCGGAAAGCAGTATATTTTTCAGATCGTTTCAAAGAAAAAAATATAGTCCCGGAATCGGAAACTGCAACCCCGGAAACGGAAAAAATGACGAAAAACATGAAGAAAGACACCGCATCCGTGCCGCCGGACGGTCCGGCATGCGCCAGTCCGGGAACGGAGCAGAACGAATGCGCTCCCTGCAAAGCGGTCATGTTTCTGAAATACGCGGTCAAGATCCTGGTCACGGCAGGCATCGTCGCCGTCCTCGTCTATTCCTCGAAGAAACACGGCACGTTCGACGGCGTCGATTTCTCCGGGCTGAACTGGTTCTGGCTCGGCGCGGCGTTCCTGCTGTACCTTGTGCATCTTTTCGTGAACGCCTGGCGCTGGCGGCTGCTTCTGGCATACCGTCGGATCCACTGCTCGCTCTTCTCCGCGTTCTCCCTCACGACGCAGTCGTTTTTCTTCTCGCTGGTAATGCCGGGCGGCGCGATCGGGGGCGACGTGATCCGCGCGGGGTTCCTGGCGTACCGCGTGCCGAAAGGACAGAAGTTCGACGGCGTGTTCACTATCCTGATGGACCGTTTCACCGGCATGATCGGCATCTTCCTGACCGTGTTCCTCGCCCTGCCCTTCGCCTGGCGCTATCTGGACGGGACCGATCCGCGGGCGAGACTTCTGACGTTCGCCCTGCTCGGCGCATCCGCAGCCGGACTGCTCGCCGCCGTTGTGATTTTCCTGCACGGGCAGCTTGAAAAGCTCGCGTTCTTCCGCTGGGGCGAAGAGCTCGGCGCGAAGCTCACGCGCGGTTTTTCGACCAAACTTCTGAACGCGCTGGATTCCTACCGCGGCGCGACGAAGGAGATCGTGTGGTGCGTGCTCGCAAGCATCCTCGGCGTGAATTTCGTGCTCGGGCTGTGCTTCTACTGCGTCTGCCTCGCGTTCTCAGCATCGCTTGCGCCGCTCTTCGCCCCGATCGTCGCCGCGATCACGGTCGGAAATATCGCCGGGCTGATCCCGCTCACCATGTCCGGCATCGGCCTGCGCGACTACTTCGTGGCGGCCATCCTCGGCGCGGCGCTCGCGGAACTCCCGGACTGCCCCGTCGCCGGGCTCGCCCCGACACTCGTCATGACCGGCGTCATCATCGCGGGCGGCCTCTTCGGCGGGTTCTTCTTCCTCTTCGACAACGCGTACCGCAACAAGGCGCCGGCATCCGAGCCGCCCGCAGAGGAAAACTGAACCCGCCATGCCGCACGAAAACCGCAAATCCGACCTTCTGCTGCGCTGGACGCTCTTTGCGGCCTACGCCGCGGTCACGTTCGTGCTGACGCTCCGCCACGAGCCCTGGGCGGACGAACTTCAGGCATGGCTTATCGCACGCGATTCCACCGTCCCGCAAATCTTCCACGCGATGCGATGGGAAGGCCATTTCGTGCCGTGGTATCTGATGCTGCATGTCTTCGCGGCGAACGGCGGTCCGGTACTTTGCATGAGTCTTCTTTCATGGGCGTTCATGGCGGCAGCCGGAGCGTTTTTCGTGTTCCGCGCACCGTTTTCGCTCCCGATGAAAGCCCTCGTGCTGAGCTCCGCCGGGATGCTCTTCTGGTATCCGGTTGTGGCGCGCTGCTACGCCCCGATCCCGCTTCTGCTCTTCATGCTCGCGGCATGTTATCCCGCCCGCCTGAAACGCCCCCTGCTCTACGGATTCCTGATCGCCTGCCTGACCAACACGCATGCATACTTCGAAGGATTCTGTGGAGTCGTCTTCGTCCTCTGGGCATTCGACGCGTGGAAACGACGCGCGGAACTCCCCCGCCGCGAACTCCGCCGCATTATCGCCGGGCTCTGCATCGCCGCCGCCGGTGCGCTGTCCGGGTTCCTCCAGGTCGCGCCGGGTATGCTGAATGCGCGGTCGGTCGGAAACCAGCGGTTCTGGCCGTTGAAGATGAATTTTTTCGAACGTCTCGCCACCTCGTTCGTCGACTTCGCCGGCTGCTCCAAGGAAGTTGCGAACGTGAACATGCCGATTCTGGAATACCTTTGGATCGCGCTTCTGATCATCCTGATCGCGTGGTTCGTCCGGCGCCCCCGGACACTTGTGCTGTATCTCGCGCTCGCCGCCGTCTTCTTCGGGGCGTTCTACTTCGTCCTGCCTCCGCAGGACCACCCGTTCCAGTCGCGTTTCCAGCTCATCCTCGACTTCGTGTTCCTGCCGTTCTTCGCGGTCGCGATGCTCGCATTGTTCCGCGCATCCCGCCGCATGGGCACGGTCTGCCTCGCGTCGTTTCTGTGGATGATCGCTTTCGCGATGTATCTCTTCTACTTCCTGCCGCAGCGGGCATATCTGGTCTTTCTGATATTCGTTTTCTGCTGCTGGATCCTTTTGGAGAACCCGTCCGAACTGGAGTCCGCCGCGGACGGGGCGTTCTTCCGCATGCTGGACGGTCCGAAGCCGCCGCCTGTGAAGCGCCGCCTCGTGGAACTTCTCGCCATCTACGTCTGCTTCACAATCCCCGCGTGCGTCTCGTTCGCCATACAGGATTTCCGGCATCCATTCTCCGGCGCGAAAAACATGGGCGAATACCTCACGAAGACTCTTCCGCCCGGTTCGACCGTCGTCCTCCCGTACTACGGCATCACGGACGCCGTGATCTCGGCCTACGCGCCCGGCCTCAAGTTCTACTGCGTGGAATCCGGCACACACATCACCTTCTGCCCGCTCGACTGGTCGCTTGAGGAGGTCAAACGCAGAAGCGGCCTGATCGTGCCGGACTGGATCAGGGAAAAACAGGACGAATTCATCACCCTCATCGATCAGACCGGATTCATGTATTCCCGGATATGGGAACCGGTTCTCGCAAATCCCGGACCGCATTACTTCGTGTGCAGCATGCGGTATCTGCAGGCGCTGTGGGAGAACCCGATCAGATTGCAGAGCAAAGACCGCAGCCGCACGTTCACGGAGATCTACCGTTCGCCCCGGATCCCGTTCACGGCATGCGCCGGGGAACAGTACTGGCTGTTCTCGGACGGCGCCTCGTCCGATCAGGAAACCCAAAATACGCCCCCGTCCGGCACAAACTGAACGTGACCGGCGCGTCGGGGAAAAAGAGGGTTACGGGAAAAGAAAAGGGATAAGCGGGAAACTGCGTTCTGCGGCAGTCCGGCTTATTGCTTATTCCGGCGTGGTGCCCGCGGAGGAAGCGGCCATTGCGGCGCGGCAGTCCGTTCTCGGGCACCAGCCTCGGCAGGACAGCTGGATCTCCTTCAGCACGAACCCCTCCGGCAGACCGGGCACGGACGGCATCAGCGGTTCGTCTTCGGTCGGAAAGAGATCGTAGACTTCGCCGCAGTGCAGGCACTTGAAATGGCCGTGTTCGCACATATTGGCGTCGTAACGCAGTTCGCCGCCCTCGATCATGATCTCCCACACGGCATGTTTTTCCGCGAGGAGCTTCAGCGTGTTGTACACGGTCGTCAGCGACAGCGTGGGCTGTTCCTTCCGCACGGCCTCGAAGATCGTCTCGGCGGTCGGATGGATCGCATGCGTCCGAAGGAAATGATAGATCGCGGTGCGCTGCGGCGACGGCGTAATGCCGATCTTCCGCAGGATCGCAATGCTGGATTCGCGTGTCATCACGGGCGGCTGTTCAGAAAAAGGAAGGAATCAGGATCCCGCATCCATGGGCGGAGCCTTCCGGATGCGGGCATGGACAAAAACTCGGACCTATTCCAAAAGATCAGTCTTTGAAATAGCGTTTCAGGAGCCCGGCGAACGCGGCGCCGTGGCGCGCTTCGTCCTTGGCCATTTCGTGCACAGTGTCGTGGATGGCGTCGAAACCGAGCTGTTTCGCCTTCTTGGCAATATCGAACTTGCCGGCGCAGGCGCCATGTTCGGCTTCCACGCGCTTGGTCAGGTTGGTCTTCGTGCAGGGGGCGACGACTTCGCCGAGGAGTTCGGCGAACTTGGCGGCGTGTTCGGCCTCTTCGAACGCGATGCGCTTGTAGGCTTCGGCGATCTCGGGATAGCCTTCGCGGTCGGCCACGCGGCTCATGGCGAGGTACATGCCGACTTCTGTGCATTCGCCCGTGAAGTGGGCGTGGAGACCTTCCATGATCTCCTTGTCATCGACCTTGCCGTCGCCGACGCTGTGAACGGTGGCGAAGGTCATGGGACCGGCGGTTTCTTCCTTGGCGACGAACTTGGAGGCGGGAGCCTTGCACTGGGGGCAGAATTCGGGGGGATTGTCGCCTTCGTGGACATAGCCGCAGACCTGGCAAACGTACTTCATAATGGGAGTCCTTTCTTTCACGCGCCGGACGGCGCATGAGGTGGTTGGGTTGGGTTTGTAAACATCGTTCCGGCAGGGAGAAACGCCGGTTTGTAATCGTTACAGATTTATAATAAATCCAAATCAGAAAAAGTCAATCCCGGAAACGTACTTTTTTCCGTTTTTTTTCGGCGGATTGCGTCAAAACACGTTTCCGGACGTCCACGGCGCGAATTTCCCGCGGTTCGACGGATCCAGCAGACGCCACTTCGCCAGTCCGGCGCGCGCCAGAAAGTAGCGGAACGCGACCGCGAGGCAGCCGAACCCGTACTTCACGCTCCGCCGGAACGAGATGCTGGACGCCTCCTCGAAGTATTTGGTCGGGCACGAGACTTCGGCGATGACGGCTCCTGTCCACGCGATCTGCGCGAGCATTTCATTGTCGAAGATGAAATCGTCGGAATTCCCGTTCAGGTCGAGCGATTCGAGCAGTTCGCGGGAGAATCCGCGGTAGCCGGTGTGGTATTCGGAGAGCTTCTGCCCCATCAGCACGTTTTCCACGAACGTGAGGATGCGGTTGGAGACGTACTTGTACAGGGGCATGCCGCCGCGCAGGGCGCACCCGCCGAGGATGCGCGAACCGAGCGTGCAGTGGTACAGGCCGTTGCCGATCATCGCCGCCATCGCGGGGATCAGGAGCGGCGTGTACTGGTAGTCGGGATGCACCATGATCACGATGTCCGCGCCGTGTTCGAGCGCAAGCCTGTAGCACTGCTTCTGGTTGCCGCCGTAGCCCGTGTTGCGCGGCAGGCGGCAGGTCACGGCGCCTTCGATGCGGGATGCGGCCGCCCACGTATCGTCGCTGCTGGCATCGTCCACGATCACGACCTGATCGACGAACGGCTGGGCGGCGGCTTCGCGGAAGGTCTTTTCGAGGGTCTTTTCCGCATTGTACGCGGGCATGACCACGACGACTTTTTTCCCGTTGAACATCTTCGCTCCGGTTGAGTTTGCGAGGCTTTATCTCATGCATAAATATACAATCCGGCGGACTATTTTTCAAGTGCATTTCGGATGCACGGCGAAGTTTCGCCGGGAACTCCCGTGTTTCAGCTTCGGGAAAATAGTTCATTTCCTTCAATGTCCGCTTGATTTTTCGCGCGCGCGGGATATATTTAACTAATTTTTTATTGTCGAACTCAAAACCGAACTGCCGTCAGGCGGAAAGGACCTCTCTTGAACCAGCCCTCCACAGCACAGGCCGTCCCGGCGATTCCCGGCGCGCACGCGCCCGTCGACGCCCTGTTCAACGGCATCCGGAACCGCCTGTTCCTGCGGGAATCGGCTGCGTTCTGCGCCGTCGCACTCTTTCTGGCGGGCGGTGTCGTGCTCGCCTGGCGGCTGGCGTTCCCCGGCTGGTCCCGCAACGCCGTGATCCTTTCGTCCGCTCTGCTCGTCGCCGCCGCGCTGGCGTGTGCGCTGTACCGGGCGATCCGCCTGACACCACCGAAACGCAAGCTCACGGTCTGGCTGGACGCACATTCGGGCTGCGGCGGATTTCTGGCGGCATCTCTGGAAACGGACTGTTCGGCATGGGCGCAGCGGATCAGAACCCCGCAGACGCCGAAACTGAACATGGCGTTTCCCGTTCCCGTCCTGATCGCGCTCCTGACCGCGGCGCTCTTTTTCGCGGGGGCGTTTCTGGTCAAAACCGATCGCATGGGACACAGCGGCCCGGGTTCGCTCGATGTGCATGAGGAAAAGGAAGAGCTGGAATCGAAACTCGAGATTCTGGAACAGGAACCGCTGGTCCCGCAGGAGGAGATCGAAGCCGCGCGGGAAGCGCTCGACGAACTTGTGGAAAACAGCAGCGGCACGTCCCCGGCCAAGGCGTTCGAGGGGATCGAAGCCCTCCGCGATCTGACCGATTCGCTCGCCGCCAACGCTTCGCGCGCGCTGGAGCATTCCGCCGAGAACTTCGAACGCCTTTCGCAGGCGGCTTCCGCGCTGGCGAACCTTCCGCCGGAAGTCCGCGGCCGCACCAAAGCTCTGGAACAGCTCAAGCAGCTCGCCGAACAGCTCGCCGCGGAGGACGCCGCGCTGGCGGAGTTTCTGAAACAGAGCGGGGACAACCTCGCCGCGTCCATGACACCGGAACAGCTTCAGGCGCTCGCCGATGCGATGGCGGGAAACGCGCAGGATCTGCGCGACCGCCTCGAAAAACTCGCGCAGGCGCGCCGCGACCAGATGCAGCAGCAGTCCGGGGAAGGTCAGGGACAGGGCGGCGACACCGGCCTCGCGAACGATTCCGACTACGAGAACAGCGCCGAGGCGCTCCAGCAGTGGTTGGAGGAGAACGCCCCGGGCGCCTCCGAGCTCTCCGACGCCGCCGGACAAGGCAGCGGAGAAGGCAACGGCATCCCCGGTTCCGGAGCAGCCACCCGGGGACGCGGCGACGCGCTCCTCAATTTCACCGGACAGACGCAGGACGTCGGCGACAAGCGCCGCGAACTCATGCTTGACAACAATACCCCCGGACAGAGCGTTTCCATCCTGGAGTTCGCCACCACGCCGGGCGAGGAGACCGCCGAACGCGCCAAGGCAGGACAGCTTTCCGGGTCCGGCCAGGCGGCGGAGCACGCCGAAACACGCATCCTTCCCTCGCACCGCGAATCCGTCCGCCGCTACTTCAATAATTCACCAGACCAACAGTAAATCCTATTCAATATCCACATGGAGCAGTCCCCGCGATGAACACCGAAAACACCTCCCTGATGCCCCCCGAAGAACTCAGCCGGATCAGCGCCCTGGCGGCGCGCCTCCTCGACGAGCTCGACAAGATCCTCCTCGGCCAGCACGAAGTCCACAGGCTTCTCCTCATCGGCATCTTCAGCCGCGGCCACGTCCTGCTCGAAGGGCTCCCCGGCGTCGGCAAGACCGCACTCGTGAAGGCGCTCGGCAAGCTCATGCGCCTGGAGTTCAAGCGCATCCAGTTCACGCCCGACCTGCTCCCCAGCGACATCCTCGGCGGCAGCATCCTGCAGGTCATGCCGGACGGCTCCCGCAAGATGGAGTTCCAGCCCGGCGCGATCTTCTCCAACATCCTCCTCGCCGACGAGATCAACCGCGCGTCGCCGAAGACCCAGTCCGCCATGCTCGAAGCCATGCAGGAACACGCCGTGACGCTCCTCGGCGAAACACGTCCCCTGCCCGATCCGTTCTTCGTGCTGGCGTCGCAGAACCCGATCGAACTTGAAGGCACCTATCCGATCCCGGAGGCCCAGCTCGACCGCTTCCTCTTCAAGATCAATGTGTCGGGCGTCGACGCCGACGTCCTCACGCAGATCATCGCGCACCGCCGCCGCGGCGAACCGCCGGAGCCGGAGTGGACGCTCTCCGCCGAAGAGCTCCGGGAGATCTTCGCCGCCATGGACCGCATCTACCTCAGCGAATCCGTGGCGAACTACATCGCCCGCATCGTGGCAGCCGGACACCTGGAGAATCCCGCCGCGATCCCGGACGTGACGCGCTTCGTCACCTACGGCCCCTCCCCGCGCGCCGCCATCGCCCTCGCCGAATCCTCGCGCGCCGCCGCGCTCCTCGCGGGACGCCCCGCGGTCGGGTTCGAGGACGTCCGCAGCGTGGCGCCCGCGGTGCTGAACCACCGCCTCATCCTGAACTACCAGGCGAAGCTCGACAAGATCACGCCCGCCGCCCTCTCCGAACGCCTCCTTGAAAAGGTCGATCCCGCCGGCATCGACTGGCCGCAGGGCGTCAACGCCGGAAAGGACTGAGCATGACGCGCCCCGTTTCCACCGCGCTCCGGCGCATTCTGCCCGCGCTTTTCCTGATCCTGCTGCCCGCGGCGGCCTTCGCTCTCGCGACCAGCCAGGCTCCGGTCGCATTCCCGACGACAGCCCCCGTCATGAAATCGGATCCGCAGCTCGCCGGAACGAATAACGACGCCACTGCGAACACGGGGGAGAAGGATACGCCCCCGCCGGAGGAATCCGGCCCGGTCAAGGTCTCCGTCGCGCCCGCGCCGTTCCTGTCCATCACCACGGGCGACCAGATCGTCCGCGAGTTCGTCGTGCAGAACGACTCCGCCGCGCCCGTCGACGTCACGTTCGTCATGCACTACACGCTCGGCTGGCGCAGCGGCGCGCACAGGAGGTCCGTCACGACCTCGCGGAAGATACCGGCGCACTCCATCCAGACCGTCACGCTCTTCGCCCCCTCGTACGCCGAACATGGATCGGAGAACATTGAAATCGTGAATCCGAAGATATACGTCGACGGCAGACCGATCAAGCTGCCTCTCGGAATTACCAACGCGGGCGAAGTGAACTGGAGTTTCTTCGCCGCGCCGAACTCGTTCTCGGTTTCCGAACCGGTCGCAAACGCCCTCGTCAGGGAGCTCACCCAGCAGTTCTATCCGGGATACAGGGCCCACGACGATTTCGAGATCGGCATCTCCAATTCCGACACGCTCCAATGGCCCGCCGTCCCGCAGTTCTACCAGGCGAAGGACATCCTCTTCCGCAAGACCACCGACAAGTTCACGCCCGACGCCGAACGCGCCATCCGCGACGCGGTCATGCTGGGCGCAACGGAATTTCTCTTCGTCCCGCAGGGATCGCAGCGCCCCGAATGGGCTCCCGCGCCCGCCTTCCCCGGCCTGCCGGTCATCGTGCCGCGCGGACTTGGGAGGACCATCGTGCTGGACGAACGCTATCTCTCCAATCCGGTCCAGGCCGCCCAGCCGCCGCGCGGAGGGCGTCCGGGCATGCCCGTCGATTACCAGACCGACGACGGGGACGACGAAGATGAAAAGTCCATCGCCCCGCCCAAATACCGCGGCGAACCGGACGTCAAAGCCGCGATCCAGGCAAACAAACGGACGATCGATTATCTGAAGGAGGCGAACCTCTACCTCTTCAATCCCGCCGTGGCGTTCCAGATGCTGCCCTGCGTTGCGATCCCGAACCTGTCGTTCGCCGTGGTCATCCTCGCCCTGCTGGCGTACATTATCATCGTGGGGCCGGTCAACTATTTCTACCTCGTCAGGCATAAGAAAAGCATCCTGCTGCTCCTGCTGACCGTCCCTGTGATCTCCCTGATCTTCGTCGGGATCGTCATCCTCTTCGTCACGCTCTTCGAAGGCTGGTTCTCCCGCGCGTCCGCAGTCGGCGTGACCTTCCTCGACCAGCAGGAAAATATGGCGTACACGCGCGCCGGCGTGGACCTCTATGCGCCCATACCCGTCCGCAGGCTGGTCTTCGACCCCTCGGACACCGTATCCTTTGCCCGCGCGAAGAACGCCGACGTCTACCTCGGCCGCGACCAGGTCGTCGCCGGCGCGAACAAGGCACGCGTGCCTCTGGTCTACGGCATCTCCCGTGCGGAAAAGCGCCTCGAACAGCTCAAAGTCACGCGGAACGCCGGAAACACGATTTCCGTCGTGAACGGCCTCGGCGTCCCTGTGAAGCTCCTCGCCATGAGGACGCCCGACGGCAGCCACTGGCTTCCCCCTGCCGACGTCATCCAGCCGGGCGTCTCCGCCGACCTCAAGCCATGCACCGAAAAAGAAAAGAACTTCAGCATCCCTCTAAAATATCGGGCGATTTCCGAGCCGGACGGAAAGGACACGCTTCTCTGCTCCGTCTCGGACGACAATTTCTCCTTCTCGATTGAGCCTCCCCATCTGAACGGTACGGAACAAACTGCCACGGTCATGCCGACCAGGGAAACGCCTACCGGTGTCCAGGAACAGACCGTGCCGCCGTTCTTCCAGATCGGACGGAACCAGCTTTTCTATGCCGTCGCGACATACCTGTACGAGAACGCCTCCGGCGGCGCGGGCAACACCGTCCGTTCGAGTCCGAACCGGAGCTACATGATGATCCCGTTCGCACCGGAAAAGGATATAAGGGCTGACAGACTGAAACATGCGCTCGAAAACACTCCGGCCGAGGATAAGCTCTCCCCGTTCTCCGGCTGCATTTCCCCCGGCATGTACGTCGTGGAGACCGACCGTCCGCTCTTCTACTCGCCCGGATGCTCTCCCCTTTCCTTCCAAGCCCGCCACCTCATCGTCGGCACGTTCACCCTTCAGGAGTCCGCACATGAAAACTGAAGTCCGCAATCTCACGCGCGTTTTCGGCAAGACCGTCGCCGTCAATGATATCTCGTTCTCGTTCGAAGACGGCAACATCTTCGGATTCATCGGGCCGAACGGCGCGGGCAAGACCACCACGATCCGCATCATGGCAACGCTCGACCTCGCCACATCCGGCGACGTCTTCTACGACGGCGTTTCCGCCACGCTCTACCCGGAGGCGGTCCGCCGCGTGGTCGGCTACATGCCCGACTCCCTGCCCGGCTACAAGGACATCCAGGTCTGGGAATACCTCGACTTCTTCGCGCGCAGTTTCGGACTGAAGGGCGCGGAGCGCACGCGTGCGCTGAACGACATCGTGGACTTCACCAACCTCGGCGAACTCCGCTACAAGTTCCTCTTCGCGCTCTCCAAGGGCATGAAGCAGCGCGTCAGCCTCGCGCGTGCCCTGATCCACAACCCGAAGGTGCTCATCATGGACGAGCCGGCGGCGGGTCTCGACCCCCGCGCCCGCCACGAGCTCCGCACCCTGCTGAAGATCCTCGCCGAACAGAAGAAAGCGATCTTCCTGAGCAGCCACATTCTGTCCGAACTTCAGGACATCTGCGACGGCGCGGTCATCATCGAACAGGGCAGGCTCCTGTCCGCTGGCACGCTCAACGATCTTCTCGCACAGGTCAACGGCGGAGCTCCCGCGCCATCCGCGCCCGCACAGCCTCAGCCCGGCGAAACCGCCGGCCTGTCCGGCGCAACGGACACCACGGCCCCCGCACCCCAGCCGCAGGCCGTCCCGCAGGGCGTCAGCATCACGCTGAAGACGCCGCGCGGCGAAGCCGAACCCGTCCGCCTGAAACTCCTCGAGCATCCGCTCACGCGTTCCGTGGACCTGTTCGACGACGACGAAGTCCACGCGGTCATCGAAGGCTCCGACGCCGAGGTCTCCCGCGTGGTCGGCACCGTCTTCGCCGCCGGGCTCACGGTCCTGTCGTTCAACCGGAACCAGATGGGCCTGGAGGAGCTTTTCATGAAGATCACGCAGGGCAAGGTCCAGTAAGGAGACGCACCGATGATCGGAAAAGCATTCATCGAAAGCCTCGGCGAGTCCATGAACCCGGTGTTCATCAAGGAAATGCGCCAGTATTTCCAGAACCGCCGCATGCTCATCTTCATGGGGCTGCTCCTCGTCGCGCAGTTCGTCTGCGCCCTCTTCTTCTCCTCCGCCATGACGTTCAACGCCGACGGAGACGAGGGCGTCACGTTCTTCCTGCTCATCATCTTCGCGGGCGCCGCCCTGTCCATCATCATCTGCACGATCGGCGCGGAACAGCGATTCGCGGAGGAACGCTCCGACAAGGAGCTGAACTACGCCATGCTGACCACGCTCAAACCGTCCGCCATCATCATGGGGAAGATCGAGGGCGCGATGGTCATGATCCTGTGCATCTTCTCCATGCTGCTGCCGGCCCTGACCGCGGCGTACTTCATGCGCGGCATTTCGGCGGCGTCCCTGCTCATCACGCTGTATCTTTTCCCCATCCTCGTCCTGTACACGCTCGCGGGCATCTTCGCCGGGTCGTTCGGGCAGAAATGGGTCACGGTGCTGTTTTTCGTGGCGCTCGTGAACAGCGCGTTCGGATTCGTCCCGTTCGCGTTCATGATCGCCGAGGAGCTCATGGACAGCGGCGCGGAGCCCGTCTTCTGGGTCATGCTCCTCGTCGAATACGCGATCGCGTTCATGATCGGCGTCCTGATCTTCCTGCTCTCCCTCGCGGTCGTCTCCCCGCCGAAGTCGAACCGGCTCCTGCCCGCGAAAGTCTACCTTTTCGCCCTGCCGTTCCTCGCCCTGCTCCTGATGGCGCCGCTCTACATCCTCTTCGCCGGGCCGGACTATCCGCCTGAGATGTTCTATACCGTCGAGTTCCTGTTCTGCGCCTTCCCGATCGTCGTGCTGGGGATCGTCGCGCTGTTCGAGACGCCGACGAACAGCATCCGCGTGTACATGAAGTGCCCGCGCGGCTTCTTCGGCCGCCGCCTGCATTTCCTGTTCTCGTCCGGGTTCTCCGGCTCCGTGATGCTGGCGTTCCTGCTCCTGCCGCTCCCCGTGGCGCTGATCCCGCTCGGAGACCTGCCCAGAAACGGGGAATTCATCGTCTTCGGGTTCCTGTGCATCCTCGTATCCTTCCTGGGGTATGTGATCCTGTCGCTCATCCTGAGCTGGCGGACCCGCCTGCCCCTGCCCGCGTGGCTGTGGGCGATCATCTTCCTGGTCATTGGAAACATCGCCGTATGGATCCCCGTCGCGATCAACGAGGACACACCGGACGCGATTCCCCTGCGCGTCGCATCCATGATCGTCGCCCAGACGTACTGCCTGATGGAAACCGTGGACAACGCCGAGGAGGTCTGTCTCCAGGCGCTCTGCGCGTCCCTGGCAGTCACGGGCGTCCTCTTCCTGATCCTGCTTCCCGCGGTCTTCAAGGCGTTCCGGCTCCACCGCCGCCCTGAAATCGAAGTCAAGTCCCCCACGAAGGAAATGCTCGGAAAATGAACCCGGAAAACGCGTCCCAAGTCACGAATCCGCCGCCGGAAGCGCCCTCCCCCGGACGCCCCGCGGAAACCGGAGAAGCCCGGCAGAACAAGCCCGGATTTCTCCGGCGGTTCGCCCGCATCGGCGAGCGGTTTGATCGCGGGCTGGGCCTGGAGGGACGCGACACGTCCGATTGGAACATCTACTATTACTACTTCCGGCAAGTCGCCCAGCATCACGCCCCGATCAAGCTCAGGCATCTGAAGTGGATCGCACTTCTGTTCCAGCTCTATTTCTTCGGGATGCTCGCATTGGCGCTAATCAGAGTCCTGCTCATTCTCCTCAAGTCCGGGGGGAAACACAACGAAGCGTTCCGCGAACTGTTGGGCGGATTTGCTTCCATTCTCGGGATTTCCGCCAATATCTACATTCTGCCGGTTCTCCTGCTCGTCCCGGTGTTCATGGTCATCCCGGCGTTCCGGCTCCGCAACAAAGCCCAGGGGTTCATGACGTCCCGCGCCAAGGAGCCGCCTCTGCTGGCGCATTTGGTGCAGTACACCACGAACAAAGGCCTGGTGCAGGGCGCGCTTCAGAGCCTGCTCTTCACATGGAAACGGTTCGTCCTGCTCCTGCTTCCCGCCATCGTCGTCGCGCTCCTGATGCTGATAGGCTTCGCCGCGATTGACCACACGAAATGGACGTTCATACTGGCGTTTGCCGCGCCGGTCGGCGTCGTCCTGTCCGTCCTGACAATTTCCCTGTTCTTCGTCATGCAGCCGTTCTGCTACCGTCTGGATTCCCTGTTGGTGGCGATCTGCATCGGCATCGAGACGGTCACGCTTGCAATGCTCGGATTCGACGCAAAGAATGCCTCGGACTTCTGGATCCTCTTCTCGGTCTGCTATGTCCCGTCGTGCCTGTTCGGCTGCGTCTATTTCCCGCTCGCCGCCGCCGACACAGGCGAATACGGACTCGGCAAGTGCCCCTCAAAGAGGATCCGCATCCTGCTGTACGCGGCGGCGGGATTCTTCCTCGCGGGACTGCTCCTGACAAATGCTTTTCCCGCACTTCTGAACAGAACCGGCAACCATGCCGTCCTGAACGAACACAGGGAACTTTTCAGAGTGTTTCTCATCTATTTCATGTGGGGGCTCTGCGTGTGCATCTGCTGCCTGCTCGTCACCTCGATGTCCGTCACCTCGCTCCTCGCGGAACAGCAGCGCCGGATCAACGCGAAGGGATCGTTCCTGCGGAAACTGTTCGACCCGGCCTCGCCGCTCTCCTTGCTCCCGGTCATCGCGCTGGAGTTGATCGTCCTCGCGACCATGTTCCTGTCGGTACGGGTATTCATGCGGACGGAGGGCGGCTATCATGGGCTATTAGGGTCGGCCATCCTCTACAGCTTGAGCAGCTTGGGCAGAATCCGGAACGCCTGGACCGCGATCCATTTCGGGCTCGCCCTCGCATACGCCAGCCAGAGGAGGAAACCGGAGATGAAAGCGCCGTGGGAGTTCCATGTCCGGTTCAACATGATCTGCATTATCGGCTACGTCGCCATCCAGCTGTTGCTGGCGCTGACTACCAGAACAGGCGCGGGATTCATCGGCCTCGTCCTTTATATTGTATCAATTATTGTCCTGTTCACCGTCTTCGGCTTGTTGAAAAGCTCCGCTTCGACCTATAAGGTCGGCGTTCCCCCGGCGGAACAGGACCACGGCAAGGAGGAGGCGTCATGACCGCGACCGCAGCATCCATCCCGTATTTCAGGGACGCGGTCGAACGCGCCCTGGCCGCCGCCGGAGGCGTGGAGCTCACCGCTCCCGCGCAGGTGTCCGGCATCGACGGCCGCCGCGTCGGACGCAAAACGGGTAACGCGCTGGAGTTCTCCGAGTACCGCGAGTACCGGCCCGGCGACGATCTGCGTCGCATCGACTGGCGCGTGTACGCCCGGAGCGAACAGCTCATGATCAAGCAGTATTCGGAGGAGATCGATCCGAGGTGCGACGTGATCCTGGACCATTCGGCGTCCATGGCGTCGACCGAACGCAAGGCGTCTGCCGCGATCTCGCTCGCCGCGATCTTCGCGACCGCCGCCGCGAACTCCGGATTCTCCCTGAACGTCTGGCACGCCGCCGACACGTTCCGCAAGGACCCCGCGCCCGCCTCGCCGCTCCTCTGGGACTTCCCGCCCTTCGAAGCACCGTTCAGCCCCTCCGCGAATCCAGCGTCCTTCTCCGGCCAGTTCTTCCGGCGCGGCATCCGTATCCTCGTGACCGACCTCATGGGGCCGGACGATCCCGCACCCGTGCTGTCACGCCTCGCCGACGGGGCGAAGCGCGCCGTGGTCGTGATGGTGCTGGACCCGCTGGAGCTCGAACCCGAACCGGACGCGAACGTGATGCTGATCGACGCCGAGACCGGGGAGGAACGCGAACTCGTGCTCGATGAAGGCGCGCTGGCGCGCTACCACGAACGCCTCGAAAACCACCGCGCCATGTGGGCGGCCGCCGCCATGTCCCGGGGTGTCCTGCTCCTGCCGCTTTCCGCCGCGGATTTCTATCCCGAAATCCGTCCCGATGAACTTTTCCGTGCGGGGCTGCTCAAATGAACGACTTCTTCTTCGGATTCGAACACGATCTGCTCCTGTGGTGCGCCCTGCCGGTCTTCCTGGTCCTGCTCCTGCTCTATCTCCTGCACCGCCGCTCGAAGACCCGCATCGTGTCCGCGATCTTCCTGTGGGACCGTCCGCAGGCGTCCCCGCACAGCGGCACGCACCTCAAATTCCGGTTCCCGCCCGCAATCTTCTATCTGGAGCTCGCCGCGTTGCTCCTCCTGACCGCCGCACTCGCCGCGCCGTTCGTCTCCACACCGGAGACTTTCCCTCCACTCGCCGTGATCCTCGACGACTCCATGTCCATGCAGGCGAAGGTACCCGGCGGCAAGTCCCCGCTCGAATCCGGCGCGGAATTCATCAAACGCGAGTTGCGATCCCTGCCCGACCGCCGCGTCCTGTGGATTGTCGCGGGCGAATCGCCCGTGCTCGCATCGGATAGCAGCGCACGGACGGATTTCGGTTCGTTCTGGACCGGACAGGCGACCTCGTCCGACCTCGCCGCCGCGGCGTCCCTCGCCCGGCGCATGGCGCGCGGCTGCCATCTCCTGATCGTGACCGACCGCAAGCCCGCGATCGAACTTGCGCCGGACACCACATGTTATTCCGCGGGCGCGCCGCTGGGCAACTCCGCGATCGTAAACGCCCGCCGCACGGCAGGACGCATCCTGATTGAAGCGGCGAACTTCTCGACGCTCCCGCTGGACGCCGCGCTGGCGCTGGAACCCGGTTCACTGCGGACACAGCTCCACCTCGCGCCGAGGGAGACGCGCCGAATCGTGCTGGCGGTCCCGTCCGCCGCGAACGAAGCGATCACCGTCCGCCTCGAAAACGCCGACGCCTCCGCCAACGCCCTGGTCTGCGACGACGAGGCTGTGCTGGAGGCCGAGGACGATTCCCCGGTCTCATACCGCGTCGCCGCATCGTTCCCCGCCGCCGCGCGGTCCGCGCTCGACCGCGTGCTGAAGAATAACCCGTCATTCCGCCCCGCGCTGACCGGCGAAACGCCCGACCTCGACATCCTCCCCGCCGAAGCCGAAAGCCCCGCGCCCGTGCATCTCTACTGGCTCTCCGCCCCGGCGAAGAAACCGACTGCTACTACGAATCCGCCTCAGGACAACCAACAATCTGAAACCACCTCAAATCCGCCTCAGGACGAAGACGCCGCGCCATCCGCGTCCGGTCCGCTTTCCCCGGAAAATGCCTCCGTGCTTTCGCGCGGGCTTCCGCTCGACTCTCTCCAATGGTCCGTCAGCGTGACAGACCTGCCGGGGCAGACGCTTCTGCGGAGCGGGGACGTGCCCGTGCTCTCCACGCGCCAGAACCTGAACCGCGACCGCGAGATCTTCCTCAACCTCGATCCGGCGCGTTCCAACATCGCGCGCCATCCGTTCTGGCCGGTCTTCTTCCAGAACCTCGCGCAAACCGTCCGCTCGGAGCGATTCGGCCCGGCGCGCTCGAACCTGCGGTCCGGCGAACTGCTCCATATCCGCCTGCCGCGCGGGGCGCAGACGCTGAACGCGGTCCGTCCCGACAGCAAAACAATGGAGATCCGGGCGATGCGCGGACAGGCCGATTTCCGCCCGATGCTCCACGGCGTGTGGCGGCTTGAATCCGACAATGCGAAATGGTCCGCGAGCGTAATGGGGCTTCGTTCGGAGGAATCCGACCTCTCCGGCGCGGGCCCGTTCCGTCGCAACGCCGACAGCCTCGCGGTCATGCCGTTCTGGATGCTGCGTCCGATGGCGTGGGCGTTCCTGCTGCTCGCCGCGCTGCTCCTCGCAATACACCACATCATCCTTACGCGCAAAGGAGGCGGCCCATGCTGAACTGGTTCCTGATCTGGCAGCCCGCGGCGTTCCTGCTCCTGCTGCCCCTGCTCGCGCTGTTCACGTTCCGCAGACTCCCGACCCGCATCCTGAACTTCCTCCGCGTCCTGCTCTACCTGATGGTCGCGGCGGCCGCGGCTGGCATCTCCATCCGCCTGCCCGAACGCGCCGGGACGCTCGTCGTGCTGGCCGACCGGAGCCGTTCCATGCCGGACGGTTCGCGGCAGGAAATGGATACGCTGATCCGCCGCCTGGAACGTTCCGCTCCCGCCGGCTCGAAGCTGAGCGTGATCTCGTTCGCGGGGTCGACCTTCGTGGAAAAACTCCCGGACTCCCCGGCGTTCAACGGGCTTCAGACCACCCCCGCCGACCCGCACGCCACGGACATTGCGGGCGCGATCGACGCCGCGCTGGAACTGATCCCCTCCGACGCCTCCGGGCGCATCCTGCTGCTGTCCGACGGCCTCCACACCACGGGCGATCCCGTTTCCGCGTCCGCATCAACCGCCGCCGCGCGGGGCGTCGCGGTCGATTTCCGCATGCTCACCCGCAGCACGGCCGACGACGCCGCAGTCCTCTCCGTCGACGCGCCCCTCCGCGCCGCGCCCGGCGTGATCTACACCGTCTCCGCCCGCCTGTACGCGCAGTCGCCCGGCCCAGCCGTCTGCCGCATCCGCAAGAACGGCGGCGCATGGCTCACGCGGGAAATCCATCTGCGCCGCGGCGTCACGACCGTCTCCTGGCGCGACAAAACCGATTCGCCCGGCACGGCGAACTACGAAGTCGAGCTCGTGCTCCCGTCCGATGCGCCCGCCGATCCGGTCCCTGAGAACAACCGCGTCCGCCGCATCGTCTCCATCGAGGGGCGCAAGCCCGTGCTGCTCGTGACGGCGTCCCCCACGAAGAACCTCGCGCGCATCCTCCGCGAAGCCGGGCTGGACGTCCGCGTGATGGAGCCCTCCCCCGCCGCGCTCGCGCCCGAGGTGCTGGGCGGCGTCTCCGGCGTGATCTTCGAGAACGTAAAGGCGTCGTCATTTTCCATGGAATCGCTCGCCCGCCTGAAGGGGCTCGTCTCCGCGGGCTCGCTCGGGTTCATGATGACCGGCGGCAAATCCTCCTTCGCGCTCGGCGGCTACTACCGGAGCGAGATCGAGGACGTGCTCCCGGTCACGCTCGAACAGCGCAACGAGGTCCGCAAGGGCACAAACGCCGTCGTGGTGGTGCTGGACCGCTCCGGCAGCATGAGCATGACCAATTCGCGCGGCATCACAAAGATGTCGCTTGCGAACACCGCCACGGTCGAGGTCCTGAACCTGCTGTCCGACTTCGACCATATCGGCGTGATCGCGGTCGACAGCGCGCCGCATACGGTCATCGGCCTGGCCCCGGTCGCAGACGTCCGAGGCCGCGCGAACAAGATCCGCGCCATCGAGTCCATGGGCGGCGGCATCTTCACCTACACCGGCCTGAAAGCCGCGTTCGAGATGCTCACGAAATCCGACATTCCCTCGCGCCACATCATCCTCTTCGCCGACGCCTCCGACGCGGAGGAGCCCGGTTCCTACAAGGCCCTGCTCGACACCGCCGAATCCAACGGCATCACGGTCAGCGTGGTCGGCCTCGGCACCAAGTCGGACTGCGATGCGGCATTCCTCATGGACGTGGCGAAGCGCGGCAAGGGCCTCGCATACTTCACCGACAAGGCCGAGGAGCTCCCGCGCATCTTCGCCGAGGACACGTTCGTCATGGTCCGCAGCACGTTCCTGACCGACCCGGTCAAGGGCCTGCTCCAGCCCGCCGCGACAACGCTGCCCGGGTCCGGCAAGTTCTCGCGGACCTTCGACTTCAACGGCCTCAACCTCTGCTATCTGCGCCCCGGATGCGACGCCGTCCTCATCACCGACGACGAAGACCGCGCGCCCCTCGCCGCGACCGGGCTGTTCGGGCTCGGCCGAACCGTGGCGTTCTGCGCCGAAGCCGACGGACGCTACACGGGCCCGTTCGCGAAGGACCCCGGCGCCGCGCCGTTCCTGACCGCGCTCGTCACCTGGATGACCGCATCCGACGACGAGGGCGCGGACTACATGATCACGCAGGAAATACGGAACGGCAGCCACAGCGTCGCGCTTGAGCTCGACCCTGCGCGCACCTCCGATCCGTTCCGCAATACGCCCGTCCTCACGGCGGTCTTCTGTGACGATTCCGGCAGGACCGAAACGCGCAAGTATCCGCTCGCGTGGGACGGCCCCGACCGTCTCGTCTCCGAGGTCCCGCTCCCCGGCGGAAACATCGTCCTCGGCTCCGTTCAGTGGGATAATTCGCGGCCGCATCCGCTCGTGCCCGTCGAACTGCCGTATTCGCCCGAATTCACCCCGAACCAGACCTCCGGCCGCGAGCTCACCGAACTGCTCCGGGCAAGCGGCGGACGCGAACGCATCGCCATTGAGGAGACCTGGGACGACATCCCGAAGCGCCTCCGCGCGTTCCCGCTCACGCCGTTCTTCTGCCTCGCAGCAATCCTGCTGTTCCTGTTCGAGATCGCCGAACGCCGGTTCCTGCTCATCGGACGGTTCTTTGTCGTGAAGAAAAAGGAAAATGACGAGGAAAAGGCGTGTTCCGCCTCCGGTTCCGAGATAAAAACAGGTGTCAGGCTTCCCCGCAAACGCGGGAAAACGCCGCGCGCAGCCTCGAATGCAGCCCCGGCTTCCGGTTCTCAGGGGAATGATGCCAGGTCTGCCGCATCAGAACAGGAAACGCCTGCCGACCCGACGCCCGCGGACTCCATCTCCGCAGCGCTGAAGAGGGCCCGCCGGCACTGAAACTGAGCTTCACAGTACGGGTGCGGACCAGCCGCCTTTGAGCATCAGTACGGGTGCACTGAGATTGGAGTCGGCACTGGTGTACGCCGCCACGCCTGGATGGGCGGCAGCGCCCGGGGGAGACTTGAGATCAAGACAAAAGATGGTGTGTCAAAAGTCAAGCGACTTTGAGAGATTTTTCTGAAAATCTTTATCGAATGGTCTCTGATGAACGACGAT
>JBGUKN010000105.1:0-18980 GCA_045114455.1 Victivallales bacterium
CACCTGATCCTGACCATGCCGGAGACCATGAGCATCGAGCGTCGCAAGCTCGCGCAGGCGTACGGCGCTGAGATCGTGCTGACCGAAGGAGCGAAGGGCATGAGGGGCGCGATCGCAAAGGCGCTCGAACTTCGTGACGCCAATCCCGGCTCGTTCATCCCGCAGCAGTTCGAGAACCCGGCAAACCCGGCGTACCACAAGGCACACACCGGTCCGGAAATCTGGGCGGATGCCGACGGCAAGGTCGATGCGTTCGTGGCGGGCGTGGGCACCGGCGGCACGCTGACCGGTGTCGGCGAGTATCTGCGCGAACAGAATCCGAACGTGAAAATTTTCGCGGTCGAACCGGACACCAGCCCGGTCCTCGCGGGCGGCGCGCCCGGACCGCACAAGATCCAGGGCATCGGCGCAGGCTTCGTGCCGAAAGTGCTGAATACCAACCTCATCACCGAGGTGATCGGCGTTTCCGCGGAAAACGCGGGCAAGACCGCCCGTGCGGCCGCCGCGCAGGAAGGCCTGCTTGTCGGCATCAGTTCCGGCGCTGCTCTCTATGCCGCTCTTGAGCTCGCAAAACGCCCGGAATTCGCCGGGAAACGCATCGTGGCGCTCCTGCCCGACACCGGCGAACGTTACCTCTCCACCTGGCTCTTCAGCGAGTGAACTGATTTCTGAACTTAAGCACAGGGAACATGACCATGAAAAGATACATTCTTCCCCTGATCCTGCTGGCCGTCGGAGCCGGGATTGCCGCCGCCGCTTCCTTCGCGGCGAAAGAAGATGATTGCTGCCATTCCGCAAAGAGCTGTTGTGAGGCGAAAAGCGACTGTTGCAGGACCGTGTCCGTCTCCGCGGTAAAAGCCGATTGCTGTCAGCCCGTTCAGGACTGCTGCGAGGTTGTCGGCGACTGCTGCGGAATCGTGAACGATGCTGAATTCGCAGGCCGGTGATATGGCCATACTGGAGGAAATCGCCGAACTGAAGGCGAAACGCAACGCCCTGATCCTGGCACACAACTACACGAAGCCGGAAATCCAGGACATCGCGGATTTCGTCGGTGACTCGCTGGAGCTCTCCCGGAAGGCCGCCGAATGCACGGCCCCGGTGATCGTGTTCTGCGGCGTCCGCTTCATGGCGGAAACCGCGAAGATCCTGTCGCCGGACTCCATCGTGTTGCATCCGAACCCGCTCTCCGGGTGTCCGATGGCGGACATGGCGGACCCGGACGCGGTCGCTACCTACCGGAAGGAACACCCCGAGGCGCTGATCGTGGCGTATGTGAACACGACCGCCGCGACCAAGACTGAGGTCGACCTCTGCTGTACCAGCGGCAACGCGGAAAAGCTCATTTCCACGATCCCTGCGGAACAGGAGATCCTGTTTTTGCCGGACGCCAACCTCGGCAGCAATATCGCGTCCAAGCTGAACCGGAAGATCGACCTGTGGCCGGGCTGCTGCCCCACGCACAATAAGATCATGCCGGAGCACATTCAGGCCGCGAAGGAGAAACATCCCGGCGCGCTCGTGCTGGTCCATCCCGAATGTCGTCCCGCCGTGGTCAAGCTCGCGGATCAGGCGCTTTCCACCGGCGGCATGCTGAAATTCGTGCGGGAATCCGATTGCCGTGAGTTCATCATCGGCACGGAATGCGGCATCCTGCACCGGATGAAAAAGGAGAACCCGGAGAAGGAATTCTATCCGCTCGAACCCGAGGTTCTCTGCCCCAACATGAAGCGGATCACGCTCGAAGACGTGCTGTTCGCCCTGCGCGACCTCGAACCCCGGATCGAGCTGGACGAAGCCGAACGGAAGAAGGCGAAAGCGCCCATCGACCGCATGCTGGAGATCCTGCCGTGAAGATTGCCGTGGGACTATCCGGCGGCGTCGATTCCTCGGTCGCGGCGGCTTTACTCCGAGAACAGGGGCACGAGGTCGTCGGCATCACCATGAAACTCTGGCGCGAGGGGCGTTATAAGGGCGGCGACAAGGACGCGTGTTTCGGGCCCGGCGAGGCGGAGGACATCGCGAACGCGGAAGCCCTGTGCCGTCAGCTCGGAATCGAATACCGCGTGTTCGACTGCGCGGACGAATACGAAAAGGTCGTGCTGGACTATTTCCGCACGGAATACCTCGCCGGACGGACGCCGAATCCGTGCGTGCGGTGCAATGCCTTCATGAAGTTCGGCGTGCTGCCGCAACTGGCGCGGAAATCCGGCGTGGCGTTCGACAAGTTCGCGACGGGGCATTATGCCCGGCTACGCGAGGAGAACGGCACGGTCCATCTGTTCCGCGGCGTGGAAGAGAAGAAGGACCAGTCGTATTTCCTCTATCGGCTGAACCAATCTCAGCTCAAGCATCTGCTGTTCCCGCTCGGCGGCATGACGAAACAGGAAGTCCGCGAGCTCGCCGCCCGCTTCGGGCTGAGCGTGAAGGACAAGCCGGACAGCCAGGATTTCTACAGCGGCGACCATGCGGAACTCCTGAATACGCCGCCGCGCGAGGGCAACATCGTTGACACGGCGGGAAACGTGCTCGGCAGGCACGACGGATTCTGGCATTTCACCATCGGCCAGCGGAAAGGGCTCGGCATCGCCGCGAAACATCCCCTGTACGTGCTGGAGCTCAATCCATGCCGAAACGAGGTCGTGGTCGGCAGCGCCGACAACACCCTTCAACATGAGCTCAAACTCGTTGACTGCGCCTGGATCACTGACGAGCCCTCCGGCGAGGTGCAGGTGAAGGTGCGTTCCGCCTCGAGCCTTCGAAATGCGGTGTTTGAGGCGGGCAAGCTCGTTTTCCCCGACGGCATCACGGCCGCCGCGCCCGGCCAGTCGGCGGTCCTGTACCGCGACGACGAGGTCCTGGGCGGCGGGATCATCGAATCCGCGGAGTGACCGTAGCTGCCTCAAATGGCGCGTCCTCTCCATCGGCGAGACCATCAACTGGGGGCACCGCGGAGATTCGCCGCACTGCCGCGGAAAAAACATCTGAAAACTGAGCTCAAAACAACTTTTTTTAAGAAAAATCTACCATTTTTGTTTGCTTTTGGCTTGACAAATCGATTTTTCTGGTGTATATTAATTCTGTCGTGAACGGGATTTCAGTTCCGTTCTTTTTTGTTTGAAATATACATTACTATATTGGTAGCGTATAATTCGAAACAAATCGTCAAACAAACCATCAAACCACCCTCGAACCGATCTGTCCAAGGAGAAGTCACCAAAGAAACAAGCAACACCCCCGTCTTCCCCGAAAGAAACCGTCCCTCCGTACTCCAAGATTCCATGGTCTTCCGAATGCGATGTTGTACGTGTTTTGCCGCGGAATAAAGCTTCATCCACCCCAACACAACTTCAATCAACACCACAAACAGGAAATCAGCCATGAACAACAGAAAACATATTCTCGCCGCCCTTCTGGCGGCCGGCATCGCAGGCGCGCCGCTTCTGTACGGCCAGGCGCCGGAAGAACAGGACATCCGGACCATCCGTCTCCTGCAGGACGACGGCCAGGTCAACATCGTCAGCAAGGTTTACGAACTCAAATACCTCAAGGCGACCGACATCCGCCCGTTCATCGAGGCAGCGGTCAAACGTTACAGCGTCGCGTCCAAAGTCGACCGGGTGAACTACTCGAAGGCAAAGAGACAGATGATCGTGGTTTCGACCGGCGAGGACTTCATCCCGTACGTGGACGAGCTGGTCGCCGGACTGGATCAGCCGGGCAAGGAAGAGAACGGCTCCATCATCAAGGGCACCGGCGTCACGAAAATCACTTACAACCCCAGCTACCGTGCCGCAGAAGATATCGTGCGCCTCATCAACGATGGCACGATGAAAACCCCCGAAGGCCGTGCCTACCTGAACAAGGACACCAACACGATCTACTGGAAGGACGATGAGCAGGCCGCTCTGGCGATCCTCGCGTGGGTCAAGTACCTCGACCGTCCTGTGCCACAGGTCAATCTGCGCCTCAACTACTATGAGATCCGCGAAAGCGACCTGCGCGACATCGGGCTGGACTACCTTGCCTGGAAAAACGGTCCCGGCCTGGACCTCTTCTCCGCCGGATACAGCGCCGGAAAAGTGTTCTCCAGCGAATCCATCCTGAAGCTGATCAGCGGCGCGGCGAAATTCGCCGACATCACGAAGCATTTCACCACCTCGTGGGGCTACGGGGCGTTCTTCACGGCTCCGCAGTTCGACATGAGCTTCGTCCGCGTGCTGCAGCAGTCCGGCAACGCGAAACTCGCGGCGCACGCCGACCTCACGTTCGTGAATACGCCGATTTATGACGTGGCCTCGCTGAACACGCATCTGCCGAAAGTCTACACCGCCACGCTCACGCCCGGCTATGAGAACATCAACAAGGATTCCGACGACCGCACGCATATCGTGAAGGGCGCGGACAGCCGCCTGACGCTCTCGGTCATCAACCCGGTGATCTGCTTCGGCGCGTCGCAGGACGACGTCGCTGCGAACGGACAGATCCCGTCCTCGGAAGAATTCTACGCGGCGGACAACGGCGGCGTGGTCTTCGCCTACAACCTGCTTTCCGAGACCGTGACCGAACGCAGCAACCGCGGCGACGAACTCGGCAATACGAGCGCCGTTTCCGGTGAGCTCACGCTCGGATTCAAGACCGAAAAACTGCTGGCGACCTACGTCCGCGAACAGGATGTGGAACAGACCGTCGGCATCCCGTTCCTCGTGAGGATCCCCGTGCTGAAATACCTCTTTGGCACCACGACCACCATCAAGGAAAAGACTTACGTCATCGTGACCGGCGAAGCGAACCTGGTGCATCCGAACGGCGAAACGCCCGTCCCGGTCAGTCGCGAAGTCGCAGCCACCCCCGTCGAGCCCGGCGAAGCGAACCTGATTCATCCGAACAGCGAAACGTCCGCCCCATCCGACCGTGAACTGGCATCCAACCTCTGATTATGAAAGGAACATGAGCCATGAACAACATCAAGACCTTATTTGCGATCCTCGCGACGGCTTCCATCCCCGCGTTCGCCGAAGATATCGACCTCATCCCGCATCAGATCCCCGGCAACTATAAGTCGGATGCAAACTATTTCCCGAGCGCCGGTTACGGCAGCAGCACTGTCCAGACCCAGCTGCGCGTGGATGTGAAGGAATCGGAAGGGGCGGTCCGTTTCGTCCGGACCAACACCGACCCGTTCGTCATCACGAAACTCTACACGCTGAAACACGCCGAGCCCTACGCGCTCCGCGGCTATCTGCTGAGCGTGGTGCAGGGCGTGAAGATCCTCGGCAACCCGGTATCGGTGGACGCGGTGAAGTTCAACGACGGGCGCAGCGTCCTGCTGGTCTCCGCCGAGGACTACCGTTTCGAAAACGCCGGCAACGGCGAGAGCATCGACGAGATCATCGAACGCCTGGACCAGCCCGGAATCGGGTATTCCATGGGACGTCCGAAATACATCTACTTCCCGAAAGTGAACGCCGCGGCCAACCTGAAGGAAATGCTGGTGAACGTCGGCGCACACACCCGCGATGAATTCATTGAGTTCACGGGCGGCACGGATGCGCTCACGGTGGACGGCGGCCTGAACGCACTGTTCATCGCGGCTCCGAACTGGAGTCTCGCCAGCATCAAGGAACAGCTGGAGCAGTACGACCGGCCGATGCCGGAAATCCGTCTCGAATATCAGCTCGTCGAAATCAGCGCGGAAAACGATGACAAGCTCGGCGTCGACTTCCAGAGCTGGAAGAACAACGACGGCGTGGACTTCTTCTCCGCGGGCGGTCGCTACCGCAACAACTGGGCGAGCACGTTCGCGGGCGGGATCGACGGTTCCCACTCCAGCCGCACCGACTTCTTCAACTTCAACCCGAAGTGGAACTCGGAATACTTCGATTTCCTGACCTCCACCGGACGGGCGAAAGTCGTGACGCAGGGTGTGATCGTGGCAAAGAACCGCCGCCAGTCGACCGTTTCGGTCGGGACCGGCCTGTTCTACGAAAAACAGACGCCCATTCCGGACACCACGATCAACGACAAGATCCCCGGCGAACATGAGAAACTGCCCGACGAGGCGAATCTCGCCGTTCACCACGGCAACACCCAGACCACGACCGCCGCGAACGGATTCCGGTTCGAGCTGGATGTGACCCCCGTCGTCACCGGGAAAGCCTCCATCCTGCCGATCAGGGTCTCCGGCACGAGCCTGCTCGGCTGGAACAGCGACGGCTCCCCGCGCCTGAACAAGTCCGAGTTCGAGACCGAGGTCCATATCGGAAACGAAGGCAAGGATTTCGTGATCGGCGGCATCAAGCGGACCAACGTGATCCGCAGCGTCTCCGGCATCCCGTTCCTGAAGGACATCCCCATCCTCGGCTGGGCGCTTTCCTCCGAAAGCGAGACGACCCGTACCTCCGAACTGGTGCTGATCGCCCGGGCGGAACTCTCCGGTCCGTTCGACACCGCGCCGGAGATCATCCGCAACGACATCTCCACGGTCGTCGACAAAGTCTCGTACGGCGCGGAACACCCGATCACCAACCTCGGATTCCAGCAGCTGCTTCTTGACAGCGACGACAGGTTCGAAAACGGCAAGACCGGCGAACCCGAAATCGTCGAGCCCGAAGAGAATCCCGAACCCGACACGACCGGCATCCCCGGACCGATCCAGGATGCCTGACCGAATTATCAGGAGAAATAAAAGCACCTGCCGCGGATGCGACAAAGCATCCGCGGCTTTCTTCAAGCCAAAAAATCACTGCCATATAAGGAGACATTGAACATGGACATCAAACATACGCTCATTCCCCTGCTTGCCGCAGGCGTTCTTTCGACTTTCTTCCTCGCCGGATGCGGCAAGGAAAGCTCCGCCGGAAAGGACAAGGTCCGCGTCGGCTACCTCGCCGAACCTGCGCACGGCCTGCATTTCATCGCGAAGGACCTGGGCTATTTCGACGAGGAAAACCTCGACGTCGACCTCTTCCAGTTCAACACGACCGCCGAGGGATGCTCCGCGGTCCAGGCGCAGAAACTTGACGTCGGCACGTTCGGCACGGCGGCTCCGCTGCTCTTCATCGCCCGCGGCGTCGACTTCACCATCTTCGGCGGCATGATGATCGGCGGCCAGGCCATCATCGTGAAACCGGAAAACCTCGACAAGTTCAAAGACCTGAGCAACTTCAAGGGCAAGAAGGTCGGCCTCGGCAAGCTCTCCACCGGCGACGTGATCTTCCGCGGCGCGCTGAAAAAGGCCGGGATCGACCCGAACAAGGACCTGGAGATCATCGAATTCGGCGGCCAGAGCGCCGTCGTGGAAGCCGTCAACAAGGGCGCAGTGGACGCCGGCATCGTGTTCAGTCCGCATTTCTCCCTCGCGAAAAAGAATTTCGGACTCGAAGTCTCGAACTACATCGCCGACTTCCAGCCGGACTACACCTGCTGCCGCCTGATCGCCAATACGCCCGATCTTCAGAAGAAACGCGACATCTACCGCCGCTACCTCATCGGCGAGATCCGCGCCTACAAGTTCTACCGCGAGAACGAGGAGGAGACCATCAGGATCTTCGCGAAGGCGTTCAAGCTGGACCCGGAACTTCTGAAGGCCGACACCTACACGAACAAGACGTTCACGTCCAACCCGGACCCGCTGAAGAAAGGCACGATCGACTTCTGGGAGACCATGAAGCAGATCGACTACCTCCCGGAAAATGAGGTTCACATCGACGACCATATCGACCCCACGATCTACCGGGAAGCCCTCGACGAAGTCCTGAAGCGCTATCCCGACGACCCGATCTACAAAGAAATGGACGCCTTCTTCAAGGCGAACAACTGAGGAACGCAACTTCAGCCTCGAAACTTTACCCAAAGACTCTCCAACAGGTAGAAACGTGAAGATCCTGCTCATCATTGAATTCATCGGACTGACCGCCGCGGCGGTGTGGAAACACGACTGGTTCGCAGCCGCCGCTGGTGTCCTGATCCTGGCCGCTGCCCTGGTCCGCATGCTCTTCGTTTGGGACAAAGCCCGCCGTACCGCCATTGTTGACGTCACTGCGGTGCTGGAAGGCTTCCTGCTGGCGTGGCAGCTGGTCACGTCCAACTGGCCGCTGCTTGATCCGGTGTACTTCCCGGCTCTTGAGACCGTCCTGCGGCAGTTCTTCAGCGAACTGAAGGACATGGCGCACGGTATGCTCTCCTCGCTCTACCTGCTGGGGACCGCGTACCTGCTGTCGCTGGGCACCGCGATCCCGGGCGGCCTGCTGGTCGGCAGTTCTCCGCGTCTCCGCAACGCCGCGGAGCCGTTCAGCAAGGTCCTGAGCGTCATTCCCCCGATCGTGTACATCCCGTATGCCATCCGGCTGCTGCCGAGCTTCAGCGCCGCCTCGATCTTCGTGATCTGGTCCGGCGCGTTCTGGCCGATCTTCGCGAACACCGTCGCGGGCGTCGTGAACATCCCGGAGACCATGCTGGATTCCGCCCGCATGCTTCACCTGAAACGCGGCACGTTCATCTTCCGCGTGCTTCTGCCGGGCGCGATGCCGTCAATCCTGACCGGGGCGTCCCTGAGCCTGGTCTTCAGCTTCCTGCTGCTGACCGCCGCCGAGCTGATCGGCGCGACGGAAGGGCTCGGGTGGTACGTCAAGGACCGCGCCGACTTCGGCGACTATGCCAGAGTCATCGTCGGTATCATCTTCATCGGGCTTGTGATCACGGCGATCTCCGCCGGATTCAAGCGGATCGAAAAACGCATCCTGCGCTATAAGGAGGCCGTGCAATGATCCAGTGCAAAGACGTTTCAGTCGCGTTCCAGGGGAAGATCATTCTCGACCGGATCAGCCTCACCGTTCCGGACGGAGCGTTTCTCTGCCTGCTCGGACAGTCCGGCTGCGGCAAGTCCACGCTGCTCCGCATCATTGCCGGTCTCCTGAAGGCGACTTCCGGGGACGCCCTCGTGGACGGCAAACCCGTCGACGGGCCCGAAACGGCCTGCTCCGTGGTATTTCAGGACTACTCGCTTTTTCCCTGGATGACCACCGGAAAGAACCTGATGCTCGCGCTGGCGGCGTCTTTCCCGGAGAAGAGCAAGGCGGAAATCCGTGCCCTGGCGGAGTCGTATCTGGAAATGGTCGGCCTGGGCAGCGTGTTCAACCAGTACCCGGCGGCGCTTTCCGGCGGCATGCGCCAGCGCGCGGCCATCGCACGCGCCATCGCCGTCCCGAGCAGGATCCTGCTCATGGATGAACCGTTCGGCGCGCTCGACCCCGTGAACCGGGCGATGCTTCAGGACCTGGTCCGCGAGCTTCACCGGGACTCGCACGGAGCCAGGACCGTGGTGTTCGTGACGCATGACGTGGACGAGGCGCTTTACCTCGGCACGGAGATCGCCGTGCTCGGCAGTTCGCCCGGACGCGTCATCGCGCTGGAGAAAAACCCGGTTTCCCGGCAGATCTCCAGGGAAAAGCTCTTCGAAAACGAATCCGTCATCTCGCTCCAGCGGAAGATCATGAACATCTACCGGTCCGACATGAATGAAAAACTGAACTTGCGGGAATCGTTCCATTCCGGCAACGGCATCTGATTTCACCCGACAACAATGCAATCCATGGAAGGAAATATTACCATGACCATCAAACATACGCTCGTTACACTTCTCGCCGCGGGGATCGTCCCGGCGGCATTCCTGACCGGTTGCGGCAAACAGGACGCGGCGACCCCGGTGCTTCGCGTCGGCTACCAGCAGGGCGGCAGCTCGACCCTGCCCATGATTTCGCTGAACGAGGGCTATTTCGACCAATCCGGCGTCCGGACCGACTTCGTGCTGTTCACCAACTCCAGCGACGGATTGAACGCGCTGAACGCTGGCAAGCTCGACATCGGCGTTTCGTTCGGCACCGGCGGCCCGCTCACGTTCGTCTCCAAAGGATCGAAGTTCGTCATCATCGGCGGAAACCTCTCCGGCGGGCATCCGATCATTACCAAGCCCGAGCATGCGGACGAATACAAAAGCATCAAGGATTTCAAGGGAAAAACGGTCGGCACGCCCCGCGTCTTCACCTCGGATGTCGTGTTCCGCGGCGCATTGTTCGAGGCGGGGATCGACCCGGAAAAGGACCTGACGATCGTCGAGTTCAAACGCCCGGTCGACGTGCTGGAAGCCGTCAAGAGCGGCAAGGTCGACGTCGGCGTCGGCGCGACCAACATCATCGGACAGTCCGTCCAGGCCGGTCTGGCGTCTCCGCTGTGGAGCAACGACCTGTCCCCGAACCATCCCTGCTGCCGCATCGTCGTGACGGAGGAAGCTCTTCAGAAGTACCGTCCCGAGCTCGTGAAGTTCCTGAAGGCGGAACTCCTCGCGGAAAAGAAGTTCGTTGACGATCCGCAGTCCGGCGTCCGCGCCGACGTCGCCCAGCAGAAATTCGGCGAGAAGCTCGCAAGCGACCTGGTGCTGAACCCGCATCTTCAGTTCTCCGTCGACCCGAACCGCAAGGGTGTCGAGGCCATGTGGGCGCACATGAAGAAGATCGGCTACGCGGACGGCGATCCCGATTTCTCGAAGGTGATTGACACCACGCTGTACTTCGAGGCGCTTCAGGAACTCCGCAAGGAGCAGCCGGACGAGCCCTTCTGGGAAAAACTCGAACAACGCTATAAGGATCAGAACCTGTGAACGAAACCCCGCTCATCGAGCTGCGCGACCTGTCGTTCTCCCATGCCGGAGAACAGACCCTGGCTCACATCGACCTTTCCGTGGCCGCCAGCGAATTCATCGCCGTCATCGGCCCGTCAGGCTGCGGCAAAAGCACGCTGCTGCGGCTCGTGGGCGGGCTCCTCATGCCTTCCTCCGGCGAAGTCCTCGTCGGCGGGAAGAACGTCACGGGCCCCGGCCTCGACCGCGCCATGGTGTTTCAGGATTACAGCCTGTTCCCGTGGAGCACCTGCCAGGATAATATCGTCCTCGCGCTCGAACAGGCCCGTCCCGGGCTCACGCGCGCCGAACGCCGCCAGATCGCCGACGATTACCTGACGATGGTCGGCTTGGCGAACGCCGGATGCAAGCTCCCCGGCGAGCTTTCCGGCGGCATGCGCCAGCGCGCCGCGATCGCCCGAGCCCTTGCCATGAACTCCCCGATCCTGCTTATGGACGAGCCGTTCGGCGCACTCGACGCCATCACGCGTGCGAAACAGCAGGACATGCTGCTGGAGATCTGGCAGGCCGGAGGCTCGCTGAAAAAGACCGTGATCTTCGTGACGCACGACGTGGACGAGGCGCTGATCCTCGCCGGCCGCGTGATCGTACTGGGCGTCTGCCCCGGCCATGTGGCCGCCGACATCCCCGTCGACCTGCCGCGTCCGCGTTCCCGTGCCACGCTCATGGCAGACGGACGGTTCCGCGAGCTTCGCGAACGTCTGATGCAGGAACTCAACGACGCCGTCGAACGCCAGCTGGCGGCATCCCAGGAACAGCAGGGAGGAAGCGGAATATGAACCATCATGAATTTGAACTGAAACAGGCGAAACGCGACCGCAGGATCGCCGCGATCGGCGCGACTGCGGTGTTTGCCGTCCTGATCGCGCTCTACGCCGTCCTGACGGACCTCACCCACGCCCTTGATCCGGTCCTCTTTCCCGGGCTTGGCGTCATCCTCCCGGAAATGGCGCATTCCTCAGGCGAACTCCTCAAAGGTTTCCTTTATTCCATGCGCCTGCTGATCCCGTCCCTGACCGCCGGAATCCTCGCCGGGGTTTCCTGCGGGCTCGCGGTCGGCATGCACCCGAAGATAAAACTGATCCTGATGCCGCTTTTCCGCGCGCTGAACCCGGTCCCGCCGACCATGCTGATCCCGTACGCCATCGCGGTTCTGCCGTCCTTCTGGCTGTCTTCCGCCGTCATCATCTTCCTCGGCGTCTTCTGGCCGGTCCTGATGAGCACGCTGCACGGCGTCGTGATGCTGGAGCCGCGCTGGATCGACAACGCGCGCTGCCTCCAGCTGACCGGGCGCAAGCTCGTTTTCAAGGTGATCCTGCCCGGCGCCATGCCGCAGATCTTCGCCGGCATCGGATCGGGGCTCATTTTCAGCTTCATCCTGCTGACCGTGGCCGAGATGTTCGGCGCGAAGGCGGGCATGGGCTTCTATGTGCAGTATTACGCCGACTTCGCCGAGTACGGCAAAGTCCTCGGCGGAATCATCTTTCTGTCCGTCGTCGTCATCCTGCTGATGACGATCTTCGACCGCATTCAGCGCCGCGTCCTGTACTGGACGAACAAACGATGAGGTGAGCTTATGAATGAACAACAATACGATCTCGAACTGACCGAACGCGTCAAGGCATACGCGAAGGAGATAGGCTCCGCCCTCGTCGGAATCGCCGACGCCGGGATCCTGAACGAGGCGCTGGAACCGGATTTCCGCCCGGAGGACTGCCTGCCCGGATGCCGCTGCGTCGTCGTGCTGTCCCTGCACATCCCGGACGGTGCGCTGGAGATCATGCGCCGCGGGAAGATGAACTACAGCTACAACATGTTCGGCTACGCCTACCTGAACCGGGAGCTCGACTACCTGATTTACCGCATGACGATGTTCCTGGAGAACGAGGGATACGCCGCCATGCCGATCCCCGCCCGCGGCACGCAGTACGGGGCGCGCAAGCCTTATTTCGGCCCGCTCTCCTACCGGCACTGCGCCGTTGCCGCCGGACTCGCCACGTTCGGCCTGAACGGGCTCGCGCTCTCGCCGCAGTTCGGCTCCCGCCAGCGGTTCGTCGGCATCCCGACCACCGCTCCGCTCAAGCCCGCGGACAAGCTCTTGGACCAGTCGCTCTGCGACGGCTGCATGGAGTGCATCCGCAACTGCCCGGCGCACGCGCTCTCCCTCAATCCGCCGCACATCTGCAAGCTCGGCGGCATGACGTACCGCTATGCCCGCTGCAACCAGGCCGCCTGCACCCACATGGCGCGCGGCCTCAGCACGGAAGTCTGGAAGGGCGCGCTATTCAATCCGAACGTCGATGTCCCGGTCGAGGAGAACCAGTCCAAAGCCGGACATTACGACGACCTCTGGAACAAGCGCGACGCCCGCATCCGCATCAGCGAACACGCCGAGGCCACTTACGGCGCCACGCTCTGCGGACGCTGCATGGCCTTCTGCACGGCGGGACACGACGCGATGAACCGCCGCATGCGCCCGGACCAGACCTCGTACCAGAACGATGAAGTCCTGCACAGGGACGGCACGGTCCGGGTCGCGGACCGCGTCGCCGCCCTGCGGAAACGCTCCGCCCAAACCGAACAGGAATAACCCAATTTTCACATAGGAGATCACGATCATGGCCAAGAAAACGAACTGCAACCTCAGCTGTTCCGAATGCTCCGTGCGGAACTGCTACCGCAAGGACAGGACGTTCCCCGCGTTCTGCCTCACCGAACAATACCCGGACGCGCTCGAGCGCACCCGCAGGTTCTACGCCTCCAACACGACCGACGGCAAGCTCGCACGCGCCGCCGCCGAGATCGAAGGCGAATACTACGGACGCCTGACCCGCCTCGAGGAGACCATCCGCTTCGCGAAGAAGCTCGGCGTGAAGAAACTCGGCATCGCCAGCTGCATCGGCCTGCTCGACGAAGCTTCGCTCTACGCGAAGATCGTCCGCACCGCCGGGATCGAAACGAAGACCGTCATCTGCAAGGTCGGCTCCGTCGACAAGACCCAGCTCGGCATCCCCGACGGCCTGAAAGTCTGCCCCGGCTGCAACGAAGCCTGCTGCAATCCCGCGCTTCAGGCGCAGATACTCAACGAATGGGGCTCCGACCTGAACGTGCTGGTCGGACTCTGCGTGGGGCACGACGCCATCTTCACGCGCCACAGCAAAGCCCCGGCGACTACGTTCATCGTGAAGGACCGCGTGCTCGGTCACAACCCCGCCGCCGCGCTCTACACCGCCAAGTTCTACTACAAGCGCATCCTGGACGAAAAGACGTTCCCGGAACCGCGCAGGGAAGCCGTCGAGGCGGAACTTGCCGCCGCGAAGGCAACGAAGAAGACCGCCGCGAAGCCTGTAAAGAAAGCCGCCGCGAAGCCTGTAAAGAAGGTCGCAAAGACAGCGAAGGCGAAATCCGCTTCCGCCGGGCGCACGGCCCGGAAGAAATAATTCGGCGAAGCTTGCATAAAACGATCATTCGGGTGGAAGGACGTTTTCGGGCGTCGTTCCGCCTTTCATCGCTTTTGACATTTATTGTTTCTGTGATATATTTGATACAAACAAACAGGAAAGGCTCCGAACAATGGATACGGTTCAACTCGACGGAAACGCGCTTGACGCGATCACCTTCGCCACGCAGAATACAAAGATCCTGGTCATCCGCGCGCCGCACGGCCTGCTCGGATGCGGCTACATCTCGGCCGATACCGCCGCGAAAGTCGGGGACGCCCTCGCCGTCGTCTCCGGCGTTGCAAACTATGAAGACATGCTGGGCGCCACAGTGAAAGCGGTCTCCCCCGCCGCGGAAGCCCTCGGCGTCCGTCCCGGCATGACCGGTCGCGACGCTCTGCTCAAACTGCTGTAAAAGGAAATTTTTTTTTACCGAAGAAAAAGGGAACAAAAAAGAAGCTCCGCATTTCTGCGGAGCCGGGGAAAGGAACGAACGATTCTTTCAACGGGTTCCGGCTTGATCGGCCGGGACCCGTTCTGCACTTGAGTCTCAGATGAGCTTCAGGGCATCGTCGAGGGCGCCGATGATGTCGTCGACGTTCTCGAGGCCGATGGAGAGGCGGATGAGCTCGGGCGGGAGTCCGGCCTTGATCTGGTCCTCCTCGCTCAGCTGCGAGTGCGTGGTGCTGGCGGGGTGGATGATGAGGCTCTTCGCGTCGCCGACGTTCGCGATGATAGTGAAGAGGCCGACGTTGTCCACGAGCCTCTGCGCCGCAGCCGCGCCGCCCTTCACGCCGAAGACCACCATGCCGTTCGCGCCGTTCGGCAGGTATTTCTGCGCGAGGGGCTGGAACCCGGGATACTTGACCCAGGCGGCCTTCGGGTGGTTCTTCAGGAAGTTCGCGACCGCGAGGCCGTTTTCGCTGTGGCGTGCGGTGCGGAGCGGGAGGGATTCGAGGCCCTGCAGGAAGATCCAGGCGGCGTCCGGGGCGAGCGTCGGGCCCTGGTTGCGGAGGCCGACCGTGCGGAGGCGCAGGATGAACGCCAGCGGGTTGTTCGGACCGAGGTCGTGCGCGAAACGCAGGCCGTGGTAGCCGCGGTCCGGCTCGTTGTACAGGGCGAACTTCGGATCGGTCCAGTCGAAGTTGCCGGCGTCGACGACCGCGCCGCCGATGGCCGTGCCGTGTCCGCCGATCCACTTCGAGAGCGAGTGGATCACGATATTCGCGCCGTGTTCGATCGGGCGGAGCAGGGTGGGCGGGGTGAACGTGGAGTCCACGATCAGCGGCAGATGGTATTTCTGCGCGATCTTTGCGTACGCCTCGATGTCGGCGATGTCGAGGCCGGGATTGCCGACGGTCTCGATGTAGATGGCGCGGGTGCGTTCGTTGATCGCGGCTTCGACGGCCTCGAAATCGTTCACGGGCGTGAAGTTGACCTTGATGCCGCTCTGAGGCAGGATGGCGTCGAACTGCGTGAAGGTGCCGCCGTAGAGGTTGTTCGCAGCCACGATCTCGTCGCCCTGTTTCGCGATGTTCGTGATGGTGAAGTAGATCGCCGCCGTGCCGGAGGAGACCGCCAGCGCGGCCTTGCCGCCGTCGAGCGCGGCCAGACGCTGTTCGAGCACGTCTTCGGTCGGGTTCATGAGGCGGGCGTAGATATTGCCGGTCTCGCGCAGGCCGAAGAGGTCGGCGCCGTGCTTGGAATTGCGGAACGCGTAGGCCGTGGTGCGGTAGACCGGGACCGCCCGCGAGAGCGTGGTCGGATCCGGAACCTGTCCGGCGTGGATGGCGAGGGTTTCGATGCGGTATTGTTTGGTGTCGGCCATGGTAAAGTCTCCTTCTATCGACCTGTGTGCGAGGTCGTCGTCTTGTCTGTTCAGTTCAATTCGTGGTTCGGTTGAGGCGGGTGAATCTTATTTGGTCGGGCTCCTTGATACTCAACTGGAAAGGTTGAGATTTGATTGAAAAAAACACCGCAGGAACGGTCCTGCGAGCGAGTCGATGAAGTTAATATACTACCGGAAATGAAAAAGTCAAGCGATATTGTCGATTATTTTGGTAGTTTTTTGCGTCGGCATTAAAAATGAGGTGGACAGGCGTTTGCGAAAAGCCCCGTTTTCTCCCGGTGCGTTCAACGGGAGCAGCAGGCCGGCGGATGGATCAGTTGTGGAAAAGACGCCGTTTCAGCTTAGTCGCCCGCCATACCCAGGGGGCGGTCCAGGCGCAGGCTCGGTACACCGGCCACCAGCTGCGCCGCAGAGAGAGCGGCAGTTCGGAAGGTGCAACGAACCGGTTGGAGACGAGCCAGTCCACACCCTGCATGACGAGGTCATGCCATCTCATGGAATAAGAATTCCACATCTGCCACGGTTTCGGATTGTAGGCGAAATGCGCGAAGTAGCGGCTTTTGTCGACACTGCCGTTGGCTTTGTAGCACTCCGAAACCTTCGGCGCGTCGGGGTCGAAGCAGAGCAGGCTGCCGAGAACGCTTTCATCCGTCTGGTAATACGCGCTGCCCTTTTTCATGATGATTTCCACATCGGGCGGCAAAACGTTTCCGATTTGAGCCTGCCAGCGCCGCAGGAACGGGATGTTTCGGCGATGCACGACAATGAAAGGCGCGTTGACACGGGTGTCATAACGGCTTTCCGGAAGCGCCCTGCCGAAATGCCGTTCGATGTCGTTCCGCCAGATTTCCAGGTTTTCCCTGGTGAAATCCTGCGGTACCGGGTAACATCTGCGAATGGTGATTTCATCGGGAGAATCGCCTGTCAGCCATTCGCTGCAATCGCCTACGAACATCCCGTCGGCATCCGCCCAGCAGATCCAGTCGGTTTTCACATCGTCACAGCTCATCAGCATCGGTTTCTGGCAGGTGACGCACATTTTGCTCGGCTCCATTTCGCGAATCGTCACGCCGCCAAACGCCGCTATGCGCCGCTTCGTTTCCGGGGTCCAGTTCATCGCTCCTGCTACGACCGGATGCATCATTCCGTTCATGCGCATGCTTGCCACCAGCAGAAAGACCCCCCATGCGAATCTCTGGTCTCCTGCAGTGACGATTGTGGTGTTGAGATCATTCATGAATGGGCTCCGGGATTATGGTGGTTGTCCGGCGGGATGCGTCTTTGCCGGAAAAGGTCATTCCTCTTCGTCCTCTTCCTCCCAGACCGCCAGAATATGACCGAGCGAGAAAGAAAGGACGCTGAGGATGCAGCAGACAATGGATGTCGCCCACAGGAATTTGGAAGAGATCTCGGAATCAATGAAATCGAGATAGAGCATGACAAAGATAAGCGGAAAGCCGATCAGGGCCAGAACGATGGAAATGACGTAAAGCGGAATTTTGATTCTCATGGCAAGTCGATCTCTTCCCGGGCGAAACCTGTTTATGCTTTTCTAATTAAAACAGAAATTTTATAATACTATATCACCGATTCCCGTATTGTCAAGAGAGTTGTAAAAAAAAGACGAATGCCGTTCGGACAAAAGATTCCGCTGCTTCCCGGAAAGCGCGGGGAGTTGGGAAAAGCCGCCGATTCCCGTTTTGCACGGAGTTTTTTCGCTTTTGGAAAGACACGGACATGTAACAAAAAAACGGATTTCTTTTCCGTCGGCTATTGACTTTTCCGTATTTCCGCAGTATGTTATCGCATCATTGTGCGTATTTCCGGGTCCCCCCTCGATCATACCCGGAATTATGCCGAAAAAAACACAATCAATCAATTTTCATGGAGGAACGAACAATCATGAAAAAAAGCATCTGCATGCTCGGCTGCGCCATGCTCGGCGTTCTGGCTGCCTGCTCAACAGAATCCGCTTTCAAGCCGGCCGATCCGGCGCTTGTGGCGGCGGCCGATGCCGCGGTCATCACCGAAAGCGAACCCGTGTCCGCACAGATCCAGCAGAGATTCGCAAATGAACTGCGGATTCTGAAGGACAACAACATGAAGCGGGAGACCATCAAAGATGCCGACGGCAGCATGTGGTACTGCCAGGGCGTCTACAACGAAGACCAGCCCGGCAAGCCCGCCATTCTCGTTTTCCTGCACGGCATCGGCGAACGCGGCGACGAAAACCTCGCCTCCATCCGTCTGGCCGTCCCCGATATCGTGAAGCAGATCAAGGACGCTAAGCAGAAAGTCGTTCTGATTGCACCCGAATGTCCCAGCAGCCAGCTCTGGGCTCCGCTCCATCGCGGCGGCACGGGCGCGAAACTGACCGAGAAGCCCGCGCAGGCGCTCGGCCTGGTCCCTGTCCTCATCCAGAAGAAAATCAAAGAGTTTGACGCCGATCCCGACCGCGTTTACATCACCGGTCTCTCCATGGGCGGCTATGGCACCTGGGACCTCATTTCCCGTTATGGCACCGATCTCTTCGCGGCTGCGATGCCCTGCTGCGGCGGCGGCGATCCCGCACAGGCCGAAAAGATGAAGGATCTCCCGATCTGGATCTTCCACGGCGGAGCCGATCCGACCGTGCCCGTGATGCTTTCCCGCCGTATGTATGCCGCGCTGAAAGAGGCCGGTAACGACGATGTGTTCTACAAGGAATATCCCGGCGTGCAGCATGACTGCTGGACCCGGACCTATCAGAATCCCGAATCCTGGAAGTGGCTCTTCTCGCAGAAACGCGGCGTCAAGTCCGACGTTCGTCCGGAACAGGGCGAAGTCGTGAAGGTCACGCAGGAAGAATTTGAATCCGCGGGCGGCTTCGGCGGCGGTCGCGGCGGTCGCGGCGGCCAGGGCGGTCAGCGTCCGCAAGGCCAGGGTATGCAGGGCGGCCAGCGTCCGGCGGGTCAGGGCGGCTTTGGCGGCGGCCAGGGCATGGGCCCTGTCTCTA